>VGHR01000101.1 GCA_016868205.1 Betaproteobacteria bacterium
TTCTGGCGGGGTAGAAGCGATTGTTTAACTAACTCGCTCAGTTTTCGACCCCCCTATTTTTGGTGGGGTCGGGGATTCGAACTGACTTCTCCCGCATGGGGCAGCTTTCGACCCACAGCAGCCACCTGAGCGTCGAGGAAGCGGACACTGATGTCGCTTTCCCGAAACGGATCGGTGGCCGCTACCCTGCAGTTGAGTGCAGCACGTCCCACGACGTGCCTTTCCAGCGGTGGGTTGGCAACTAGCCCGATGCCGCAGATGCGGGACGGGGCGGGCTGCTAGGGAGGATCAAGGCCGCGCTTGACCATGCGAATCGCACTACCAGATCGACGAACGTGCCACGCCAACATGTGCGAGCACCCCTGTACTTCAGGCAGCCGCCGGTGACGGTTTGTCGCAAACCACGACAGTCCCGCCTTCCACGCGAACCTCGTGAACGATCAACTGGCTGTCACCCGGGTTGATTCCACAACCCGTGCAGGCGTCGAACTCCCAGTTGTGGGTGGGACACACGATCGTGGAGCCGTCGAAATCTGCATCTGAGAGCGGCGTCCCCTTGTGGGGGCACTCGTCCCTGAAGGCGCGGATGCGCCCCCCTGCATTGACCAGCATGATCTTCACGGTACCGGCCGTCACACCGCGCAGTTCGCCTTCCCAGAGGTCGTCTTCTTGAATCACAGGATGCCAGGTCATGATTTGGGATCCATCTCACTCTTCAATGCTTGGGGCTGGTCGCGTCGGCGAGACCTAACTGCGCGACGTACTTCATGGACTGCATATAGGCCGCTGGCGGCTCACCAAAGTACTTCTTGAATTCGCGCCTGAAGTGGGGGGCGCTGACGTGACCCGTCAGCTGGGCTGCGTCGTTAACGGAATGGCCGTCGCGCAGCATGAGCAAGCGGGCCTTCTCAAGTCGCAGCTTCTTCAGGTAATGGTGCGGCGACACCCCGACCACTTCCTTGAAGGAGTGGGCCAACGATGATGGGCTGGCGTTGGCTGCCGCCGCGATGTCTTCGATCGAGATCTGGCGCTCGTACTCGCTGCGGATGAAGTTCAGTGCGGCCATCACCCTTCGGGTGCAGCGTTCGCTGAAGGCAGCCTCGGCCATGCGTTGCCCCTGGCCGTGCATGATCAGGCGGTAGATCAGTTCACGCAGGGCCAACGGTGCGATGACGCGTCGCTCGTCGGGTTTCAGCAGGCTGACCATGAAGCGCTGAACCGCCTGGTGCAGGTCCTCGGACATGATCGCGACATAGGCATCCGTGATGGCCGAGGGCGGCAGTGGGCGATTGCTCGGTGGTGGCTCGCTGCCACGCATTTCTCCCAGCATCTCTGCAATCACCACTGGAGGAATCTGCAGCACCAAAGACAGGAAAGGTGCGTCGGGGCGCGCCTCCAGGATCTCCGCCTCCAGCTTCATGGCCCGGGTCATGACCAGGTAATGCAATGGGTCGTAGAACAGCTCGCGGCCATTGATGACCACCCGCTTGCGCCCGCGCAAGACCAGGCACAGCGACATCGAACCTACCTGGTCCCAGTGGGGCGGACAAGGCTCGTCGAAGCGGTACGCGGTCAGACCGGGCCAGGGGGTTTCGTTGGGCCCCTGGTTTCGCACCATGCGCTCGACGAGGGTGGTCAGAGCATGGGCGTTCGGTATCTCGAGGATGGACATGATGGGCTCGCCCGCAGGGCTCGTTTGCGGCCGACGGCCAGCGTCAGTTCCGATTGTAGGCCAGGCCTGACTGATGCCACACCGTCTGCTGAGCATCCAGGCACGATCCGATGATGCCGGCCCGCTGCCCTTCGGCCACTAGGCCCGTACCGGACATGGCCTTCGCCGTCTCCTCGATGGCATGCTTGACCATCGGCACCCAACGCTGCCCCCAGCGCGCCAGCACGTCTCGATTCTCGGGGCGCTGTGCGATGGCATATCGGGCCAGCGCCACGCTCCAGCGCGCGTGCCTCGCCGAGTCTTCGAGCAGGTTCGACAGCACCAGCCAGGTCTGACCGTCGCCACGTGCCTCGGCAATGCGACCAAACTGACGCAGCAGCAGTTCATCCAGCGCAGGTCGCAGCACCAAGTTCACGGCGCAAAAACCTTCGGCCCAGTCGTAGGCCACCAAAGAGTACTCCAGGACCTTGCGCACTTCCTGCCAGGCCGGGCCGTCTTCCCAGGTGGCGCGCCCGGCAAACAGGCCTGCGACACCCGGATGGGCGATCTGCAACTGTCGCGTGCGGTACGCCGTTCTCGAGACACGGCGCAGCAGGTCTGCCGCGCCGAAGGCCGCCGCATTGGTGATGTAGGAGCTTGGCGCCATCGTGCCCAGATAGGCCTGCGTCATCTGCAACGCATGGGCCACGAAGCGCTGGGGCACCAGCCACTGCCCCAACGCATCGACCCATGCCGTGTCGAGTTGGGCGTCGTGTCGTGTGCTGCTGAACTCATGCGCCACGCCGTCCAGAACCGCTTCCTGGCCGTCCTGCTGGGTCACATACTTCCGGTAGGTCGTTTCCGCGGGGTCGCGAAATCCGTTCCACGTCTCGCACTTGAGTGGCGAGTTTTCGCGGTAGGTTCGGTACCAGATGTTGGCGGGCGTAGTGGGGTTGGACTCGAATGCCGCGGCGCGGCCGGCGCGCATCGAGTAGTTGGTGTCGTGGGTGACTACCTCGTATTCAGATGGCACCTTGCGGATCTCGCCAAACGCACTCCAGGTGCGCAGCTTCTTCGGCTTGGGTTGGGCAGCTTCACTCATGGGGTGTCCTCAAGCGGTACGGGTTTCCAGGGCCCAGACGATCTCGTCGCTGGAGGTCTTGATGCGGCCTGCGAACGAGGCCAGCAAGGCTTCCAGTTCCCGCAGCTCGTAGTCACGACCCACTTGTTCGGCCAGCGTCTTGCGGGTCAGGCGCATGAACCCAGGGGTCTGCACGCGCACGTAGGCGCCACGATCGACCACCTCGACCTCCTGGTCGGGGTTGTCCTCACGAATGGCGGCCACGATGGCATCCACTTCGCTGCTCATCCGCAGCACTGGTCCAACGGCGTCCTTCATGACTGTCCCTTCGCGTCATAGCCGACGTAGACGTTATGCAACGGCCCGATGCCAGCCGATGTGACCGTCCGATCATCCGGAACACGCTGGCCTTCGTAACGCACGTGCATTGGTGCGTCGCGAGGTGGGAGCCGACGACCGACCACGTGGTAGGCGACTTTCTCCGCCACCTGAGGCATCGTGTCGGTGTCCTCGACCAGCACCAACTGGGTGACGAAGTCGCCATCGAACATGGCGTTGATTGGAACGGGATTGCCCATGGTTCGCTCCCCTTACTTGGCAGGCACTGAGCCGGCGGCCGCAGCTTCCTTGGCCACTTGGCGCAAGGTGTCTGTCACGTATTCCTTCGCCCAGGCATAGCCGTAGGCGTCGTCGCCCATCACTTCCGGGGTCAGCCCCATGTAGCCCAGGATTCCGGGCACGGTCGGGGGCTGAATTTGGCCCGTGAGCAGTCGCATGATGATCGTATCCTGATGGAGCGTGTCCTTGTCCTCCCACCAGATCTGGCGGCAAGGCTTGGAGCAGAAGTGGTGCATGCGCCCACCGTAGTTCATGCTGTAGGCCCGCACCGGATGGTGCGCGTGGCCGGGCGCCCCGGCGGTACCAATGGGCAGATTGCAGGTCTCGCACAACCAGGGCAACGTCTCTGGCAAGGTCTTGTCGATCCGGCCGGCATTGACGTTGGCGATGAGCTGATCCCAGATCGGGCCGAACTGCTGTTCCCAGTTCGGATACTTGTCGTTCAGCCACGCCCGCTCGGCCTTCGAGATACCGGCCTGAGGCTTCCACCAGACGGTCGGGCGCCAGAACCAGACCCCGAGGTGCAGCGAGTGGTGCCAGGTTTCGAGCCCGCGCATGAACTCGTCCCAGTACCAGGGCTCGCGCAGGCCGAAGTCCTTCAGGGTGCGGGCGTACTGGTTGACGATCCACTCCTCCATGAACTCCTTGAAGCTCTGCTTGCGGTGTTCCAGGGGGGTGTAGTAATCCATCCCCGGGCCGGTGAGGATCGCGAACAGCCTGGCCGACAGCCAGAAGGTCTTGTCGACCAGCCACTGGGCCCGCTTGGGGTCGTGTTCCATCAGCAGTTGCATCGTGGGATGCCCTTGCTGCGCGTGGCGAGCCTCATCGGTCTGCACCGAGGAGATCATGTTGGCGAAGTTGTAGTCGCCCGACTCCATGGCATCGGCGGACAGACCCACGAACTGAAGGTTGGTGAAGCCGGTCTCGAAGGTGAATGGCAACTGGATCGCCGTGTCCACGGCGCTTGGGTTGCTCATCAGGCCGTCGAACAGCGCGCGCGCGGCCACCACGCCCCACTCGTTGGTGTGATAGGCCTTCTGGGCCCAGTCGAACTGCGGGTCCTTGGGAATGAACTCGTGCGCAAAAAGCAGGTCGAGCTGCGCGTGGCGAATCTCGTCCAAGGCACCGAAGGTGGCCATGTGGCGCCAGGCGCCGGCCAGACCGAAGCGGGCCATGCGCAGCTCGGCCAGCACGGCCATGTACTCCACGAGCGAGGTCGCGCCGTAGTGCTCCTTGGACACCGACTTCCAGCCCTCGTCGAGCTTGTCGAAGATCGTGGAGCGCTTCAGTGCCGACTTCACCGCGAAGGCGGAGGCCTCCTTCTCCCGCTGCGTGACCACGTACTCGGAGTACGAGACCTTGTAAGGTTCATCCCACTCGGCCCAGGCCTCGAGAGGGATCTTGCCCGTGCCCGACCACCATTCCGGGAAAATCGCCTCGTGATCGACATAGCGCGGCGTCCAGTTCACGTCGCGATAGATGTCGTACCACTCTTCGCGCTTTAGCTTGCTCATGAAATCTCCTTGTTCTCGCGCGCTGCGCGCGTTTTCTTGGTAAGTGACTGGTGACGAAGGGGCCGGATCAGTCAACCTCGGCGTAGCCGAGCTGACGGTTCATGTCCGCGCCATCCCAGAAGGCCGAGATGCCGGTGATGAGCCCGCGGTCGTTGACCTTGAAGGTAAACAGGTGCGGTACCCAGTAGCGCTGGCTGGCTGCAGGAATGGTTCCGAAGGCCTTGGCCTGAGTGCCGCCAATGTGGACTTCGACCGCGACGTTGCCCTGGCCGTCGGCGTCGATCCAGGTGATGTCGTTGCTAAGGTCGGGGAACGCATCGATCAGCGCGCTCCAGATGGTCTTGCCGATACCGTGTACCTTGCCGGTTCCGCGCACCACACGCTGGCGTCGTGCCACCTCGAAGGGCACATAGTCCATGTCCGCATTGAAGTCGCACATGGCGACCATGGCATCCAGGTCGTGGGCCTTGTAGGCCTCGAAGAAGCGCCGGACGGGTTGAGTGGATGGGTTCATTGGCCGGTCTCCCTCAGGCGGTGATCGTGATCTGGTCGTTGCGCTTGACCGCGAAGCGCCGGTAGAGCATGTTCTGGCACCAGAAGACGCGCACGGAGGTGACCTTGCCGGCCTGCGTGCGGATCAGCCACCCGCCCTCCAGGTCCATGTGCTTCTCCTGGTTCACCAGACCACGGAAGTCGCCGGCTTGCGTGCCTTCGATGCGCACACGGGCGCAGGTGCTTCCGTCGCTGGTGGTGAACTGGTGCGTGAGCGTGAAACCCAGGTCGGGGAAGGCCGCCGACAGGTCTGCGAAGAACGACTTGCCCTCGATCGCGAGGCTGCCCGCCACCCCGAGCGGCAGGATCTCGAAGCGCGCATCGGGGGTTGCCAACGCCAATGCGCTCGCGAAGTCGTGAGACAGAAAGCCCGCGATAAAGGCCTCGCCGGCCGGTGCGACTACTTGGTTGGACGTGTTCATGCTGCGACCCCTTCGAGCTTCTTGAGCAGCGCATCGGCCATGGCCTCGGACGAACCAGGGTTCTGTGCCGTCAGCAGGTTACGGTCGATGACCACATGCGAGGACCAGGCCGGCGCCGGGTCGAACACGCCCCCAGCATTCTTGAGGTCGGTTTCCAGCCACCAGGGAGGTCCGGCCTTGCCAATGATGGTCTGCTCTTCCTCTTCGTCCAGGAATGCTGTCATTCGGTAGCCGTCGAAAAGCCAGCGACCTTCCTGATCCTCGCCCACGGACAACAGTGCAGCGGGCGCGTGACACAGGGCTGCGACCGGTTGCCTTCGGGCGTGGAAGTGGCGGATCACGCGCGCCACCTCAGAGTTGTTTGTCATGTCCACCATGGGGCCGTGGCCGCCTGGGATGAACACCGCGTCGAAGTGTTGAAGTTGCGCCTCGGTCAGGCTGGCCAGCGCTTTGGGGTTTTGCAGGCCGGAGTGCGCCCCCAACTCCGCCGCCATTTCCCCCGCGCGCCGAACGCACACGGCATCCACTTCGGCCACAAGCGCCTGCAACCGACCCGGGTCGAGTCGATCTGTGGCAGCCGGCTCGGCATTGAGCGCTGACACGAAGTCGGTGCGCGTGCGCCAGGCCTGCCGTGCAGCGCGCTGGACCAGCGCTGTTGCAACTGGGCGAGCCATGTCAGCGTCGACGAGCGCCTGATGCACGCGACGTGCAGCAATCAGGTTCAGTTCCGTCAGGTGTTCGAGCGTGATGCGAACGTCTTCCGGGTCCGTCGCGAAGCTGCGCATCACCGAAGCAAGGAAGTCACGGTCCGCATCAGGGTGATGGAACTTGGGCTCCAGGCTGTAGAGGTCTGCCCGAGGCGGCTGTCCGTCGGGCGTGTAGATCTGAACCTCGGCAGCTGCTGCCTTGAAGTGCCGCAAAGGCTTGGCGACTTCCTCGGCCCAGTAGCCAGTGGGGTGCGGCTTGCCGCTCGCCAGGGTGATGGCCCTGGCGCTTGAAACGATCATCAGTATCTTGGCCACGAGTCTGTCTCCTGATCCTTCGCCGCGGTCTTCGATCGCGACTGTGCGGTTGATGCCGAGGGTGCGCTGGGTAAGTCTTCAGCACCGGCTCCACTTCCGGTCCATGGAAGCGTATTCTTCGGGTACCCGTGTTCTCAGCCAATGCCCAAAACTGCGGTGGCAATGCGGATTCCTGTTGAAGTGCATGGGGTCCGTTGCAAGCGTGTTGACGCACTCGTTCCTACCCACTTGAATGTGGACTTGCACCCGCGTGTGCCCTGTCTGCTGCGCGCGGACGATGACCAGGGTTAACCCTTGAGGACGACATGAATGCAATGTTGGTGATTGGTGGTGGGCAGGCAGGCGCCAGGGCGGTTCGAACACTGCGTTCGGAGGGCTATGCGGGTCGGGTGACGCTGGTCTGCGAGGAGGCGCACGTGCCCTATGATCGTCCGCCCCTGTCCAAGGAAATCTTGCTAGGCGAGCAGTCGGCGGCGTACGCCAGCATCGAGGACAAGGCCTTCTACGAAGCACAACGAATCGAGGTGCTGACGTCTCAAAGGGCACTGGCGGTCGACCGCCCTGGCCGTCGGGTGGAACTGGCATCGGGACTGACACTCAGCTACGACAGGCTTCTTCTGGCGACGGGCTCACGCCCCCGCAAGACCTGCCTACCCGGCGAAGGATTGAAGGGCGTGCACGTGCTGCGAAGCCTGGATGACAGCCTGGCGCTTCGGGACTCGTTGCAGCCTGGCGCGAACGTCGTAATCGTTGGCGGCGGCTTCATCGGAATGGAAGTGGCCGCCGCGGCTGTACGACACGGCTGCGTGACCACGGTGCTTGAAGCGGGGCCATGCATCCTGGGCCGCGCATTGCCGCGAGAGGTGGCACAGTGGCTGGCCAAGGCGCATGAAGACCGTGGCGTGAAGATCGAAGTCGACGCGCGAATCGTTGGGTTCGAGGCTCGAACGGATAACCTGGGTCGCGTCGGTGTCGTACACCTTGCGGACGGCCGCAGATTGCAGGCCGATGCGGTGGTGATCGGCATTGGCATCGTGCCCAATGTGGAACTGGCCGAGCAGTCGGGTCTCGCTATTGACAACGGCATCGTGGTCGACGACCAGTGCCGTACGTCCGATCCGCTGATCTTCGCCGCGGGCGATGTGACCAACCATCCAAATCGCCTCATCGGGCGGCGAGTGCGGCTGGAATCGTGGAAAAACGCAGAAAGCCAGGCCGTGGTCGCCGCACGCAACATGGTCAACCTTGGTGTGCCTTATGCGGAAGTGCCTTGGTTCTGGTCCGATCAGTACGAGCACAACGTGCAGGCACTGGGAGCGCCTGTCGGATGGGGGCGCTTAGTCATGCGAGGTACGCCCTTGCAAGGCAAGGGGTGCGTGATATCCCTGGCACCTGAAGGCACCATTGACGGTGTCGTCTCCATCAATTCCGCCCGCGATGTTCGCCCGTTGAGGGAATTGATGGAGCGTGGCGTCGTAGCGTCAGCAGATCAACTGGCCGACACTTCCGTGCCCTTGCGCAGTCTGATGCCCACGGCGGTTGCTTGCTGAACAAGGGGCGTCCACAGCAGCGCGCGGCTGAGCGGAGATCCTGCGCGACAGCCTCACTGGGACAATGAAGTCTGCATGCTTTTTCGAGCTTCGCACGAGTTTGCTGAGCAACGGCGGCCAGGTACTACGCGCCTCTGGGCCAGACCCAACATGGCTCCTGGACAGGAGGCTCGTTGCAACTGCTGCGCGTGTGCCTTGAGCGACCGCTTTGCGGCTCTGGGCCGAGTGTCGCTTGATGGCCGAGAGGCGCCATTAACTACGTCGGATCAATCAACCTGCACTCGGCCTCCCGCCGCGCAACCAGCCCCGCAAGCACTCTCCCGCCACCGTATACCCACCGCCTAAGTTCGAAGGCCACGCCAGCCCAGTCGCGCTGATTGATCCTACGCCTGAGGGTGGAAGTCTGAAGACGCCCAGATCCCAGATTAAACGTAAAGTCCACAATTGCTCCCAGTCGGGCATCTGGCTCAGAAGCCAAAACCGGGCAAAAACGCAGGGTTGCGTTCAGAGCGGCTTGCATGTCTTGCGCCAGGTAGGCCTCGCCCTCAGCCGGGGTTATCGGCGGATGCGATTGATCACAAAGGTGACCATACCCAATCGTCCAGAATCCAGCCGGACAAATGTAGGGATGCGCTCGAGGATCGTTCTTGGGTACGCGGCAGAAGCCTTCGAAGCGCTTGGCGAGCTCAATTGCGACCTGAGGAATGTCAGTCATGACCGCACCCGATCAAAGACGCGACCGAGGAACCAGAAGTTGAGAACACCGGCCCAAAGCGCCTGATCGGCGTCAGTCCAGGCATGCAGGATGGCCTCGCCCCAGCCTGCGCCTGCGGTCACCGCGGCGGCAAAGGCTGCGGACTTAGCAGCGCAGTACAACGCCATGAACCAGTAGGTGATCACCGGACGCACACTTGCGGAAAGCGCATCGACCCACTTCACACCGCTTCGTTGCGCTTGCGCAGTCACGGACGCCTTCAGCGCTTCGAGTGCACCCACATTCCACGCCGCATCGGATTCAGCACCAAGTTGTTCCATGCGCTGGGCGCCGCGCAGCTTCTCAAAATCAAGCGCCTTATCCTGCATGGCAAGTTCATGGTCGCGCTCGGCCTTTCGATCAAACCATTTCAACACTTCTGGTGCAAGGCGAAACACACCA
>VGHR01000102.1 GCA_016868205.1 Betaproteobacteria bacterium
AGCTTAAAGGTCCAGGGCTCGCTGTCAGCCAACATCAAGCGACCGAGCGGAAACACCAGCAGCGGCGTGCACATTCCGATCAGGACCGCGATGCTGATCGGGATGTAGCGCATGGAGGCAATACTGAAAATCTGGCCGCCGATGTTACCCAGGCCCACCACAGCGAACATCAGCAGGCCGCGCCGCGATGCGCGCATCAACTGCGCCAGCAAATCACCCTTGCCGGGCGTGATCGCCACATGCAGGATCAGTCCGGCCACCGCCCCCACCAGGGCGCCGATGACCGGCTCGGGCCACTCGCGCACCGCATAGCCGCGCATCAGATTGCCGCTGGCGTAGGCCGCCGAGCTGCCAAAACCGAGGATCAGCAGCGAGTTCGCCAAAGAAAACCCCCCGCCGGACGAGCCGAGCCGGAGAGCGCCGCGCTTGTGGCCGACGATCAGCAAGCCCGTGACCGACAGAGCCATACCGACCAAAGCAGGCAGACTCAGGCGCTCATCAAACAACAACCACGCCAGCGCAGCAGTGAAGACCGGAATACCGATCTGAAAGACGCTGGTGCGCTCCGGACCGAAGCGCGAAACCGCTTCGTAGAACAGCCATCGCCCCATGAAGGTGGCGCACACTCCCGCCGCCACGAACGCCCAGAAGGCCTGGGCGTGCCAGCCAATCGGATGCGGCTGCCACACTTGATCCGCCACAACGATCAGGCTGGCCACCAGAACATTGACGGTGGTCGACACCACAAAGCCCAGGGGCATCGACAAATGCGGCGAGGCCAGCCGTGTGACCATGATCGACAGGGTGAAGCTGCTCAAGCTACAGACCGCCAGCAGATAGCCAATCAGCTCGTCGCTCATCGCGGCCGGTCAGCGCGGATCAGAAGATCAGGTTGACGCTGGACTTCGATGCGATCAACTCACGGCTGACGCCGGGGGCCAATTCAACCACCTTCAGGCCTTGTGGGGTGACATCCATCACGCCGAGGTCGGTGATGATGCGATCGACCACACCCACCCCGGTCAGGGGCAAGGTGCACTGAGTCAGGATTTTGTGATCCTCGCTTCCGTCCTTCTTGCGCGCCACATGCTCCATCAGAACGATCACCCGCGGCACGCCGGCCACCAGATCCATCGCCCCGCCCATGCCCTTGACCATCTTGCCCGGGATCATCCAGTTGGCCAGGTCACCGCGCTCGCTGACCTGCATGGCGCCCAAAATGGACAGGTTGATCTTGCCGCCGCGAATCATGGCAAAGCTGTCATGGCTGCCAAAGATCGACGAGCCGGCGATGGTCGTCACCGTCTGCTTACCCGCATTGATCAGATCCGGATCGACCTGATCCTCGGTCGGGAACGCGCCGATACCGAGCATGCCGTTCTCCGATTGGAGCCAAACCTCTTTGTCACCGGTGTAATTGGCCACAAGAGTCGGAATACCGATGCCCAGGTTGACATAAAAACCGTCCTGCAACTCCTGCGCAGCGCGCGCAGCCATCTGTTCTTGGGTCCAGGGCATGGTTCAGACTCCTGCTTTGACGGTGACGGTGCGCTTCTCGATGCGCTTTTCCGGTTGAGTATTGAGCACCAACCGGTGCACATAGATGCCCGGCAGATGAATATCGTCAGGGTGCAACTGACCCAGGGGCACGATCTTCTCGACTTCGACAATGCAGACCTTGCCGGCCATGGCCACTGCCGGGTTGAAGTTTCTCGCGGTGTAGCGGAACCGGAGATTGCCCGAGGTGTCGGCGATATCGGCCTTGACCAGAGACACCTCGGGCAGCAGCGAGCGCTCCATGACATAGGTTTCGCCTTCGAATTCGCGCGTCTCCTTGCCTTCGGCCACCAGGGTCCCGACCCCGGTCTTGGTGAAGAAGGCCGCAATACCGGCCCCGCCGGCGCGCAGCTTTTCAGCCAGCGTACCCTGCGGCGTGAATTCGAGCTCGAGCTCACCGGCCAGATACTGACGCTCGAACTCCTTGTTCTCACCCACATAGCTGGCGATCATCTTGCGGATCTGCCGCGTCTCCAGCAGCTTGCCCAAGCCAAAGCTGTCGACGCCGGCATTGTTGGAAATAGCGGTCAGGTTCTTAACGCCACTGTCGCGCAGCGCGTCAATCAGGGCCTCGGGGATACCACACAGGCCAAAGCCGCCGACGGCGATCAACTGGCCGTCCTGTACCACGCCCTCAAGCGCAGCTGCGGCCGACGGAAAAATCTTCTTCACGAACGCCTCCTGAACATCAAGATCCGAAACGGGCCTCCTTGAACTTGGCCCGATCAGCGCCTACGATACTACGTACCTGATTACGTAGTATTGCCTAATTAAAAACCCCCATGGCCAACCGAACTGAAGAGGCCCGGGAGCCGCTCAGAGCAGCATCGCCTCAGGCCGATTACCGTCTGGCCTTCGATCTGGCGCCCATTGGCATGGTGCTCTCGCGTCAACGCATCATGGTCGACTGCAATCAGCGTCTGTGCGAAATGTTTGGCGCTGGGCGCGATGAACTCCTGGGCCAATCCTTTCGCATCCTTTACCCAAGCGCCGACGAGTATGAGCGCATGGGACAAAGGCTGACCACCATCCTGCGCAGTCGCGGCGTCTACGCCGACGACCGGATCATGCGTCGCCTCGGCGGTCGGCTCGCTGGCGAGAACTTCTGGTGTCATGTCACCGGCCGCGCCCTCAACCCGCAGGCCCCCCATGAGGCGGGCATCTGGAGCTTCGAAGATCTGAGTTCGCGCCGTCCAGTCACCGCCGAACTGACTCCGCGCGAGCGCGAAGTGGCAGCGCACCTCATGGAGGGCCAGACCGCCAAGACCATCGGGCGGGCCCTGGGCATCAGCCATCGCACCGTGGAAATCCACCGGGCCAGCCTGATGCGCAAATACCGGGCCTCCAGCACGGCCGACCTGGTGCACAAGCTGCTCGTGGGCTAAGTCCCTGCGCAGGTCCTCCCAAGCGCCGCCATAGAGTCAAAAAATACAATATTTATATTTGTTTTTAAAAAATACTTATATTTTTTAAATACACTGAGCCACAATCTGGCCGCTTTAAGAGCCGGAATTACACAAACGGAATCCCAACCCCCATGCCGATGAGTCTGCCCCTGAGCCGCCTTCTGGCCCCCAGCATCGCAACCTGTCTTTGTCTTCTGTCTGTGGCTGGCCACACACAGACTTCACCCTACAAATGGGAAACTTTTGCCAGCGCGGAGGACACCCCCCGACTAAGCCTGGCCCAGAACGCGGGCCTGATCGTTTTCATCCGCCGCCCCGAGGCCAGTTCAGGTCTGTCCGGTACCCTGCCCACCGATATCCTGGTTGACGAGCGCCTCCACACCTCGCTGTTGCCCGGCGGGTTTTCAGAAGCGCAAGTCTGCCCAGGCCTGATTGAACTCAAGGTCGGCGGTCAAGCCACCAACGGACTGCGGCAGCGGCCCAGCTTGCTGATCGAGGTCAAATCCAACAGCATCACCTACATCGAAGTGGCTGCACCCACGGCTCCCCGACCCTTCAGGGCCGCCTCCGGAGATCCCCAGCCCTCGATGCAAGGCCTGCGACGCCAGGTCCATGCCTTGTCTCGTCTGCCCTCGGGGCAGGAATGTCGCACCGCCCCACCCGGTGAAACACTCATGGCGGCCGCGCCGCTGGCATCGAGCCCCAGCGCACCCCAAGCCGTGCCCCCGACTGCCGGCTTGGCACAGACCGCCGTAGCGGCCACCCCCAGGAAGCCGGCCGCCGACGATCCCGTTCCGAGTTCGCTGCCCGAAAAACGGCGCCACACACTGTCTGGCGAAATGCTGTTTCGGTTTGGCGGTTACCGGGTCAAGGATCTCAGCCCCCAGGGACACGCCGAACTGGTACGCATTGCGCGCACCCTGCGTGAGCGGCCTCATCACATTCAAAGCGTGGTTATCCAGGGCCACACCGATCCGATGGGCCCGCCGGCAACCCATCAGCGCATAGCCAACGAGCGCGCCCAAACAGTGCGCAAGATCCTGATGACCAGCGGCCTGCCGGCCCACAAGATCAGAGCCGAAGGTCTGGGTATCGCGCAACTGCTAGTGGCCGACTGCAAAAAACAGGGCATAAGCCGGGACGATCAACGGGCCTGTAATGCCCCCAATCGCCGCGTCGAAATCGTTATCACTGCCATCCGCCATTCATCAGAGCCATGAAGTCCAAGGCCTACCAACTCACCATCCTCGAAGCCACGCGAGCCCCATTACAGGGCACAAATACGACCCCCTCCGTCGCACCGGTAACGATGCCGTTACCGGCCGACCGAAATGCCCCCCTCCAAGTAACAGCGGTGCCGGGCGCGCAATATCTGCTGATCGACGCGGCGACCGGACGCGCGCCTCAGCAGGTACATGCGCGCCGCCGCGGCAAGGATCTGGCCATCCACCTGGATGAATTCCGAGCCGAGCAACCCGACCTCATCGTGGAAGATTTCTATGCCGTCGCCCCGGGCAACTTCACGGGGGTGGCTGAAGACAATCTCACATACCCCTTTATCCCCAGCACTGCCGCGCAAGCCGATGACCTTGTGGCCATGGCCGATGGACTGGCCATCTCGCATGTGCTGGGCAGCACACAGTTCGCCGCCCTCGGCGCTGCGGGCTTGGCTGCAGGTGGCGGGGCCGCAGGTGGCGTGGCGGTAGGAGGTGCGGCAGCCGGGGGTACAGCGGCCGCTGCCGCCGGTGTCGGTGCGGGAGGTCTGGCCGCCGGTGGTTTGGCTGCTGCAGCGTTGGGTGGTGGTGGTGGCGGCGGTGGCGGTGGCGGTGGCGTCGGGACCCCTCCCAGCCTCCGCATCTCCAGCGACAAAACGACCCTGAAGGCTGGCGAGACCGTCCTCATCACCTTTACCTTCAGCGAGGACCCGAGTACCAGCTTTACCCGCGAGGACATCGTCGTCAGCGGCGGCACACTGGGGACTTTGAGTGGCAGTGGACTGACCCGCACGGCCCTTTTCACGCCGACCTCCGGCATCAACAGTGGTAAAGCCTCTTTGGGGGTAGCTGCCGCAACCTACACCGATAAGGCGGGAAACGGCGGTCTCTCATCGAATACGCTGGGGCTGAGTTATGACACCCTGGCGCCGAGCATCAGGCTCGGCAATCCGGATGGAAGCAAGCTGGCCCTGGAGGTTACTGACACAGGCAAGGATGTCAAGCTGGCCTTCGCTGTGGAGGGCGCCTCATCCTGGAAGGCGAAGCTGCTGGGGGTGGAGCTCAAGGAGTCAGGAAACGATCTCGTACTCGCGCAGGAGGGCCTTGAAGATTTGATCGATGGCTACTACACCGTCACACTGTGGGCCGCTGATCAGGCAGGCAATGAGAGCATCGCCCATAAACTGATCCGAATCGATCGCGGCAGCGGGCTCGAGGATCTATGGACAGACTCAAGCGTTCCGCCCGAGGGAGCCGGCAAAAACGAGTTGTTCCTCAACCGCGTTGGCAATCAGACCTTTACAGGCGGCGGGGGCGGCGATGAGTTTGTTTGGCTTCACAGGGATGCTGGGCAACCGGGCTCGCCCGATATCGATCGAATCAAGGACTTCCACATAGGCACAGGGGCTCAGGCGGACAAGATCAACCTCCGCGATTTGTTCGGTATCGCGACACAGGATAAATTTGAGAACCTGGGCGCCTTTATCCAATCTGAACAGATCGACTTCAACGCCGATGGCAAGACGGATACCCGGCTGTTTATCAGCAGTGAGGGCAAATTCACAACCCATGACGACTTCTCAAAAATCGCCGATCAGGTGATCATTCTTGAGAGCTGCCAGACGACGGTCCTTGCGTTGGGAGACCAACTCATCTGGAAGACCCACTGGGTGCTCTAGGCCCGCCCCTCCCCGTCCACCACCTCCGCCGCCGTACGAAACGCATCGACGGCCGTGGGGATGCCGCAGTACACCGCGGCGTGCAGCAGCAACTCTTGCAGCTCCTGCGGCGTCACTCCGTTATTGAGCGCGCCGCGCACATGCCCCTTGAGTTCGTGCTGCTTGCCCAGGGCGGTCAGAATCGACACGGTGATGATGCTGCGGGTCTTGAGGTCCAGGCCCGGGCGCTGCCAGACATCGCCCCAGGCCTTGCGGGTGATGTGGTCCTGAATCGCCTCTGAAAACTCAGTCACACCCGACAGGGCGCGGGCCACATAGGACTCGCCCATCACCTGCTTGCGTAGCTTGAGGCCGCGGTCGTAGGCCGGACCTTTGTCGGTCGGCGATGAAGGTTTGCGATCGTCCATTGGCTAGGCTCCAGACATTAAAAGTCCCAAGCATAGGGCCCCGTATCATTGGCCGTTTGGAATTCAAGGCCCCATATCATGAGTCGCTACCCCCACCCTGCCCTGACCGACCTGCCCGAAGACATCCGCGGGCGCATCCTGGAGGTGCAGGAAAAAGCCGGCTTTGTACCCAATGTCTTTCTGGCCCTGGCCCGCCGACCAGCCGAATGGCGGGCTTTTTTTGCGTACCACGATGCGCTGATGCTCAAGGAGACGGGTCATCTCACCAAGGGCGATCGCGAGATGATCGTCACGGCCACCAGCGCGGCCAACCACTGCCTGTATTGCGTGGTGGCGCATGGGGCCATCCTGCGCATCTACGAAAAAAAGCCGCTGCTGGCCGATCAGGTGGCAGTCAACTACCGCAAGGCCGACATCACGCCGCGCCAGCGCGCCATGCTGGACTTTGCGATGAAGGTCTGCCTGCACTCCCATAACATCGAGGATGCCGACTTTGCCGCCCTGCACGCCCACGGCTTCGATGACGAGGACGCCTGGGACATCGCCGCCATCACCGCCTTCTTTGGCCTGTCCAACCGCATGGCCAGCTTCTCCGGCATGATGCCCAACCCCGAGTTCTATCTGATGGGACGGGTACCCAAGCAGAAGGGTTGATAGGGATCTGGGCGCCGAAATCGCGCCGGGGCGGCGCTCCCACGAATACCCTCGCGGCGATCGGCCTGATTCAGGGCGTCACCATCTCACGCAACCATTCGGGTAAGGGCAAGGCCTTCTGATTGGGGAAATCCACCCACATGGTGGTCGCGCCGCCAGCCGCATGCACAAAGCCGGGCGCATCGGCTCGCTCCATGGTGACCCAAGTTTCAAAGGTGGTTCTGCCCGGATCGCTGGCGTACATCTTGAGCAGTACCTGACCAGGGTATTCGAGTTGCTTGTAGAAATTACAAAAGGCATTGACGATGACAATGCCTTCCCGATCGGCGGCCGGCACCTGATTGAAGCTGTTGAGCCAATCGATGCGTATGGTCTCCATGTAACGAAAATAGCTGGTGTTATTCAGGTGGCCCATCGCATCCATATCACCCCAGCGCACGGGCAACTGCATTTCATAAAGCCACTTCTTTTTTTCTGGGATCTCGATCCGCATACGAGCTCCTGATAGATGGGATTTACAAGTTTTTCCAGGGTCGAGCGAATCAGCAGTGTCTTGCATAAAATTGCCACTCGAATCTCTTTATTATCCCGGAGCCCCCATGACCCCCCCAGATCTGCTGGCCCAGTTCGGTCCACGCGAAACGATGGACTACGACGTGGCAATCGTCGGTGCCGGCCCTGCTGGTCTGACCACGGCCATCCGCATCAAGCAGTTGGCGCAAGACAAGGGCCAGGAGGTCTCGGTGGTGGTGCTGGAAAAAGGCTCTGAGCCCGGTGCGCACATTCTCTCGGGCGCGGTGATGGATCCGCGTGCGCTCAATGAGCTCATTCCCAACTGGAAAGAGCTGGGTGCGCCGCTCCACCAGCCAGTCACCGGCGACGACCTGCTGGTGCTGTCCGAAACCGGCGCGCAGCGCACACCCGACTGGCTGATGCCGCGCAATTTCCACAACGATGGCTGCTATGTCATCTCGCTGAGCAACCTGGTTAAGTGGCTGGCCACACAGGCCGAGGCGCTGGGCGTTGAAATCTTCCCGGGCTTTACCGCCGCCGAGGTGCTCTACGACGAGCGTGGCGCGGTCAAAGGCGTAGCCACCGGCCATCTGGGCCTGGGCAAGGACGGCGAGCCCACCGACAACTTTCAGCTCGGCATGGAGCTGCATGCCAAGTACACCGTGTTCGCCGAGGGCGCGCGCGGCCACCTGGGCAAGCAGCTGCTCGAACAGTTCAAGCTCACCAAAGGCAGGGACGCGCAAACCTTTGCCATCGGTATCAAGGAGTTGTGGGAGATTCCTGCCGACAAGGCCAAACCCGGTTTGGTGGTGCACACCGCCGGCTGGCCCCTCAATGACGAGGCCTTTGGCGGCGGCTTTCTCTACCACCTCGAGGGCAACCAGGTCACGCTGGGCTATGTGATCGGCCTCGATTACCAAAACCCCTGGATGAGCCCGTTTGAGGAAATGCAGCGCTGGAAGACGCACCCGAGCATCCGTGCGCACATTGAAGGCGGCAAGCGCATTGGCTATGGCGCCCGCGCGCTCAACAACGGCACACCGCAGGCCCTGCCCAAAACCGTGTTTCCCGGGGGAGCGCTGGTCGGCTGCGACGCGGGCTTTCTGAACGCCGCGCGTATCAAGGGCAGCCACGCCGCCATCAAGAGCGGCATGCTCTGCGGCGAGGCCGCCTTCGAGGCCGTGACTGCCGGCCGCGCCCAGGACGAGCTCACGGCCTTTGAAGACAAGTTCAAGACCAGCTGGCTGCACGAAGAGCTGTGGACCTACCGCAACTTCAAGAACTGGTTCAAGAAGAGCCCGCTCGTGGGCAAGCTCATGACCGGCGTGGAGCACTGGTTCCTGCCCAAGGTGGGCATCAGCACTCCGCCCTGGACCATCCACAACACGGTCAAAGACCACACCAAGCTGCGTCCAGCGGCCGAGATGCAGCAGATCAGCTACCCCAAGCCCGACGGCAAGCTCACCTTCGACCGGCTGTCCAGCGTGTTCATCAGCAACACCAACCACGAAGAAAACCAGCCGGCCCACCTGACGCTCAAGGATGCCAGCGTGCCGGTGGCCACCAACTTGGCCCAGTACGCCGGCCCCGAGAGCCGCTACTGCCCGGCCGGCGTATACGAGTTCGTAGCGGCCGACGGCGGCGGCCAGCGGCTGCAGATCAACGCGCAGAACTGCGTGCACTGCAAGACCTGCGACATCAAAGACCCGACGCAAAACATCGTCTGGGTCACGCCCGAGGGCGGCGGCGGGCCGAACTACGTGGGCATGTAAGCCGACGGCGCTGGTCGGATCAGCGTCTTGGGTGCGGTGCCGATCTTTTTGTTGCTGCCCTGCCGATGGGCGTCCCGAGCCGCCCTGTGGGAGCGCCGCCCTCGGCGCGATCAGGCCTGCGCACAAGCGCCGCATCGCCGCGAGGGCGCGGCTCCCACACAGGGCTGCGTAGAACGCTGACAGCGCGTCACTGCAGGGCGCGACACCATAGGAACATGCGAGAGATCTCCGCTGCGTTTCCCTCCTGTCGCAGGGCCATACCGTGAATCGACCCTTGGGGCAGGCGGGTGCTCAGGCGGTG
>VGHR01000103.1 GCA_016868205.1 Betaproteobacteria bacterium
AGCGGCCGCTGGCAGTTGCAAACCGAGGGGCCGGGAGCACAGGCCCAGGTTCATGCGGGCTTTGATGCAGTCATGCTGGCCCTGCCTTCGGTGCAGGCTGCAGCGCTGCTGCGCGCCTCACAGGTCGGCGCTGAAATTCAGGAACGCCTACAGGCGGTCCGGGTCGCGCCATGCTGGACCCTGATGCTTGCTTTCCCACAAGCCAGCGCGCCCCTGGGTCCCACCTGGCATGCGGCCAGGAGCGTCCACCACCGTATCGCTTGGCTGACCCGCGAGACTTCCAAACCCGGGCGAGGCACGATAGAGCGCTGGACTGTACAGGCCAGCCCCGCCTGGAGCGAACGCCATCTGGAAGACGATGACGAGCGGGTGAAAGCCAAGCTGCTGCGCGCCTTCACCGAGATCACCGGTATCCGGGCCGAGCCAGGCCATGCACAGGTGCACCGCTGGCGTTACGCACAGACGCTGCAGGCGCTCGGTGCCAGCCACATCTGGCAGCCCCGCCTCGGCCTGGGTCTGTGCGGAGACTGGTGCCTGGGCCGCCGTGTTGAAGATGCTTTCGTCTCAGGGTTGGATCTGGCCCTGGCTGCGATCTCCAACCGGGTCGAGTGAGCCAGCCCGTCTGCATCGGGCGCTTTGCCCCATCACCCACCGGACCGCTGCACGAGGGCTCTTTGGTGGCCGCCCTGGCAAGCTACCTGCACGCAAGAACCCGGTTGGGGCGCTGGCTAGTGCGTATCGAGGATATCGACACACCGCGCTGCGTTCCGGGCGCCGATCGCATCATCTTGCAACAACTCGCCAGCTGCGGTCTGCACAGCGATGGGGCGGTGCTTTGGCAAAGCCAGCGATCGATGCACTACCAGGAGGCACTGGAGCGACTCATCCAGCAATCGCGCGCCTACCCCTGCGCCTGCTCGCGCAAGGATATCGAATACGCCCTGCTTGAGCGCGGACTGTCGCACGAGCGTCACCCTGGCATCGGCTATCCGGGCAGCTGTCGGCCTGAAAACGGCGGACTCTCTGGTCGACCCGCCCGCGCATGGCGCTTCCATGTCGGTAGCGGTGACCGGGCTCATGTCGGCTGGCACGACGAAGGCCTGGGAACTCAGCAGCAGCAGGTCGATGCCGAGGTGGGTGACTTTGTCGTGCGGCGCGCCGACGGGCTGTGGGCCTACCAGTTGGCGGTGGTGGTCGATGATGCAGCGCAAGGCATCACCCATGTGGTTCGCGGCCAGGACCTGATGGACAACACTGCGCGGCAAATCCTTTTGCAGCAGGCCCTGGGACTGCCCCGGCCGGTTTACCGACACACACCGCTGGTGATGGGCATCCATGGAGAAAAACTCAGCAAGCAAAACGGCGCTCAGCCTATCGACACGGGTGACCCGCTGGCCGCGCTCAACCGCGCCGCCGGCCACCTCGGCCTGCCCCCGCAGGCCACCGGCACCTCGCCCGAAAAGGCCCTGGAGACCTGGGCTGCGCTGGGGCGGCTCTAGCGCCGCGCGCTGACGAGGCGGTCCCCGGCTGCAGGGTCCGGCGGCGTATCGCCGGCAGTCCATCGCCGCGAGGGCGCGGCTCCCACAAGACCTCGCGAGTCGAAAGCGCCGCCCTCGGCGCGATGGCGCTTGCGCCCTCACCCTGCATGTCCGCACCGATAATGACCCCCTGCCCATGACGACGATGCCGACCGACGCAACCGCCGCGCCTTTCATGCGCACTATCAAGAGCTATGTGCTGCGTGCCGGTCGCATGGGCACGGGGCAAATGCGGGCCTTTGATCTCTACGGCCCACGGTTTTTGCTCCCGTACAGCCCTCGTCCGCTGGATACAGCCGCGGCTTTTGGCCGACAGGCTCCGCTGGTGCTGGAAATCGGCTTTGGCATGGGCGCTGCCACAGCGCAGATTGCGCAGCAACGCCCGCAAGACAATTTTCTTTGCTGCGAAGTGCATGTCCCTGGCGTGGGTGCGCTGCTCAAGCGCTGCGGCGAGGAGCAGATCAACAACATCCGCATCGTGCCGCACGATGCGGTGGAGGTTCTCGGCCACATGCTGGGCCCCGACAGCCTCGATGGCGTCCATATTTTCTTTCCTGATCCGTGGCACAAGGCCAGACACCACAAACGCCGCTTGATCCAGCCGACCTTCGTGGCCCGCCTGTCCAAGCACATCAAGCCAGGGGGCTATCTGCATCTGGCCACCGATTGGCAGCCCTACGCCGAGCAAATGCTCGAGGTCCTCAGTGCCGAACCGCTGCTGGTCAACTCTGCCGATGGCTACGCCCCACAGCCCGATTACCGGCCGTTGACCAAATTCGAGCAGCGCGGAATCAAGCTGGGCCATGGCGTCTGGGACCTGGTGTTCACGCGCCGCTAGCCAGCAAGGGCAAACCTTGGCGCATCAAGCAAAAAATCCTGCCATCGCCATGCGCGATGGCGTCTCGGCCAGTTGCCTGGCGATGCCTCGGCTGCGCAGCAGCCCCTGGGAGACGGTTCTCGATCATCTGGTCCACAGGCTGCCTTCGGTCAGCCGTGATCAATGGCTGCGGCGCATGCAAGCAGGCACGGTGCTCGACGAAGCTGGCCGCCCCCTGCCACCGCAAGCACCTTATGCCCCGGGCACCCGCATCTACTACTGGCGCGAGTTGCCCGACGAAGCGCCGGTCCCCTTTCGGGAGGAGATCGTCTTCGAGGACGCATGGCTGGTGGTGGCGGACAAACCCCATTACCTACCGGTGACGCCCGGGGGCCGCTATGTGCGGGAGACGCTGCTGGTTCGACTCAAGCGTCGATTGAACTGTCCCGATCTCAGCCCCCTGCACCGGATTGATCGCGAGACCGCCGGCCTGGTGGTCTTGTGCAAGCGGCCGCAGGACCGCGACACCTACCAGCGTCTGTTCCGTGAAAAGCGGGTGAGCAAAACCTACGAGGCGATCGCGTCCTCGCGCGCCAGCATGACTTTCCCGCTGACGCGACACAGCCATATCCGTGAAGACGAGCAGGCTTTCTACCGCATGCGCGAGGCGCGACCCGAAGAAGGACTGGCACCAAACAGCCAGACCCATATTGCCATCAGCGAAATACGCGGCGACTGGGCCCGGTACGCACTGCAACCGGTCACCGGAAAACGCCACCAGCTGCGGGTGCACATGAATGGCCTGGGCTTGCCGCTGCTGGGCGACCAGTTCTACCCCACCGTGCGCCGGCAACCGGACGAAGCTGAAGACTTTGCCGAGCCTTTGAGGCTATTGGCTAAAGCGATCGCCTTCACCGATCCGGTGAACGGCGCCGAGAGACTCTTTCACTCGCGACAAGCTCTTGTGTGGCCGTGAATACGGCTAACGCGGCCCAACCGATCCCCGCTACTTCTCGTCACCGCCCAAGATCATATCGGCCGTCTTGCCGATCACCTTGCCGCCGATCTTGACCGCGCCGAGGGTGGCGTCTACCGCGAGTCCCGCGGTGCCCACAGCAGCCGACGCCGCAACATCGGCCACGGCAATGACCGCGCAGCCCGACAGCGACAGCCCCAAAGCGGACACCGCCCCCAGACAGATCAGCGATTGCTTGAATGATTGCATGGCCAACGCTCTAAAGCCAGCTCAGACCCGCTCGGCCACCCAGGCCTGCACGCTGGCCAGAGCCTGCGGCAGGGCCTTGGCGTCGGTGCCACCGGCCATGGCCATATCGGGCTTGCCGCCGCCCTTGCCGCCCACCTGCTGGGCCACAAAGTTGACCAGTTCCCCAGCCTTGACCTTGCGCACGCTGTCGGCGGTGACGCCGGCGGCCAGCTGTACCTTGTCGCCGTCCACGGCGGCCAGGACGATGGCGGCGGTCTTGAGCTTGTCCTTGAGCTTGTCCAGGGTTTCGCGCAGGGCCTTGGCATCCGCACCCTCCAGTCGCGCAGCCAGCACCTTCACGCCCTTGACATCGACGGCCTGGGCCGCCAAGTCGTCCCCCTGATTCGAGGCAAGCTTGCCTTTGAGCGCGGCAACTTCTTTCTCGAGCGTCTTGACCTGATCGAGCACCTGGGCGATGCGGGTGCCAAGCTGGTCGACCGGCGCCTTCAAGCTGCCCGCAGCATGGGCAACCATGGACTCCAGCGACTGCAGGTAGGCCAGCGCGTTCTCTCCAGTGACGGCCTCTATGCGGCGCACCCCAGCGGCCACACCGCTTTCGGCCACCACCTTGAACGAGCCAATATCGCCGGTGGCCTTGACATGCGTGCCGCCGCAGAGCTCTCGACTGGTGCCGATGTCAAGCACGCGCACCGTCTCGCCGTACTTCTCACCAAACAGCATCATGGCACCGGTCTTCTGGGCCGACTCGATGTCCATCACCCGCGCCTGGGCAGCGGCATTGGCCAGGATTTCGGCATTCACCCGGGCCTCGATCTCGCGGATCTGCGCATCGCTGAGCGGCGCATTGTGGGCAAAGTCGAAGCGGGTGCGCTCGGCATTGACCAGCGAGCCCTTCTGCTGCACATGGCTGCCCAGCACCTCGCGCAGGGCCTTGTGCATCAGGTGGGTGGCGCTGTGGTTGCGTACCGTGGCCGCGCGCGAGGTCGCGTCGACATGGGCCTGCACCTTGTCGCCCACTTTCAGGCTGCCGCTATGCAGCCGACCCTGGTGGCCAAACACATCCGCCTTGATCTTTTGCGTGTCGGTCACCTCAAAGCGCGTCGGACCCGCCTCGATGAATCCCTGATCGCCCACCTGCCCGCCAGACTCGGCGTAAAAAGGGGTGGTATCGAGCACCACAGCGCCCTGCTGGCCGGCCTGAAGCGACTGTACCGGGGTGCCGTCCAGGTAGAGGGCCAACACCTTGGCCTGGCCCGTCAACGCGTCGTAGCCGATAAAGTCATTGCCAGCACCGCTGTAGTCCAGCGCCTTGTCCATCTTGAACTTGCCGGCGGCGCGCGCCTGGGTCTTCTGCTTGTCCATCGCGGCCGCAAAGCCCGCTTCATCCACCTTGACCCCGCGCTCGCGGCAGACATCGTTGGTCAGGTCTAGCGGAAAACCATAGGTGTCGTGCAACTTGAAGGCCACCTCGCCGGGCAAGAGCTTGACCCCGCCATCCAGGGTCGCGTCGAGGATCTGCATGCCGTTTTCAAGGGTTTCATAAAACCGCTCTTCCTCGGCCTTGAGCACCTCGATCACCCGATCGGCGTTGTCGCGCAGACTGGGGTAGGCCGCGCCCATGAGCCCAACCAGTTCGGGCACCAGCTTGTGAAAGAACGGTGCCTTGCGGCCGAGCTTGTAGCCGTGACGAATGGCGCGGCGGACGATGCGGCGCTGCACATAACCGCGGCCCTCGTTGCTCGGGATCACGCCATCGGCCACCAGGAAGGCGGTGGCGCGCAGGTGATCGGCAATCACGCGCAGGCTGGGGCTTTTGAGGTCGGCGCAGCCGGTCTCACGGGCCGCAGCCTTAATCAGGGTGTCAAACAGGTCGATTTCGTAATTGCTGTGCACATGCTGCAAGATGGCGGCCAGGCGCTCCAGCCCCATGCCGGTGTCCACGCAGGGGGCAGGCAGCGGGGTGACCGAGCCGTCTTCATGCATCTCGAACTGCATGAACACGTTGTTCCAGATCTCAATGAAACGATCGCCGTCTTCCTCCGGGCTGCCCGGGGGGCCGCCGGGGATGTGCGGGCCGTGGTCATAGAAGATCTCGCTACACGGGCCGCACGGGCCGGTGTCGGCCATCATCCAGAAGTTGTCGCTCTTGTAGCGCCCGCCCTTGTTGTCGCCGATGCGGATCACGCGCTCGGCGGGAAGGCCGATTTCCTTCGTCCAAATATCGTAAGCCTCGTCGTCTTCCTGATAGACGGTGGCCAGCAGACGATCTTTCGGCAGCTTGTAGACCTCAGTGAGCAACTCCCACGCCCACTTGAGCGACTCGCGCTTGAAGTAGTCGCCAAACGACCAGTTACCCAGCATCTCGAAGAAGGTGTGGTGGCGGGCGGTGTAGCCCACATTTTCCAGGTCGTTGTGCTTGCCACCGGCGCGCAGGCAGGCCTGCACCGAGGCCGCGCGCACATAAGAGCGCTTGTCGCTGCCCAGAAATACATCCTTGAACTGCACCATGCCGGAGTTGGTGAACATCAGCGTCGGGTCGTTACCGGGCACCAGGGGGCTGGACGCCACCACCGTGTGGCCGCGCTCGGCAAAAAAGTCCAGAAAGGATTTGCGAATGTCGGCAACACTCATGACAGACTGGGACATGGCGGTATCTCTTGAAAACACGAGGAGGACGGCCGCTGCAAGGGGGGTGGCGAGCGACAAACCGCAGATTATCGCCGCGAGGGCGCGGCTCCTACAGTCCCAAGCGAGGCCGGTACTTGCAGGCGGCGGGGGTGGGAGCGCCGCCCTCGGCGCGATTGGGCGCCAAATGCACCCCTGGTGTCGAGCGCAAGCCCTATCGCCGCGGGGGCGCGGCTCCTACAGTCCCAAACGAGGCCGGTACTTGCAGGCGGCGGGGGTGGGAGCGCCGCCCTCGGCGCGATTGGGCGCCGCCCCGCTAAAGACCCCCGTTCTTGCGCTAATCTCGCTTTTTAAGCCCAACGCCACCACACCATGGACATGAACGCCTCTCCCCTGGCCCTGCTCAAGGACCCGAGCCTGCTCAAGACCGATGCGCTGATCAACGGCCAGTGGGTCCAGGGCAGCAACCGTTTTGATGTGATGGACCCGGCTACCGGCCTCAAGCTGGCCGATGTCGCCAATCTGGGCCCCGCCGAGGCCGAGCAGGCGATTGCCGCAGCCAACGCGGCCTGGCCCGCCTGGAAAAACAAGACCGCTAAGGAGCGCAGCAACATCTTGCGCGAGTGGCACGACCTGCTGATGGCCAATCAGGACGACCTGGGCCGCATCATGACCGCTGAACAAGGCAAACCCCTGCCCGAGGCCAAGGGCGAGGTGGCTTACGGCGCCAGCTTTGTCGAATGGTTTGCTGAAGAAGCCAAGCGCATCAACGGCGAGACCCTGCCGCAGTTTGACAACAACCGGCGGCTGCTGGTGCTGCGCCAGCCTATCGGCGTGTGTGCGGCGATTACGCCCTGGAACTTTCCGCTGGCCATGATTACCCGCAAAGTGGCACCGGCCCTGGCTGCCGGTTGCCCGGTCGTGATCAAACCGGCCGAGCAAACACCGCTGACGGCCCTGGCCGCCGCCGAACTGGCGCTGCGTGCCGGCATTCCGGCCGGGGTGCTCAACATCGTCACCAGCGACGGCCCCGGCAGCATCGAGGTGGGTAAGGTGTTTTGCGCCAGCGAGGTGGTGCGCCACATCAGCTTTACCGGCAGCACCGAGGTGGGCCGCATCCTGATGGCGCAGTCAGCCCCGACCGTCAAGAAGCTGTCGCTCGAGCTCGGCGGCAATGCGCCCTTCATCGTGTTCGACGACGCCGATATCGACAGCGCGGTCGAAGGCGCTTTCGCCAGCAAATACCGCAATGCCGGCCAGACCTGCGTCTGCTCCAACCGCATTTATGTGCAGGAATCGGTGTACGAAGAGTTTGCCCGCAAGTTTGCCGACAAGGTGCGGACGGCCAAGGTGGGCAACGGCTTTGAGGAGGGCATCAACCAGGGCCCCCTCATCGAGCCGGCCGCCCTGGCCAAAGTGGAGCGCCATATGCAAGACGCGCTGGCCAAGGGGGCGCGGATTCTCACCGGCGGCAAGCGCCTGAACCTGGGCAGTGGCCAGTTCTTCGAGCCTACCGTGGTGGCCGATGCCCGCGCCGACATGCTGTGTGCCCGCGAGGAAACCTTCGGGCCCTTCGCGCCCTTGTTCAAATTCACGACCGAAGGGGAGGCGATCGAGGCGGCCAACAACACCGAGTTCGGCCTGGCCAGCTACTTCTACAGCCGCGATGTGGGCCGTATCTTCCGCGTGAGCGAGGCGCTCGAATACGGTATGGTCGGCATCAATGTGGGCATCCTGGCCACAGAGCATGTGCCCTTCGGCGGCGTCAAGCAATCGGGCCTGGGCCGCGAGGGCTCGCACCACGGTATCGACGAATATGTCGAAATCAAGTACCTGTGCATTGGCGATGTGCTGCGCTAAACTGAGGCAGTCCCTGCGGGCGTCGTTCAATGGCAGGACCTGAGCTTCCCAAGCTCAAGACGTGGGTTCGATTCCCATCGCCCGCTCCAATGCAGCACCGCCCATGCTCGACCCCCAAGCCGCCCACGCCCTGCAATTGCTGGCCGCGCACAACGCGCAGGCTGGCGCCAATCCCAGCCCTGATCGACTGCGCGAGCTCTACCAGGCGCGGCGGCGCTTTACCGAGCCGGCGGCCGAAGCGGTCTCGCTCAGTCGCGATCACCGCATCGATCGGGGCGATGTCGCCATCGTGATGCGCGAACTGCGGCCGGCCCAGGCAGGCGCCGACGAGGTGCTGCCCGCGCTCATCTACCTGCACGGCGGCGGCTGGGTGGTGGGCACTATCGACACCCACGATGTGATCTGCCGGGCGCTGGCCAATGCCGGTGGCTGCGCCGTCTTCTCGGTGGACTACCGGCTCTCGCCCGAACATCGCTTTCCGACCGCCCTCGAAGACACCCTGGCCGCGCACGCCTGGGTGGTGGAGCAGGCCGGCGCGCTGCGCATCGACGCCACGCGTCTGGCCTTTGGCGGCGACAGCGCCGGCGGCAATCTGGCCGCAGTGGCTTGCCTGAGCCTGCGCGGCCTGGCCCACGCACCCGTGTTTCAGTTGCTGGTCTATCCGGCGACCTCAGTGCAGACGGATACGCCGAGCTACCAGACCAACGGCGAAGGCTATGGCCTGACGCGTGCCGGCATGGCCGCCTACTTTGCCGCCTATCTGGGCGAGATGGATCCCGGGGACGACTGGCGCGCCAGCCCGATCAAGGCGCCGAGTCTGGCGGGCCTGCCGCCGGCTCTGGTGCTGACGGCCGGCTTTGACCCCCTGCGCGATGACGGGCGTCTGTATGCCGATGCGCTCTCGCGCGCGGGCGTGCCCACTCAGTACCTGTGCTTTGAGCGTCAGATTCACGGCTTTCTGGGTCTGGGACAGATCATCAGCGAGACCCGCACCGCACTCGATGTCAGCGGTGCGGCCCTGCGCCGCGCGCTGCGCTGACCCCGAAGCTGCCGCGCAGACGATCGGATTCAGGCCGTCGCGCCTGCAATCACGCCGCGACGGATCTGGTCGCGCTCCATGCTCTCGAACAGAGCCTTGAAGTTGCCTTCGCCAAAACCTTCATCGGCCTTGCGCTGGATGAATTCAAAAAACACCGGTCCGAGCAAGGACTGGCTAAAGATCTGCAAGAGGATCCGCTTGTCACCCTGGGCCGTCGAGCC
>VGHR01000104.1 GCA_016868205.1 Betaproteobacteria bacterium
GTCGTGCCGTGGACCGGCGCGCCCGATGCGGCGCAACTGACTGGCTACCGGCGCAGCGGCCTGCTGCTGTGTGAAGCCGAACTGCATGGACGGCTGGCCCCCTTGCTCGAGTCTCGCAGCGCCGAGCTGCCGCCCGATCTGTTGGCCATGATGCGATACATCGAGAAAAAGACCAGCCTCGACCTGGGTCGGGCCTTGGCCGATGTGGGTCAGGCGGCCGAGACGGCGCACCGCTGGTTTGACGAGGCCGATTTTGTGGTCTTGCCGACCACGCCACAGACGGCTTTTGATCTGAGCCGCCTTGCACCGGCCAACCAAGCCGATTTGACTGCGATGGCCAATATGGCCGGCTTGCCGGCGATCACTCTGGCGCTCCCGTGCCCGCCTGGGCAACTTCCCGCGGGCCTTCAGATCGTCGGGCGCCGCGGTGACGACGCCCGCCTACTGGCGTGGGCCGAACAGGTGCAGGACCTGCTGGCGGCAGGCTAAGCCGCACCCGACGGCTCGGTGCCGCGGCCCTCAGAGCCAGCCGATGGCGCGGGCTTGCGCCAACAGCGCGGGCCGCTCGATCGGGTCGGCAATGGCCACCATCCGCATGACCCTTTGGTCCACGCTGGCGTGACGCAGCTCGGCCACACCGTGCTCGGTCACGATAAGGTCGGCATCTGAGGCCGCCAGTGTGGCAGGCCCGGACAGCTTGGCCACGATGCGGGAGCGTCCGCGCGGCGTGCGCGCTGGTAAGGCGATCACCGATTGCCCCGCCGGCGCACGCATGGCCGCCCTTGCAAAATCGGGCAGTCCGCCAATGCCGCCAACGTAGCGCCAGCGGCCGTGCTCGTCCACGATGGCCTCGGCATTGACTTGCCCGAGCAAGTCCACCTCCAACGCGGTGTTGAGCGAAAAAAAGTTGCCGATGGCCTGGATGTTGAGCGCCTCGTGGGTGTAGGCCGGGCTGCGCAAACGCAGCGCCGGGTGCTGATCGGTCTGCGCAAGAAAATCGGCCGGGCCGGCCACACATCCGATGACGCACAGCCCGCGGTCGATGCTCTTTTCGCTGTTGTCGATGGCCCCCGACAGCAGCAACCGGTGCATGGCCTGGCCGTACATGCCCGAGTGCACGCCCAGTCCGCGGTGGCCGCTCAAGCACTCGAGCAGCGCCGAGGGCAAGCCGCCGATGCCTACCTGAAGGCAGGCCCCCTCCGGGACCCGCGCGGCCAGGTGTTGCCCGATCGCCTGCTCGGCCGCACCGGCCGGGCCTGCCGACAGTTCGGGCGGCGCGTAGGCGGTGTCCCATTGAGCGTGTATCGGCACGTCGGCAGGCCACTGACTGCCCAGCAGGCACGGCGCCTGGGTGTTGATTTCGGCCAGCACCACGCGCGCGCGCCGGGCCGCAGCCAGCGCCGCCCCGTGGCTGGCGCCGAGATACAAGCGCCCCTGCGGGTCCCGGCTCAAAGACACCAGCACCACATCGACCGGCCAGAGCGCTTGCGCATAAACCTGCTCATAGGCGCCGTAAGTCAGCGTGCTCAGGCTCAAGGCCCGCTGGCTGGCCACCACCGAACCGCTGCCCATTGCGCCCAGGCCCTGGAGTTGCCAGGCATCGGGCGCCGCGCTCATGTCGGGGCTGAAGGCCACGCCGAGCATCAGGCTCAGCGGCATCACCGGCCGATGCTGGAGCAGCGACTGCAGCAAAGCCCTGGGCTGGCTCGACATGTGCGAGCACACGAGGTGGTCGCCCGGCCGCAGCCATCGCCCCCAGTCAATCTCAAGGCTGGGCGGCAACATGCTGGGCAAAATGCTGGGCGATCTGCGCGCGGGTGGCCACCCAGATGCCAGCGCCTTGGCCGTTGAGCTCCTGTACGTGGCGGAAAAATTTCTCCAGCGCCCAGATCCGCCCGGGCCGGCCAATGATGCGCAGGTGCAGGCCCAAGGACGTCATATTGACCTCATGTTGGCCCTCCTCGAGCGACCACTGCAGGTTGTCGAGCGCGTACTTGAGCCATTGGTCGGGGGTGTAGGAGGGCTCGGCCCACATCTTCATGTCGTTGTTGTCCACCTGATAGGGCATCACCACAATCGGCCGGACATGGCTGCAGTCCCACGACGGCTCGTCGTCGCCGTAGTCGTCCATGTGGTAGACAAATCCTTCTTCGGCCAGCAAGCGCCGGGTGTTGTCGGTCAGCAAGTAGCGCGACAGCCAGCCCTGTGGGCGCTGGCCCGTGGTGCGCTCGAGCGACTCGACGGCTTGCCGGATATAGGCCCGCTCTTGCTCCTCATTCATATGGAACTGGTGGGCCCAGCGGTAGCCGTGAGAGGTGACCTCGTGGCGAGCTTGGCGTCTGATCTCTGCGGCCAGCTCGGGTGCGCGCTCAAGGGCCAGGGCGCAGGCAGTGAAGGTCACGGGCAGCTGGTATTGCTCGAGCAGGCGCATGACCCGCGGGCCGCCGCGCGTCAGACCATAGCGGTAGTTGGACTCGTTGCCATAGTTGCGAACCGCGCGCTTGAGGGCGATGCCCATCTCGTCGACGGGCTCGGGGTACTTGTCCCCGTCCACGATGTTGGCCTCGGCCCCCTCTTCAATATTGACCACGATGGACAGGGCCAGACGCGCCCCCTGGGGCCATTCATAGGGCTTGGGGCCTCTCTCATAGCGCATGACAGCTCCTTGGTGAAAACAGTCCTTGCAAAGTTGTACGGACATATTATCATTTTGGAATCGAGGGGCCGAGCCCGCTTGCACCCGGATATCTACGGAAAGGATGTATGCCTGCTGTTTCACTGGAGTTTCGTGGCCCGATTGCCTGCCTGAGCATCGATCACGCCCCAAGGCGCAATGCCTTTACCCGGTCCATGTGGCGCAGCATCCCCGACTTGATGGCGCAAATCTCCCAGCGCGCGTCGGCACGGGTGGTGTGCTTGCAAAGCGCTGTGCCGGGCGCGTTTGCAGCGGGCGCTGATATTTCTGAGTTTGAGCAGATCTACGGTCATCCGCAAGTGGCTTTGGAGGCCACCCTGGAAATCCAGCGCGCCATCGATGCGCTGGAAAAATGTTCCCTGCCCACGCTGGCCGCCATCGACGGCCCCTGCGTGGGGGGCGGCGTGGCCTTGGCGGTGGCTTGCGATTTTCGTTTGAGCAGCGATCGGGCGCGATTTGCGGTGACTCCGGCGCGGCTGGGCCTGTCCTACCACCCCGATGACCTGCGACGGCTGGTGCTCGCTTGCGGCCATGCTGCGGCCAGTGAGTTGCTCTACACCGGGCAGCTCTGGGATGCCCAGCGCGCTTTGGCTGTGGGCCTGGTCAGTCAGGTGTTTGAGTTGGCGAGCTTTCAAAGCGGCGTCGACCGGGCCTTGCAGGCCATGGCGGCCAACTCGCTCGAGTCCTTGCGGGCGATCAAGCGCGGCCTGCGCGCCGTGCAATCGCGCCAGGGCGAGGCTTGGAGCCAAGCCGAGCAGGAGTTCATCGACCTGTTTCAATCCCCAGATTTCCGTGAAGGGCGCGATGCGTTTTTGCAAAAACGGCCGGCGCTCTTCCCCTCGCATATTTTGGAGGCGCGAGCATGAGTGACAGTCCCAGTGGTGTGCGCGACCCGATCGAGTCCTTCCTGGACCTGATTGAACACACGCGCTACAAAGATCTTCCTCAAGAGGCGGTGGCCGCAGCCACGGTGTTCTTTATGGACACCGTGGGCGTGGCCTGCGCCGGACGCCTGGCCCCGGGCCTGGAGGCCCTGCTCAAGGGCTCTGAAAGCTGGGTGGGCAAAGTCGAGCGCGGGCCGCATTTGTGGAACAGTGAGCAGGTGAGCACCGAGCCGGTGGCCGCGCTGGTCAATGGCTACCAGTGTCACGCGCTGGAGTACGACTGCGTTTATGAGCCCGGTGTGATCTTGCCGGCTGCGCCGATCTTTGCCGCTCTGATGGTGCGCGCCCAAACCTTGGCGCAAGCCGGGCGGGCGCCGACTGGCGCCGATTTGATCCATGCCTTTACCGTGGCGGTGGAAGTCTCCACCACGCTGGGCGCTGCCACGCGCAGCGGCATGTTTTTCTTCCGGCCCTCGACCACCGGCACCTTTGCCGCCCTGGCGGCCATTGCCTGCCTGGACCCTTTGCCGCGTGATCAACTGCGCTACGCCTTTGGCATCGCCTATTCTCAAATGTGCGGCCCCATGCAGGCCCATGAAGAGGGCTCCATGATGCTGGCCATGCAGATGGGCTTTGCGGCGCGAAACGCGATCCAGGCCCACGACATGGCGCGCATGGGCCTGACCGCGCCGGTGCAACTGCTCGGCGGGCGCTTTGGCTTTTTCCATAACTTTGAGCACGGCGGCGACATCGAGCAGGCGCTGCAAGAGATGGCCAAACCCTGGAAGGTCACGCGCCTTTCGCACAAGCCCTTTCCAAGTGGGCGCGTCACCCACGGGGTGATCCATGCCATGCGTCAGCTGCGCAAGTCGCTGGACATCGGCCCTGGCAACGCACTTGAAAAAATACGGGCCATCGAGGTGGGCCTGCCTCCGCTGGGCATGCGGCTTGTCGGGCGGCCCATGATTCATCATCCGCCGGCCAATTACGCGCGCTTGTGCATCCCCTTCGTCGCCGCCGCTGAGGTGTTTTTTGGCTCGGTCGATCCGTTGACCTTCACCGCGGCGCATCTGCAGCACGAGGGCGTCGAGACCTTGGCCCGGCGGGTGCACACGCACGAGTTCGAGTATCCCAACCCGAATGCGTTTTATCCCCAAAAGCTCAAGATCGTGCTGGGCGATGGTTCCGAGATGGCCCAGGACATCCCGCACGCCTGGGGGCACCCAGACATGCCCCTGACGGCCGAGGAACGGGAGGACAAGTTTCGCCTGTGCTGGCGTCTGAAGTACGCCCGTGACGCGGCCCATGAGCAGCAGCTCGAGCACATGCTGGCCTGGCTCAATCGGTTGCCCGAGCACAGCGACACCGCCCCCTTGTACGCGCTGCTGGCCGCCAAGGCTTGAGCCGCACCCCTGCGGCTCAAGCCTGCGTTGCGTCTACAGCGTTTTGGGCTGCTGCGGGTAGGCCTGGACGGCCAGCCGCGTGGCCAGCAGCACCAAAAGCAGGCCCGCCAGGTGCCAAACCGTTAGCACCTCGCCGAGCAAAAGAGCTGAAAAGCCCATGCCAAAAATCGGCAGCCAGTAAAAAAACGCAGCGGCTCTGGCCACGCCCACGCGGGCAATCGAGCGGTACCAGCCGACGTTTGACAACGCCGTGCCCAGCACAGCCGAGTAGATGATGCACAGCAGCACAAAGGGGTCTTGCAGTTGCACCATCACGTCGGCTGAGCCGCCCTGCACCAGCATGTGCAGGCACAGCATGAGCGCGCCGCTGCAATAGACCACAAAGCCCACGGTCAGCGCATCGACCTCGGGCCCAACCCGCTGGACGATCAAGCCGCCAGTGACAAAGCCCAGCAGCCCCACCAGCAGGTAGAGCTCACCCACCCCGGCAGATTGCAAGGAAGCGCCCGGGGACATCACCGTGGCCAGCGCCACACCGGCCAAACCCAAAGCGGCGCTGGCCACCATGCGCGCCAGGATGCGTTCCCTGAAGGCCAGGGCCCCGCCCAACAGGGACAGCAAGGGCGTCAGCCCCATGATCAGCGAGCCGTTGGTGGCCGTGGCATGCACCATGCCGCTGATGAAGCAAAACTGGTTGAAGTAAACGAGAAAAAATCCGGCCAACACCAGCCAGGCCCACTGTTTTTTTTGCAGGCGCGGCCACTGCCGCTTCATCAGGCCCAGCACCACCGTGAGCACCAGCGCAGACAGCGCCATGCGCAGCCCGCCCGTCCATGCCACGTCCAGTCTGGACGCCAACACCCTGACCGTGGGGATGTTCAGTCCCCAGGCCATCATGATGAAGATCAGCAGCGTGTAGGTTCGGCCGGGCGGCTCATGCGCAGAACTCACGCCTGGCTAACGGTCAGCACAGATCAGTTGGCCTTGGCCGTCAGGTTGACCACCTTGCCCACACTGTTGTTCCAGTTGTTCACGCACTCGGTGCCGCAGCGGCCCGCCCAGCGCGGCAGCACCTGGTTGAGCAGGGCCTGGCGGCGCAGTTCGACGTCGCCGGGGCTGACGGGAACCAGGGTCATTTTGCCGGCCGGACCTTCGGGGCAGGTGCCGCCGGTGTTGCATGCGATGCCAATGTCGTTCTCGCGGATGTTTTGCTCAAAGATGGCCCGCTCGAGCTTGCCAAATTCGGTCTGCAAGGTTTTCTGCGTTGCCTCGTCGAGCTTGCGCCAGGAGTTCAGGTTGATCGCCGACATGCCCGCGCCCCAGTTGATCGGCAGGGGATAGAGGTAGCGGGCGCCGTCGAACCATTTGGCCTTGTAGCCGCCCAGGGTGCCGGTGATGGCGCAATCGATCACGCCCTTTTGCAGCGCCTGCTGAACTTCGCCGAAGGCCACGCTGATGCCCGATGCACCGAAAAAGGCGACAAAGTCGGCCTGCGAGGCGCCACCGGTGCGGATCTTGCGACCCTTGAGGTCGGCCAGACTTTTCAGTTCGTCTCGGCAAAACAGCACCTGCGCCTGAAACGAGAACATGCCCATGGGCTTGACCCGCAGTTGCTGCTCGTAGTAGCGCTCCAGGTGGGGCCTAAACGCTTGCGTGATCGACCAAAAGGTTTGAATGTCGGGCGAGACGCCGGCCAGATCGGTCGCGTCATTGATCGCGTTGTCCCCGGCCACAAAACCCAGTTGCGTGGTGCCCACGTCGAACATGCCCTGCGAGAGCATCTTAAAGACCTCGGGGCCCTTCAGACCCATTTCATTCCAGGGCTTGATGGCTGCGGTGAGCGAGCCGTTGGTCGCAGCCGTGATGTCCTTGGTCCAGAAGGGGCGCTCCATCTGCTGGAACTGAGTGGTGATACCCAGGTTCCCGACCACCTGGAAATTGATCTTGGCAGGCGCCTGGGCCTGCGCCAGTCCAGCGGCGCCCAGCCCGATCGCGGCCACCGCCGCAAGCATGTGTTGTCTAAACTTCATCACGATCTCCTTGAGGTTGGAAAATAGGCCGATCAGGCCCGGTTTGCAGCAAAAACAGAAGGCAGCCACATCGCAAGCTTGGGAAAGGCGATCAGCAGGGCAATCATGAGCAGCATCAGGCCGACAAAGGGCAGTGAGCCGATCACGACGTCGCGGAAGGGCCCCCGTTTGCGCACCGATTGCACGACAAACAGGTTCATGCCGATCGGCGGCGTGATCAACGCGGCCTCAATGAGGATCACAAACACCACGCCAAACCAGACTGGGTCGTAGCCCAGGTGCTTGATGATGGGCACCACTAAGGGGGTGGTGGCGATCATCAGCGTCAGCGACTCGACAAAGCAGCCCAACACCAGGTACAGCAGCACGATGCACATCAGCACCGAAAGCGGCGGCCAAGACAGCTCGGCGACCCATTGAACCGCCTTGTCGGTCAGTCCGATCGTCGAGAGCACAAAATTAAGGAAGTAGGCCGCGATCACGATGGCCATGACCATCGCGGTGGTTCGCACCGTTCCCTCGAAGGAGCGCAGCAGCAAGTCGAGCGTGAGCCGGCAGCGCGCCACCACCAGGCCGAGCGTGCCCATCACGCCCAAGGCCGAGGCCTCGGTGGCCGTTGCGATACCCGCGTAAATGGAGCCCACCACCAAGAAAAAAAGCAGCAGGGGCGGCACCAAATGCTTGAGGGCCTCGATCCGCTCTGACCAGCTTGCCTGGCGCCGGTGGGGCGCCAAGCTGGGGTCGAGCACACAGGCCAGGAAGACGTACACCGAAAACAGCAGCGCCATCATGATGCCGGGAATGAGCGCCGCCAGGTACATGTCGGACACGGCCGTTTCGGACAGCGCCCCGTACAAGACGATGTTGATGCTCGGCGGAATCAAGATGCCCAGCGTTCCGCCTGCGGCAATGGTGCCCAGAAAGATGCTGGGCCGGTAGCCGAAGCGGTTCATGTTGGGAATAGAGACCGTGCCGATCGTCGCTGCCGTGGCAATGCTCGAGCCCGAGGTGGCGGCAAACACGGCGCAGGCCGCCACATTGGTGTGCATCAGCCCACCCGGAATGCGCCCGACCCAACGGTCCAGCGCGTCGAACATCGACTCGGTCACACCCGAGCGCAGCAGCAATTCGCCCATCAGGATGAACATCGGGATGGCCACCAAGATGAAGTCGGCGCTCGAACTCCAGGCCACCTCACCCAAGCCGCGCAGCAGCGGGAAGGGTGAAAACAACTCCGACAGGGTGTAGCCCAAGATGCCCAGCACGGCCACCACAAACAGGCTGCTGGCGGCCATAGCCAGCAGCAGGAAAATCGTCAAGGTGATCATGACGGCCGCTCCGAGGTGTGGATGCTTTCCTTGATCTCATCTTCCAGGCTGGTCACACCCATGAGTTCGGCCGCTTCCTGCTGCCGCCCCGACAGCAGGCACCACAAACCGTAGAGCGTGTAGAGCCAGGCCAGCAGGGCAAACCAGACCAGCCCGAGCAGCCAAAGGCTTTGGGGAATGACCAGGGGAATGGCCAAGGCAGAGGGCGAACGCGCCCCGGTAGACCAATTGAGCCAAACCATTTGGGAGGCCCAAAACAGCAAGGTTCCCGTGATCAGCGCCAAGCCGGCATGAGACAGCACATCGAGCCCATTGCGCCAGCGCAGGGGCAACAGGTTGTAGACGACCTCGATGCGGATGTGCGCCCGGCTCACCAGCGCGTAGGACATGCCCAGTGCGGTCGCGATCGCAAAGGCGTAGGTGGACAGCTCAAAGCTTTCAAAAATGGTGATCTTCCACAGGCCGCGAAACACCACGTCGAGCGAAATCAGGGCGGCGCTCAAGAGCAAGGCCAGGCCTCCGAGCCAAGCCAGCCATCGCGATGCCGAGGCGCACCACACGAGCAGCGGTTTCACGGCAAGATCCTTTGTGGCGTTGAGGCTGAAGGGAGAAAAAAGATGTCCGAACAAATTTTTCTGGTGCGGGCGATGTATACGGACAAATTTTTCGTGACAAGGGGGTTGGGGTATCAGGGTTTAAGCCCAAAGGACCAAGCTGCGGTCGGGCATGCGGCCGATGAAAGAGCCCATCGAGATGCGCGCGCCTCCCGGACGGGGTATGCCGGGGGCGATTTCATGGGGGTTGCGCGTGTTGAAGATCACCACATCGCCGGCCGCGGCCTCGTAGGTGATTTGGGGCACGCCCTCGGTCAGGCTGCGCGACAGGCCGTAGCTCGGCGCGATCACCCCCG
>VGHR01000105.1 GCA_016868205.1 Betaproteobacteria bacterium
CCACCTTGGCGCCGCTGATCTCAACCACACGCTTCCACTTTTGCAAGTCCTGTCGCAGATAGGCTGGGAAATCGGCAGAACCCAGGCCGATGATCTCTGTTCCGTCTGACTGCACCTTTTCGCGGAACGCGTTGTCGCCCAGAGCCTTCTGAACCTCTTGGTCGATACGGCGAGCTATGTCGCTGGGAAATTTGGCCGGCGCCAAAATACCAAACCAGGACACCACTTCAAAGCCCGAAACGGTATCGGCCACAGCCGGCACCCCCGGCAAGGCCGCGTTGCTCTTGGGACCGGTAACCCCCAAGGCCCTGATCTTTCCGCTCTTGACCAGAGGCACCGCAGTGGACAAGGTGGGAAAGCCCAGCAATGTGGCACCGCCCATAACCGCAGTGATGATCTCCGGGGCCCCCCGATAAGGCACATGCACCACATCGACGCCAGCCATCGCCTTGAACAATTCGGCGCACAGATGAGCGCCGCTGCCATTGCCGCCAGAGGCGTAGTTGAACTTGCCCGGGCTGCCCTTTAGCGCCTTGATCAGGTCGCCCACCGAGCGGTACGGTGAATCGGCCTGGACGATCAGGCAATGAGGCATCGCATAGGTCAGATGAATCGGCGTGAAATCAGCCACGGGGTCGTAGGCTACCTTGCGATACAAGGCCGGATTGATGGACATACTGCTGGTGCCCAGACCCAGGGTGTAGCCGTCTGGCGGCGACTTGGCAATAGCCTCCAGACCAATATTTCCGCCGGCGCCACCCCGGTTGTCAATGACGACCGCCTGCCCCAGAGCCTGGGTCAGACGCTCAGCCAGCCCTCGGGCGATCACATCAGGGGCGCTACCGGGAATAAATGGCACGATCAGCTTGATCGGCTTGGCGGGCCAGGCCTGCGACCAGGCGGTCGGGACCCCGGCAAGGGCTGCCAGGCCGATGGTTGACTTCAAAAAATCACGCTTGATCATGGTCTACCCCCTTGGTTGCGTGGTCAGTTGTAGGCGGCGTCGGTGCCCGGTGCTGGCGTAAAACCCAAGTCGCCACGCGCGAGCGCCGCCTCCCGCCCTCCGTAGGATTCAAGCAAGGCCTGCTGCCGCGCCTTGGCTCGACCATCGACCTCTTGCGGTCGCAGGTACTCAAGCAACAAGCTGTGGCACTGATGCAGCGACTCCGCATGATCCGGATGGGCTGCCAAATCAGCCGACTCTTGTGGATCATTTTCAAGATCAAACAGTTGCGGCGGGTGGTCGATGTAATGGCAATATTTCCAACGCCCCACACGCAGCATCGTGGCCCCGCCCGTAGATCCGATCGCGTGATACTCCGACAATACCGGCCGCTTCGGCACACCGCCGCGCAAGATATCCAAGAGCGAATGACCACTGGCTTGGGGCAAGGCAGGCGCGCCGGCTGCCTCCAAAATCGTGACGGGGATATCTACATGACTGACCGGCCGATGGATCACGGTGCCAGCGGCGACCTGCGGTCCCGCAAGAATGAGCGGCACACCAGCCGACTCCTCGTAAAGGGTGGACTTTCCCCAAAGTCCACGGGCGCCGAGGTTGTCACCGTGGTCACTGGTATAGATCACCAAAGTGTTTTGCGACAAGCCCAGGCGAACCAGGGCGTCGAGCACATGGCCCATCTGCTCATCCATAAAACTGACCAAACCGAAATAGCCCGCCAAGGCCCGCTTTACATCGGCGTCGCTGTGAAAATGGGAGTCGTAGTCCACCACCCGCGCGTATTCGTCTGTAAACGGATGCCGGGGGCGATCGGCCTTGCCGTAGCGCTTGGGCATCGGCAAATCCATCGCTGCGTAGTGCTGGAACCACTGCTCAGGCGCCGTCAGCGGAAAGTGCGGCGAGACCATCGAGACAAACAAGGCCCAGGGTTTGGAATCAGCTTGCCGCGCTCTCTGTTCAAGCCACTGGCAAGCAGCCTGCGCGATTTGCCGATCGTACTGCGTATAAGAAGACTCGCCCGGCCCGGCGAGTTTGGCCATTTTGTCGCCGCCTTTGCGCACCGGAATACGCTCGCGCACCAGGCCTTTGACATCACCGATTCCATCGATGATGTGCATGGGTAAGATTTCTTCGCTCCATCCATGATCATCGCCGGAACGCCCGCGAAAGTGCAATTTGCCTATCGAGGCCACCCGGTGCCCGGCTCGCCGCAACACATGGTGCCAACTGGGCAAGATGCCATCGTAGGCGTCCGCGTTGTCCCAAAATCCGATCTCATGCACATACCGGCCTGTAGCAAATGCAGCGCGAGCCGGTACACAAATCGGGCTGCAGGTGTAGGCTGAAGTCATGCGCGCACCTTGGGCGGCCAGCCGATCAAGATGTGGAGTCTGAATAAACGGATGTCCCGCACAGCCCAATACCTGGGGGTTGTGCTCATCAGACATCAAGACCAAAACATTGTAGGCAGTACTCAAAGTGCAACCCCGTTCACAGCGGTTGGGGCATTATTCGGCCGTAATCACGCCACGTGAACGAATGCGACCGACAATTCAGATATTCCAAAAATGACTGACCGCGCGGCACCATGAACCTGCTAGACCTCAAACTTTTTCTGGCCATCGCCAATACCGGTAGCTTTTCGCGCGCCGCTGCGCTTGAGGGCCTCACCCAATCTGCAGCAAGCAAACGCATCCTGCAGCTGGAGCTGGGCTTGGGGCAGCGACTTTTTTCCCGCAATGGGCGTGGAGCTGCATTGACGCAAGCCGGCCAGTTTCTGGTGAACCACGCGCAGGCTCTGGTACGCGATGCCGACCAATTACCCCAGTTGCTTCGCGGCGCACTGGCCAAGCCTGGCGGGGTGGTTCGCATGGCCGTCCAAGCCTCTATTTCCTGGCCGCTGGTGCAGTATCTGCACCCAACACTTGAAAGACTACACCCCGACATTCGGCTGCAGCTCGTGGAGGCCCCCACACGCCAAGTGGCAGAGTGGGTCCAGGAAAACCGGATCGATCTGGGCGTACTTTCGGATTGGGGATCCGACAAGCTACCGCAAACGGAGCCGCTGTTCTCGAGCCGACTTCTGCTGGTTGGTCCGGCTGGTGATGCGCTCTGCCTGCGCGCCCGTATCCGATTCGCGCAACTCAGTCAGATACCGCTGATCGTCTCGCCCATGCCAAACGGTGCCCGGGTACTCCTGGAGGCACAGGCCAAAGACGCCGGGCGCCCAATCAGCGTCATGATGGAGGTTCACTCAGTGCACCTGATTAAAAAAATGGTCCACGACGCCTGGGGCTACACCGTTGCATTGAGCCATTCAGTGCACGAAGAAATTCAACGGGGACAATTGAGTGCCACACCGATCGTGGCGCCCGCCATGAGCCAGCGCTTCTACATCACCCGCAGCAACCAGTACAAGGCCTCGAGCGCCACGGACGCAGTGGCTGAATTGATTCGTCATTGGGCCCAAACACAAAACCGCCCCAAAACCAAACAACCCGCGCGCCGGCCAGCTAGCCCAGCGCGCGGAACGCAGCGGCAAGCTCGACCGGGCGCTGGGTAGTTCCGGCTTGCGTGAGAGCGAGCGTGGCGGCCAGCGTGCGCGCACCGTCTTCGGTAGAGATGAGGGGGGCTTCGCCCTCTTGAATGACGCGCCGAAAATGCTTCAATTGCTCGACATAGGGGTCGCTGTCGGCGACCTTGATCGGGGTGCTGGCGAGCGGTGTGTCCCAAGCCCTGTGCTGTGGATCACGCGCCGACCACAGCTTGAGATTGGGCAATTCGAGGCTGCCCTCAGTGCCAATAAAACGGTAGCTATTCTCTGCCGTGAAGGCAAACGCAGGGTTCTCGGCTGTCCCCTGCTCAATGGTCCAGGGCGACAGGCCGGTATCGGTACACAAAATGGTGCCCAGGGCGCCCCCGACAAAGCGGATCACCGCGCCGGATGTGTCCTCGACCGCAAAGCCGCGCACGCCATTGCTAACCTGGCCCGTGATGCTGTCCATCTCCCCGGCCAGGTGGCGCAAGAGATCGATCTCGTGGATCAGATTGATCAAGATCGGCCCACCACCGGGCTCCTTGCGCCAGCTCGCATCAAAATAGCGATCAGGCTTGCGCGTCGCCCAGATCACCGAGACACCCACCAGACGCCCGATGCGCCCCTCATTCAGAATCTGGCGGGCATGGCGAATCGCTGGCAAATAGCGGCGATGGTGGCCGGTGAGCGACTTGACGCCGGATTCGCGCACCGCGCGCAGCAGGTCGGCCGCACTTTCAAGAGATTCGGTCACCGGCTTTTCGACGATGAAGTGAATGCCGCGGCGCGCGCAATCGATACCTTGTGGCGCGTGCAATCGGTTGGGAGTGGCGATCACCACCGCCTCTGGCTTGACCCGGTCCAGTAGCGCTTCGGTTGTCTTGAAAAAAGGCGCCTTGACTTGGGGAAAGCTATCGGCCTGCGCGACCGGATCGGCGACACCGACAAGCTCCGCCTCGCCCGGGCAGGCCAGGATGGTGTCAATATGGCGCCGGCCGATCAGCCCGGCGCCGAGCACAGCCATTCTCAGTCGTGTCATTCGTTTGCTCCTGCCATCACCATTTTGAGGCCCTCAATGGCCCGCCTCGCCCGTTCGGCAGGCAACAGCCCGCCCGCCATCGGTACCTCCAGGCTAATCGGAAAATGCGCCGGTACTGCGCGCAGCAGAGCGGTCAGCGGCAAGACACCGTCGCCCGGCGCCAGCCTGAGGCTGCGGGCCTCAGCCATTTTTTCTTGATCATCAGTCGGAGCCACGGCCAGCGCGTCGCAGAGCTGGATGTAGCCCATATCGCCGCCGTTCAAGGCCGCAACCTCCTCAGGGGCTCCCCCGGAGCGCGACAAGTGCAGCGCATCAACGAGCAGCTTGCCATTGGGCTGCGCCGCCGATCGCACCACCCGCAGGGCCGCCTCAAGGCTTCGGACACCCAGGAAGGAGACAAACTCGATATCGATGGTCAGACCATAGGGCGCGGCCAGACGGCACACTTGCGCGAACTTGTCGGTTATCAGCCCTTCGTCGCTGTCGATCCCGACGACCTTGATCCGCTCGGCGCCCAGAGCAGCAGCCGCCTCGAACAGCCGCTCGTAATCGGCCGCTGCGGTGTCCCGCGCCAGGCGAATAATCTCCACATCGTAGACACCGATCCCGGTATCGCGCATGCGGCTGAGCACCTCACGGCGCATGGCGGTATCGCCAAACATGGGGTAATCAATGTCGGTCGGCGTAGCGGGTGCAAGGCGTAAATCGACCGATGAATAACCGCACCGAAGAGCGACATCCATCAAATCCGGCGGCGACAACTCCAGGCAGGTGAGGTGAGCAAGTGAAATAGGCCGAGACATTTAGCTGAATTATCGATCCGCAGGCTCTTGCCATTGAGCAGCACGGAATTTGGGTCAGGGTCATACCGAAAGCAGCGCGTCAGAACAGCATGAACGCCTACAGGGCCGTGAGGAGGCTTACCCTGCGGCATCGCCGCGAGGACGCGACTCCCACGAAAACCATCGCGCATTTTCGAAACCTACAGTTCGGGAACTTCTAAAGATTCAAGCTGCGGGTGTCATCGACATAAAGGCACTGCTTACAGTCTGGCCCGGGCTCGGGCGCATGGTCGGCATCAAGGCACTGTCGGGCCCGGATCAACGCATCCTCTAAAGTGTGTCAATAGATGCCCGCCCGTGATCAGGCGATGGCAGGCTCGCCCAGTGAGCCTAACTATCGGGTCTAATCTCCCCTCGCCAACATGTCAATCTATTCCACGCATATCAACCTAATGCTTCTTCGAAAGCTCGCGGGCATCGCTATTATTCTTAGCCTCAGTCGCGGTGTAGCAAACGCCGCCGACCTGTCGGCCCAATCGGCCTTCCAGAAGCTGCGGCCCTCCGTCGTTGAGGTGCGGGTTGAGGTCAAGGGCAACCTGGGGACTTCCGCAGCGGCCAGCGGCTTTGTTGCGCTCAAGCCGGACTTGGTGGTCACCAACTACCATGTCATCCACGAAGCACTCTATGAGCCCGCGGAACACCGTATCGTGGTGGAACTGGCCGGTAGTCGCAAGCTGGCCGCCCGAATCGTAGCACTTGATGTCATCAACGATCTGGCCATGCTGCGGCTGGAAAAGTCTGCTGGCGTTCCCATGCTGCCGCTTCGTGGCACCCACCCGGCCGAAGGCGAAAAAGGCTTTTCCATGGGCAAGCCCGGCGGCTTTGAGGTGGGCATAGTCACCGGCACTTTCAACGGGGTGACCAACGACGATCCCAAAACCCTGCTGGTCTTCAGCGGCGCCATCAACCGGGGGATGAGCGGCGGTCCGCTGCTTGATGCCGGTGGGCGGGTGGTCGGCATCAATGTCGCCACCAGTGCGCGCCATCAGCTCGTGGGCATGGCGGTGCCCGCCGAGTACCTGATCAAGCTGCTAAAGAGTCTGAAGCCGGAAAAGCCCCCAAGCCAGGAAGAACTTCTGACCGAAGTCACCGTCCAAGCCATTGCCTTTGGCCGCTACCAGATGAAGGCCATGAACAAAATCTCCCATCCAGAGCGCGCCTTGGGCCCCTTCTCGGTGCACGGCGACTTCAACACCGAAAACCCCTGCCGTACCGAACGATCAAGTCCCCCCTCTCAGCCGTATACCGAAGTCGAGCAAGGCTGCCAGGCGGGCGTCGGCGTCTACCTGATGCCCGGCCGGCACGCGGGTCGCATGCAAAGCGAGGCGGTCTGGATGCACAGCAAAAGTCTGAGCAGCCTGCAAATGAGTAGCCTCCTGACGCGCCGAATCAACAGCTCCAGAACTCTGCCCGAATCTCGGCGCGGTTCGGCTGCATGGGCCTGCCGGCAGCAGCGGTTGAAAACCCCGGACGGACTCCCGGTGCAGATTTACGCCTGCCGCCGCCCGGTCAAGCACTTGCCCGATCTCCACGACTACAAGTTCCGCTACGCACCCCTGGTCAGCGGGCCCGACGCCCTGATGGTCTCACTGGAGTTAACCGGCATGGACAGGGGCTCGGCGCAAGCGGTGCTCGGCCTGTCTCTAGCCAGTCTGCGCTGGCAGCCCGCGGAGGCCAAGGCACCATGAAGTTTTGGGCGCAGAACCATATCGCGGCCGCCTTCGTGGTGCTGTACCTGGCGCTTTACACGGGGTATGCGGCCACACACTCTATCGGCGGGGGCGATCAAAACTCCTTCATCGGTAGCTTTGCCCTCGAGTCACTGCTGATGCTGCTCTGGTGGCTGATCTGGTCAGCGGCTAGTTGGCTGCACGCGCGCCGCAATGACCTGGTTGCACACCTGTCGATCACGGCAATGGGCGGGACGGTATGCATCATCGTCCTTTTCACTGTGCTGCCCTGGCTGTTTTATCTGATCGATGCCGCCTGGACCTGGGACTACTTCAGTTTGGCGCGGACCCTGGGCATGCTGTGCTTTGCGATGCTGTCGTTGCGCCTGGTGACCGGTCACCTGCCCTTGCTTAAGTTGTGGCTGGGTCTAGGCGCTTTGGTCATAGGCCTACAGGGCACCTATCTGTGGTCAGAGAAGGCCAACGACGAGACTCAATTGCCCTTCGAGCTCAATATCGTCGTCCCCATTGGCTCGCCCCTCAACAACCCGGATCTGATTCCGGGCCTGGACAAGCTCTGGATTGGTCACTGGAAGTGAGCCCGTTTAAACGGTCAGCGTACTGACCGACCCGACCATGGGCGGCGTGAGCGCCGGCTTTGCCTTCATGGGCGATAGGGCGGTGGAGCGAGACTGCACGCTGGTGGGTCAATCGCTCTGTAATCAGACTGACCGGGCACTGCGGCTGGCACTACGGCAGGCGGCCTACAAAGTGGGCAGTGATTCGACGGTCATGGTTCACCGTACCCAGCGACGGGCGTCCTTCAAGAGCAACAGCAATTGCCGCTCGCGCAGCGGCGATGCAATGAACCCGAACCGGGTGTAGAACCTTGCCGCTTCTTCGTCGATGGGGTGGGTCAGCATGGCACGGATACCAGCCTGCTCGGCTATCAGTATCGTGCGGCAAATCGCATCCTGCAGCAGGCCAAAGCCTATACCTCGCCCCTGGTCCGCCACCGAGACAGCAAGCCGCGCCAGGATCACCACTGGCAAAGGATACTGCCCCATCCCTTTGCGGATGCGCTCCGGCGCTTCCAACGTATCGACCTGCCCGACGGTCAGACTGAAGTACCCCGCCACGCGGCCATCATCTTCGGCAACGACGAAGGTCTTGGCCGAGCCACTACCTTGCGCCTGAATGGCGTGGCGCAAGAGCCAGTCGTTCAGGGCAGGCTTGCTGCAATCAAAGCCCTCCAGCCGATGCTGCGCGGCCAAAGGCTCCGGTGCGCGCAATGTCACTTCGTTTCCCAGGTCGCCTTGCGGGCAAACAGGTCACGCAAACCCTCGTTGGCCTGTTCGGGGCGCTCCAGCAGATCCATCAGGGCCTGGTACTGGCTGCCCGAGACCATGAACAAGCGTTGATCGAGCAGGGTCTGCTCGGCGGCAAGGCACGCGCTGTCAAGAATGAAGTCGGTCAGCGACTTGTGGGCCACCTCGGCGGCACGGCGAAGCACCACCTCCTGTTCGGGGGTGGCACGTAGCCCAAGTCGGGCCGAACGAGCAGACGGCGACGATGCAAAGGCAGTCATGGGAGCACCTCTTGTGTTAGTTCAATTGCCTCAATGTTAGTACAATCGACACACACTGTCTAGTTGTGCTGGTGACCGGTAGCCTTGGCTGTGGGATCAGATGGCCACTGAGCACCAGAAGGCCGAAGCCATGCTGCAGAGCAAGAGCCGCCCTCGCCCGTGGGAACTGCATCGTGGGCTGTAGGTCGGTATGCGCTGACGGAGGCGCCCTGCACTACCCAGGGCCCGCGCGGGCATCAAATCAGCCCTACAGCGCGTTTTCGCCCAGGGCCCAAGGGCTGGGTAGCTGGACCCGCTGCAAAACAAACGCAGCTTATTTTTGCCGCCGGACTCTGCGCTGGGCTGCTGCGCGGGTGGGCGGTGGTGACCTGCCCGGTATTTAGTACCACAAGTAGTGAGGCTGGTTGTTAAGTTTATTGGATGAGTCCAGGTTGACTCGGTGCGATGTGCCTTGTTGTTAGTGTCACTGGTGCAGGCGGTCGATAGTTCAA
>VGHR01000106.1 GCA_016868205.1 Betaproteobacteria bacterium
AACTATCGACCGCCTGCACCAGTGACACTAACAACAAGGCACATCGCACCGAGTCAACCTGGACTCATCCAATAAACTTAACAACCAGCCTCACTACTTGTGGTACTAAATACCGGGCAGGTCAGCAGGGTTTTTTTCATGGTTTTTCCTGGAGGGTTGGGGCCGGCAGGCTCCAAGCCCCCGGGTGCCCGGGAGGATGCGATGAAACGATCGTTTGTGTACTTAGGGATTGCCCTGTACCCCCCCGACTCGGTCGGCCGCATCATCGGCCTCGTTCATGCCCGCTTATTTTCATGACTGACAGTGCCCCCCAACGCGCATCGGGCGCGCACCATTTTCTGCAGGGCCTGACCGACCTGGGTATCGACTATGTCTTTGCCAATCTGGGTACCGACCATGTCAGCCTGATCGAAGAACTGGCGCGTTGGGACGCCCAGGGTCGGGCGCACCCCTCTTTCATTTTGTGTCCACACGAAAATGTGGCGGTGCATATGGCAGCTGGCTATGCGGCACTGACCGGCCGCGGGCAGGCGGTGATGGTGCATGTCGACGCCGGAACAGCCAATGCGGTGATGGGGCTGCACAACATGAGGCGCGCGCGACTGCCGGTGATGCTGCTGGCCGGCAAGGCGCCGTTCACCTTGCGTGGCGAGTTGCCCGGATCCCGGGACAACTATGTCCACTTCGTTCAGGATCCCTTCGACATGGGCAGTCTGGTCCGACCCTATGTCAAGTGGGAATACAACTTGCCCTCGGCGGTGGTGGCCCGTGAGGCCTTGCGGCGCGCGCACACCCTGATGCATACCGAGCCCCCTGGCCCGGTATTTATGACGCTGCCGCGCGAGGTGCTGGCCGAGCAGGTCAGTGCCGCTCCTGAGGCGTTTGGGGCGCAGCACCATGGCCCGGCCCTGCTGGGCGGCATCGAGCCGGAGCGGGCGCAGCTTATTGCGACCCGATTGCTGAGCGCGGCCCGGCCGGTACTCATCACCTCCTACCTGGGGCGCAAGAGCCAGGGTCCGGCAGCGCTGGAAGAGCTGGCGCAGTTGTGCGCTATGGAGGTCGTCGAGTACATGCCCAGCGCCCTGAACCTGTCGCGGCGCTCGTCCTGCTTTGCGGGGTTCGACCCGGCGCAGGTGCTGCCTGGCGCCGATGTGGGGCTGCTTGTGGATGTCGATGTGCCCTGGTTGCCGCGTTTTGTACGGCCCGATGCAAAGACCTGGTGGGCTCACATCGATGTGGATCCTGTCAAGCAGGACTACCCCATGTGGGGGTTTGCTACCGACCTGCGCATTCAGGCCGATGCCACCACGGTACTGGGCCAAGTGGCGGCGCTGGTGCGCGAAGGGGCTGATGCGCGGTTCCACGAGCGCGCAGATCAGCGCAGGCAGGCCTTGAAGGCGGCTGCTCAGCGCCGGCGTGAGGCTTGGGCCCGGCAGGCTTTGCAGCCGGGTCAGCTCGATGCAGTAGCCCCCGCCTGGATCTGTGCGGCCCTCGGTCGTGCCTTGGCGCCCGGCGATATTGTCGTCAACGAAGCAGTACGCAATTCGCCGGCGGTTCTTCAACAAATCGAGCGCACCGAGCCCTTGAGCTTCTGGGGTGGCGCCGGGGGAGGGCTGGGCTTGAGCGGTGGTATGGCTCTGGGGGCCAAGCTGGCCCGACCCAGAGCCCGGGTGGTTCATATCGTGGGCGATGGTGCGTTTCATTTCTGCACCCCCGACTCGGTCTACGCCACGGCGCAGCGCTATCGTTTGCCCATCTTCACCGTAGTGCTCGATAACGGCGGCTGGCAGGCCGTCAAAGAGGCTGTGCTGCGCGTCTATCCGGACGGCGCTGCAGCGCAGGCCAATGAGTTCCAGGCCCGACTGCAAGGTCAGCAGCGCCATTTCGAGCAGGTCGGCGAGGCGTTTGGCGCTTACGGCGAATGCCTGCGCGATCCGCAGCAGACCGAGGCGGCCATCGCACGCTGTCTGAAGGCCCTTGACGAGGGGCGCTCAGCCGTGCTCAATGTGCAGATCGGTCTGCAATAAAGTCATCCGCAGTCTCAAGGAGCCCCTCATGAAACTGATGTCCTTTCTATCCTCAGCCCGCTGGGTCGCCTTGGGTTTGGTGGCCCTGTCTGCCCACGCGCAGGACTACCCCAACAAGCCGGTCACCCTGGTGGTGGGTTACGCGGCTGGCGGTGGCGTCGACTTTATGGCGCGCTTGCTGGCGGAAAAGCTGGCCGACCGGCTCAAGCAGCCGGTGGTGGTCGAAAACCGACCCAGCGTGGGGGCGGTGGTGGCCAGCACCTATGTGGCCAAGGCCAAGCCCGATGGTTACACCCTGATGATGGGCGCGCCCGGCCCGATCATTTTCAACCACGCCCTCAATGACAAGCTGCCCTATGGCCCGCGCGATTTTTCGCCCATCTCCATCATGAGCAATTCGCCGCTCGTGCTGCTGGTCAATGCCAATAACTCGGCGCGCACGGTGCAGGAGCTGGTGGCGCAGTCGCGCGCCAACCCCGAGAAAGCCAATTACGGCGCCAGCTCGGCCTCGTTTCAGCTCACCACGGAGTTGTTCAACCGCCGCACCGGTGCGCGCTTTACGCACATTCCCTACAAGGGCGCCAACGAGGCGGTGCAGGCTGTGATGAGTGGCGATGTCACCATGACCCTGGCCGACTCCGGCCCGGCCATCACGGGCTTGCAAAGCGGACGCGTCAAGGCGCTGGCCGTCACCACGGCCGAGCGCCTGAAAGACCTGCCCAATGTGCCGACGCTGGCCGAGCTGGGCATCGACCTCAAGGCCTCGCTGTGGATCGGTCTGCTGGCACCGGCCGGCACCCCGCCGGAGATCGTCAAGCGCCTGCATGAGGAAATGGTGCGCATCGTCGATATGCCCGATGTACGGTCCCGCATTGCCGCCAAGGCCAGTACACCGATGACCAACACCCCCGACGAGTTTTCGCGCTTGATTGCCAGCGAGATCGCGCTGTGGCGTCAGGTGGCGCAGGAGAACAACATCCGGGGCAATTGAAGCGCCCGGCCTTGTCGCGGCCGGCTAGCGGGTGTGGTCCAGCAACTCGACGACGGCGCGAGACACGACATCGAGCGATGGGCTCTGATGCAAATCGCCTAGGGCGCGCGCGCTGCGGCTGATCGGGTGCAAACAGCTCGGCCCCCGTGGCCATGAACAGGGCTGCGCAAGGAACACCCGCAGCTGCAGCCAGATGGGTCAGGCCGGTATCGACTCCGATCACCAGCCTGCACCGGCTCAGCTTCTCAGCCCATTGCGCGATGGACAAGCTCGGCGCTACTTCGGCTGCCTCGCCCACGGCTTGTGCCAGGCGGACCGAGCGCTCTTTTTCACTTGGACTGCCCCAGGGTAGCAGGACTTGCAGGCCCCGGCGTTTGAGCATCTGGCCCAGCGCAATCCAGTGCGCCTCGGGCCAGAGCTTGTCCCTGGCCGACGAACTGTGCGCCAGCACCACCTGGTCCGACTGCCTAGCCTGCCATCTGCAGACCAGGCCATAGGAGGCTGGCAGGCTTGTGGTCTGCCCCAGCGCATCGGCGACGAAAGCCCGCATGCGGGGTACGGGCGTGATGGGGCCGGGCGCGGAGCAATACCGGCTGTACAGACGCGGCGCCAGCCATTCACCGCAAAAGCGCGGATGCGGCCCTATCCGCAGACTGCTTCGGGCCAGTCGGGCCAACAGAGCGCTTTTGTTGAGTCCGTGTAGGTCCAGTACCAGGTCGTAGGTGTGGCGGCGCAGATGGCCCAGGGTTTGGTACAGCTCGCGCCAGGTGTTCGTTGCACCTGGATGTCGCTTCCACCGCTTTAAGGCGATTGGCAGTACATTGCTCACGCCGCCATGCAGCCGCGCAACGTCGACAAACCGCTCGTCGACCGCAAAGTCGATGGTGGCCTCGGGCAGGGCCCGCCGCAGGTCGGTCAGGGCGGGCAATGCGTGCACGATATCGCCCAGGGCCGACAGGCGGATGACCAGAATTCGCATCGCTCCATTGTCGCAGGGCCCGGTGCGGATGACCGCCACCAATGCCTCTGTGGGCCTTCTCAGCTGACCGGCGGCCCTCGACGATTGACCAGCAGCAGGCCCACAGCGATCGTGGCCAAGGCCAGCACAAGACGCACGGTGAGCGGCTCATCCAGCAGCATGACCCCCGCCAGCAGCCCGAAGCCCGGCGTGGTCAGGGTAAAGGCGCTCATCTTGCTGGCCGGATACTGCCGCATCATCCAGTACCACAGCAGCATGCTGCCGAAGGTAACCACCACACACTGGTAGCCCAGAAGCCCGAGCAGTTGCGGCGACCAGCTGATGTCGTCCACCGCCAGGTTCGGCCAAGCCAGCGTGGCCAGTACCGGTGCCGAGGCGGCTGATTGATAGAACAGGCATTTTTCAGCGCTCGACCGATTCAGCGCGGTGGCTCGCACCGTCAGCACGGTCAGGGCCCAGAAAAAGCCCGAAGCCGCAGCCATCAGGTCGCCGATCCATTGCCCCGGCGGGGCCGGTCCTTCAAAGCTCTCGGCAAAGGCCAGACTGACACCGGCAAAGGCCACCCCCATGCCCACCACTTGCAGCAGTGTGAGGCGCTCGGATTTTTCGATCAGCGGCATGCCCAGGGCCACCGCGAAGGGCGAGAGGTACTGGAATACGCCAAAGCGGCTGGCCGTGGTGTACTCCAGCCCAAGATAGGTAAATGCAGCGGTACCTGCATACAGCAAGCCCACCAGCAGACCGCCGCGCAGGGTGCCATCGGTCTCAAACAGAGCGATGCCGCGCAGCCGACACCAGGCCAGTACCAATAGCGCGGTCACCAGGGAGCGCAGCGCACTCAGGGTCAGTGGATCGGCCTGCTCCACCGTGAGCTTGATCACGATTTGATTGAAGCCCCACAGCGAACAGCAGGTCAACAGGCCAGCAAGGGCAAGGGCATCGAGATGGGTTTTGCGCGCGAACATGAGGGGCTTGGCCGCAAAGCCAAGCGACGATGTTCGCATGTTTTTGCAGCGCCGGGCTCCAAAGGGCGGCTCAAGGGCCGCACGCGCTGATGCTTGACGCTCAGCCCAGATCGAGGTCGCTGCTGGCCTGATCGAGCCAATCGGCCGCCTCATGGGCCAGAACGGTTCCGGCCGCCGCGCCCAGGCCGGCTGCCAGCGCTGTCTTGAGCACACCGGAGCCCCAACTGCGGGCCGGTGCTGCGCCGTCACAGGGGGGCGTAGCCTCGGTACGGGATTGCAGGGCCAGACGCAAGCCCATCACCTGTTGCACCAACCAGTAAACAATGAGCGGGTTTTGCGCCACCGTCTGGTCGATCAGACGCTGGGCCGCTCGGTCGCACGGATCTCGCACGGCCATGGCCTCGCGCAAAAAGGCCATCAGTTCGTCCCGCTCTTTTTCGTTCATGTCTGACTCCTCAATTGCAAGGCCCTATCTTCAACCGATTGCGCCGGCTTGGCCAGTGCCCGGGGCTTGCCCCCGGGTGTTACAGGGTCTTGCTCACCGCACAGGGCCCCACCGCCGCGGGGCCGTGGCCACCAGGAAGCGCCCCCCGGACCCCGCGCCACAGCCGGTCTGGGCAGACAAATGGCCCATAGGGTAGATTGCGGGTTTGGCAGCCTGAAAATAACGACTCCATGCAAATCCAATTCACGCTCAACGGCACGGCTTGCCGGATCGATGTGCCTCCGCAGACTCTGCTGGTGGAGGCGATACGGGACCATCTGGGCCTGACCGGCACCCATGTCGGCTGCGATACCAGCCAGTGCGGCTGCTGCACCGTCCATCTCAACGGCCGGGCGGTCAAGTCCTGTTCCATGCTTGCGGCCCAGGCCGATGGCGCCGATATCGTCACCATCGAGGGCCTCGGAGCCGGGGGGCTGCACCCTGTGCAGGAGGCGTTCTCGCGCTGCCACGGCTTGCAGTGCGGCTTCTGTACGCCGGGCATGATCATGGTCAGCGCTGATTTTTTGCGGCATCAGCCGCAGCCCAACCGGGCCGAGATTGAGCAGGCCCTGGAGGGCAACCTCTGCCGATGCACTGGTTATATCAATATCGTCGAGGCGGTGCACGAGGCGGCGCAACACATGCGGCAGGGCCGGTCATGAGCGCCGCTTTGTTGCGCAAGGAAGACCGGCGCCTGATCACGGGTACCGGAGCCTTCACCGCTGATCCTGTCGAGGCGGGCACTTTGCACGCTTGCCTTGTGCGATCGGTTCATGCACATGCTCGCTTCAAGGCCGATTGGTCGGCGGTGCGTCGCGCGCCGGGGGTGCGCAGCGTGCTCACCGCGAAAGAGGTGCTCGAAGCCGGGTTCGGACCGCTGCCCAATGTGGTCAGTGTCAAGGATGTCCGAGGTCAGCCGCAGGTTGTCAGCCGCATGCCGATACTGCCGCTTGACACGGTGCACTTTGTCGGTCAGCCCATGGCCATGGTGCTGGCCGATACCGCGGCGCAAGCGGCCGATGCCGCCGAGCAGGCTGACATCGACTACGACAGCCTGCCCTGCGTGGTGACATACGAGGACGCCACCGCGCCCGGCGCCGTGCAGTTGCATGCCGATGCCCCGCGTAACACATCTGTCGTGTTTGAAAACGGGGACAAGGCGGCGGTGGAGGCTGCATTCGCAGCGGCTGCCTTTCGCTCCGAGCTCAAGGTGGTCAGTCAGCGCCTCATCCCGGCGCCTATGGAGCCGCGCGCTGTGCAGGCCTGGCACGAGGCTGCCACCGGCTTGACCCATGTGCGCACACCGACCCAGGGCGTCTCGGGCATGTTGACCTTTCTGTCGGCCATCACCGGATGGCCGATGGATTCGATTCGCTTGCATACCCAGGATGTAGGCGGTTCCTTTGGCCTGCGCGGCACTGCCGCGCCGGAGCATGCGCTGCTCATGTTGGCGGCGCGGCAACTCGGACGGCCGGTGCGTTGGGTTTCGAGCCGTTCTGAAACATTTCTGAGCGATTGGCATGGGCGGGCCCTTACCTTGCGGGGGCATATTGCGCTCGATGCACAGGGTCGAATTCTCGCGTTGCGTTTTGAAAACCAGGTCGATGCTGGCGCCTTCAATGTCTACTACAGCACGCACATCGGTGCGCGTAACTTGTCCATCACCATGGGCGGGGTGTACAAGGTGCCGGCGCTCTACATGCAGTCGCACATCTTCTACACCAACACGGTACCGGTGTCGGCCTACCGCGGCGCTGGGCGTCCGGACATCTCGTATGCCATCGAGAGGCTGGTCGATCATGCAGCGCATCAGCATGGTTTTGACCCGGTGGCTTTGAGACGGCGCAATTTCATTGCGCCGGCCGAGTTTCCTTACACCACGGCCAACGGCACGGTGTACGACAACGGCGATTTTTCTCGCGTCATGGACGAGGTTCTGGCCCGGTCCGATGCCGCCGGAGCGGCGCGCAGGCGCGAGGAGGCGCGATCGCGCGGCCGCTTATGGGGTCGCGGGCTGGCCTACTATCTCGAGTCCTCGGGCCCAGGATCGGCCGCCAAAGACCAGGTGCGGGGCCGCATCGACAACGGCGGTCTGATCCTGCATGCGATTTCTGGAGCTTCGGGCCAGGGTCATGAGACCTCGTTTGCCCAGATCGTTGAGCGGGAAATTGGTGTGCCGGCGGAGCGGGTGCGGTTTATGGCCGGCGAGGTCGGACGCGACCTGATCGGCAACACCACCGGGGGCTCGCGCACCCTCTATGGTTTGGGCAGTGCCATCATGGATTTGTGCCGACAACTGATGGATGCGGGTCGGGAGGATGTGGCCGCCCAGTGGGGTTGCGAGGTCGCGCAGGTGTCGATCGAGGCAGGCACCTGGCGTCACGGCCAGCGTCAGCTGCGCTTTGCCGATTGGATGACGCAGCCTGCGGCGCAAGGCCGCGAAGTCATCGGGCAGGCTTCGTCGGGGGCCACCTTCCCGAACGGCTGTCATGTCGCTGAAGTCGAAGTGGACCCGCAGACGGGCCACTGCGAGGTGGTGGGCTATTGGGCGGCCGACGATGTCGGCCAGGTCATCTCTCCGGCGCAACTGCTTGGGCAGGTGCATGGCGGTGTGGTGCAAGGCCTGGGTCAAGCCTTTGGTGAGGAGGCGGTCTACGACCGCCAGACCGGCCAATTGCTGACCGGCTCCTTCATGGATTACGCCATGCCGCGTGCTGGCCTCCTCCGGGCCATGCACCACCAGAGCGTTCCGGTGCCGACCCAGCTCAACAAGCTCGGCGCCAAGGGCGTGGGCGAGTCCGGTTGTTCCGGCTCGCTGCCTGCTGTGGCCAATGCCGTTGTGGATGCCCTGCGTCCGATGGGTATCGAGTCGATCGACATGCCCTTCACCCCCGCCAAACTCTGGTCGCTGATGTCGGCCCGGCGCTGAGCGATCCCCCGCCTGTGGGGGCGGCGCTCCCGTCCCCCCTGTGGGGTCACGCCCTTGCGTCAATGCCCTCGGGTTTGTACTGCGTTGCGCCCGCTACGGCTGTGCTTTTAAATTCGGCGCTGCGTGTGTCCGTCCTCGTTCCAAGGAGTCCGGTATGTGCAATCGCTGGTTCTTTCGGCTCGCTCCGGCTGCGGTCCTGTTTTTAGTGGCTTGCGTCGATCCGGTGGAAAAGTGCGTGACCAAGAAGCAGGAGGCCTTTCGTAAGGCTAATCCCAAGGCCGACTATGCGGTCGGATCCACCGCAAACGAAAAGTTCCGGGCCGAATGCAAGGCCAGCCTGCGCTGACAACATCCCAACTGGGCCGAGGGTTTTGGTGTTGTGTAAATACAATTTGACGACTCATAATGTCTATTCGGTTAAACAATTCCCTCGGAGGACTGCATGAAGTCGACCCCCCTGAATCACGCGCAGGCTATGGCGGCTGTGCCCCGCCGGACGCTGGAAGACAAACTTCTCAAATTCATCGAAGGCCACAACCCTCAGATCTGGGCCGCCATTGCGTTGCTGGCTCTGGTGGTTGTCTTGACCCGCTGAGGGTAATTCCTCGCCCCCCCTGCCGGCCGG
>VGHR01000107.1 GCA_016868205.1 Betaproteobacteria bacterium
GCCGCCTTAGTCTTGCGACTCGTTGAAGAAGCAGCCATCTGTACCACCGAACCGGGCACCAGCACGGGCTTGACCGTGGGAGGCGCCTGAGGCGCCGTCTCGGGCTTGGCTGTGGGCTTGGCTGTGAGCTTGGCTGTGAGCTTGGCTGTGAGCTTGGCTGTGGGCTTGGCTGTGGGCTTGGCTGTGGGCTTGGCTGTGGGCTTGGCTGTGGGCTTGGCTGTGGGCTTGGCTGTGGGCTTGGCTGTGGGCTTGGCTGTGGGCTTGGCTGTGGGCTTGGCCTTGGGTTTGACTGCGGGCTTGGCCTTGGGTTTGACTGCGGGCTTGGCCTTGGGTTTGGCTGCTGCCTTGCCGGCCGGCTTGGCCGCAGACTTCTTGATCGGCTTTGCTACAGACTTGGCCTTCGGCTTCGCCTTCGGTTTGACCTTGGCTGCGGGTTTGGCCTTGGGCTTGAGCGCAAGCTTGGACTTTGGCTTGGCCGCAGTTTTGGACTTGCCCGCCGATGGGGCCGTCGCCTTGGATTGGGCGCCCTTGGCCGTTTTCGGGTTCGCCTTCTTAGACGGGCGAGCCGATGCGGCTGCTGGGTGGTCCGGCAGACCGTTGCGACCGGAGCGAATGTCCGGCCTCTCGGATTGAACGGGAGCGATCAAGGGCAGTCTCCTGTGCGATCGACCTGTGCCCAGCTCGGGTGCCGTTGCACAGATCTTGAAGCGCGACCGTAGGTCAACGCCGATCCAAGCAGACGATACCGCAGTTTTCGCTCATGCACGGCCAGCCTCTCTTTGTAGTGGTTTGCTTGCCTCCGCGACTGGGGTTTCCCCTGGGGCCCTCAAGACAGAGTCCCAAGGACAGGCCCCCGGCCGCGGCGCGCGATTGTAGCGGCGCTATTGAAATTGTGAAGCCGGCCTCAGACCGGGGGCCCGGCCCGGTAGCCGCTTCAGGCCAGGCACTGCTCGAGGCCTTGCATGAAGATATCCTGAGGCAGATCAATGCCGATAAAAACCATCTTGCTCTGGCGCGTCTCGCCCTCGGCCCAGGCCGGTCCGAGATCGCTCCCCATCAGCTGATGCACTCCCTGAAAAATCACCTTGGACGCCGTGCCCTCCATGTGCAGGACGCCCTTGTAGCGCAGCATGCGTGGACCGTAGATGTTGACCACGGCGCCCAAAAAATCCTCGAGCTTGGCGGGATTGAAAGGCCGCTGCGCCCGAAACACAAAACTCTTGACATCATCATCATGGTGATGGTGATGGGCATGCGACGGGTGGTCGCAAGATTCACCGTGGTCGTGGTCGTGGTCGTGACCGTGACCGTGGCTGTGACCTTCCTCTGAAAGAAAGTTCGGGTCGATATCGAGCTTGGCGTTGAGGTTAAAGCCACGCAAGTCAAACACCTCTTGCACCGACACCTGACCGAAGTGCACCGTGCGCTGAGGCGCGCGCGGATTCATGTGTCCGATCCTGTGCTTGAGTGATTCGAGCTCTGCGGCTGAAACAAGGTCGCTTTTGCTGATGAAAATCTGGTCGGCAAAACCAATCTGACGGCGCGCTTCCTGTCGGTCATTGAGCTGCGCCTGCGCATGCTTAGCATCCACCAGGGTGACGATGGCATCCAGCAAAAACTGTTCAGCGATTTCCTCGTCCATGAAAAAAGTCTGGGCTACCGGGCCCGGATCCGCCAGGCCCGTGGTCTCCACCACGACCCGGTCAAAGTCCAGCAGACCTTGCCGCCGCTTGGCCCCCAGCAACTGCAAGGTGGCACGCAAATCTTCTCGTATGGTGCAACAGATGCAGCCGTTACTCATCTGAACGATGGTCTCTTCGGTATCACTGACCAGAATTTCGTTATCGATGTTTTCTTCGCCGAACTCGTTTTCGATAACGGCAATCTTGCGGCCGTGGGTCTCGGTCAAGACTCGCTTAAGCAGCGTAGTCTTGCCCGAACCCAGGAAGCCGGTGAGGATGGTGACGGGAATGAGGCTCATGTCGCAGTGGATAGAAAAATTTGGGAAAGGGCCTGAAGTTTAATGGCGCGGGTCGCGTGACAACGCCCTCAAGTCTTGCGCACCAGCACCAGGCCTTTGAGGTATTCGCCTTCAGGGAAACACAGCGTCATCGGATGGTCTGGGGCGCCACCGAGCTTTTCACTGATAAACGCATCCACGCCGGCGTCAATACCTGCCGAAGCCACGATCTTGTGGAATAGATCGACACTGATACCCCCTGAGCAGGAGAAGGTGAACAGCACGCCCCCGGGCCTTAACAACTGCAAGGCCAAACGGTTGATATCCTTGTAAGCCCGAGCCGCCCGCTCGGCATGCGCTGAGGTGGGGGCGAATTTGGGCGGATCGAGAACGATCGCATCAAAACGCCGTCCTTCCTGCAGAAATCGGCGCAGGCTGGCATTGACATCCGCATCGAGCATTTCGGTACGCGAATCATCTAGGCCATTGAGGCGCAGTTGGGCTTTCGCCTGTTCCAGCGCCGGCGCAGACGAGTCCACCGAGGTCACAAAGCCCGCCCCCCCGGCCAGGGCGGCGACCGTAAAGCCGCCCGTGTAGCTAAAGCAATTGAGCACCTGTGCAAAAGCGCGCTGCGCAGTCCACTGGAAAAAACGCTGCCGGTTATCGCGCTGGTCCAAGTAAAACCCGGTCTTGTGCCCACGGGCGATATCCAGACCCAAACGCCATCCGTGCTCGCGGATAAGCAACTCCACCGGCCCCTCGCCGGCGAGCCAGCCGCTGCTCTCGGGCAGGCCTTCGAGGGCCCGAACGCTGCCGTCAGAGCGCTCGTACAGCTTGCCCAGGCCGGTCTGCGAAAGCAGCACCTTGCACAAGGTCGGCTTGAACCGTTCCGTGCCGCAGGAGGTCATCTGCGCCACGAGGGTGTCGCCGTAACGGTCAACCACCAGACCGGGCAAGCCATCGGACTCACCGTGTATGAGTCGCATCGCATCGCTCTCGATCCGCCAGAGCTTGCGCGCCTCAATGGCCCGGGCTACGCGCTCGGCGAAAAACGCCTCGTCAATGCGGGCCGACTCCTCAAAGCTCCACACACGCGCACGGATACGAGACTTGGGGCTGAAGGCTGCCCAAGCCAGAAAGCGCCCCTCGTGCGATTCAATGCGTACCGTCTCGCCGCTGTCTGCACCGCCCTTGGCTACCGCGCCATCGAAGATCCAGGGATGTCCCTTGAGCAGGGATTTCTCCTTGCCCGGACGAAGGCGTATTGATTTCATGCATGAATTGTCGCCTCCCCCGTGGCTGGGGATGGGCGTGGAGGAAGTCCCGTGGAGCCCCCATCGCGCCGAGGCGGCGCTCCTGCAAGGCCTCGTCGGGGAGGTGGGAGCCGCGCCCTCGCGGCGATGGCTCAAGAGCCTGGCTTTTTCCCGTGCGCACGCGGGTGCGCCGCGTCATACACCTTGGCCAGGTGCTGAAAATCCAGACGCGTGTACACCTGGGTGGTGCTGATATGGGCATGGCCCAGCAGTTCCTGGACCGCGCGAAGATCCCCACTGGACTGCAGGACATGGCTGGCAAAAGAATGGCGCAGCATATGCGGATGCACCGGCGTTGCCAGGCCGGCCGCCAAGGACCGGCGCTTCAGCCGGGTCTGCATCTGGCGGGTCGACAGCCGCCGCCCTTGCCGGGTAATGAAAAGCGCCGCAGGGGGCTGCGCGAGCACTTGTACCCATGCATGACGAACCGTGAGCCACTCGCTCAACGCTCGAAGCGCAGGCTCTCCCACAGGTACGGAGCGTCTCTTGCCCCCCTTGCCCAACACATGCGCCTGGGCCTCCTGCCTATCGATCCAGCCCCGGGCCTCATCGCCGGGCTGAACATCCAGCCCGGCCACCTCTGCGATGCGCAAGCCGCTGCCATAGAGCAGCTCGGTCAGGCACTGGTCACGCACGCGCAGCTCCGGCGAGACGCCTTCGTCAAAAAAGCCGGCCAGTTGCACCGCCTCCTCAACCCCCAGGGCTTTGGGCAGCGGCTTGGCGGCCTTGGGCGCACGCACCCCATCCAGAGGATTGCTCGAGACCAGACCCTCGCGGCCCAGCCACTTGAAAAACCCGCGCCAGCCCGAAAGAATCAGCGCGATACCGCGGCCGCTACGGCCACGGCTGTGCATCTGCGCCACCCAGCGACGCAGGTGGTGCGAGCCAATCTGCTCCAGGGCCAGCCCCTCAGCCTGCGCCAGCTCCTGCAATTTTTGCAAGTCCAGTGCATACAGGTCCTGGGTGCGCTGGGCCAGGCGCTTTTGCACCCGAACATAGGCCAGATAACGGTCGGGCAGGGACTGTGGGGGTGCCGGGCCCATGAAAGTCCTCGGCTCGCCCCGGGGGGCTCAGTCGGCCTCGACCGCGTGGACCGCGGAGCGCAACCGGGACAGGGCAGCACTGGCCAACTCGCCGATGCGCTGCAGGAAATCGGTGGCCATATCGCTCTGAAACCGCTCGCGGTCCGAGGAGGCCAGCACCAGGGCTCCAAAAGCTTGTGGCGCTGCGCCGGCGCGCAAGGCAATCACGGCCATCGACTGCACCGTCGAGGCATCGGCCAGCCATCGGACCGCTTCCATGCCGTTGTTGGGACCGCAATACGGCCGCGTCAGGGACGATGCAAAAGCCCGAACCTCCTCGCTCACACCCGAGGCGAAAGGCTGCTGCGCGTGCGCCGCATCAACCCCCCAGACCCGGATGGCTGCCTGCGGAATGAGAAAGTGCTTTTGCAATTCGGTGGTAATCACGGCCGGAATATCCTCAGGCCGTGCCGCCAGCAAAAGCTGGCGGGTCCAGTTTTGCATCTTCTCGGAAATAGCGCTGTTGTCTTGGCCATGCCGGACCATTTCGATGACCCGCTGCTCCAGACCCTTGATCTTCTCGCGCAGCAGCTGGGCCTGCCGCTCTTGCAGACTGACCGCCCGCTGACCGTGGCCGCTTGAGAGCTGCACCGCCGCCAGCAAGGCGGCGTTGCGCTCAAAAAAATCGGGCGTGTTGACCAGGAAGTTGGCGATTTCTTCTTCAGTGATCGGATGGACCGAAGCAGGGTCGATAGTGCTCATAGCAACAGATTGTCTACGGTTTGGCCCGCAGGTCCAAACAGGCGCAGCTCAGGGCAGGTCGGGCAGCTCGACCTCGCCCTCGAAGACCCGCGTTGCCGGCCCACTCATGAACACCGAAGCACGGGGATCGCGCTGTCCCTGCCACTCGATGCGCAAAGGCCCACCGCGGGTCTGCACCTGCACGACCGGGTCGAGAAGTCCCTGTGCGATGCCGGCCACCACCGCCGCACAAGCCCCCGTGCCACAGGCCAGGGTTTCGCCGGCGCCGCGCTCGTAAACACGCACGCGCAGCAGGTCGCGGCCCACGGCTTGCGCAAACCCTGCATTGACGCGCTGGGCAAAGCGGGGGTGCGCCTCAATCAGCGGACCCCACCGGTGCACCGGCGTGGCGTCTACATCCTCGACCCACAACACTGCATGCGGATTGCCCATGGACAGCACCGCAAGCTGCCTTGAACCGGCATCGCCCAGCTCCAGCGGCCAGGTGTTCATCGCGAGCGCGCGGCTTGACTGCAAGTCAGTGGTGTCGAAAGGCACGCGCTCCTCCTCGAAAACCGGAGCCCCCATATCCACCCGCACCCAGCCGTCGGGCTGCCAATGCAGCTCCAGCAGCCGGTTGAGCGTCTGCACCCGAATGACATCGCGGTCAGTCAATCCGCGGTCGCGCACAAAACGCACAAAACAACGCGCTCCGTTGCCGCAGTGCTCAACCTCACCGCCATCGGCGTTGTGAATGACATAAGAGAAGTCGACCCCGGTCGCGCCGGCCGGCGGTGGCCGCACACTGAGGATCTGGTCGGCGCCGACACCGAAATGCCGATCGGCCAGCCAGCGATAGTGCGCCCGGCTCAGCCCAAGCACGCCGCGCGTCTCGTCGAGCACGACGAAATCGTTGCCGGCGCCCTGCATCTTGGTAAATCGGATCCGCATGGCATGATTATCCCGCGACGCAGACCGATTCGGCCGCTCGGTCGCGCCTGTCTTACCATGCAGGGCTGTTTGACGCCCCCGATCACCATGCCACGCTCCTCGCAACTGATCTATCCCCAGCGCGAACCGGCCCCGCTGCGGCCCGCGGCCACCATCTTGCTGTTGCGCGATGGTGCGCAGGGCCTGCAGGTGTTGATGACCCGGCGCTCAAAGCAAGCGAGCTTTGCACCCGGTGCCTTCGTCTTCCCCGGCGGCGGCATCGACGCGCTGGACGGTGACGCGCAGGTGCATGCCCAGTGCCGCCAGCGCGCCGATCAGGACGCCCAAGCGCTGACCCAGGCCCTCGCAGCTCTGCGGGAGAGCTTCGAGGAGCTGGGCATCCTGCTCGCCCGGCGACCCGATGGCGCGCATGCCGGGGCCAGCGACATCCAGGCACTGGACCGTCAACAGCCTTTTTTTGCGCAATGCCAGGCCCGCGGCCTGGTGCCGGCGGCCGACGAAGTCTGGCTGCTGGCGCACTGGATGACCGACCGCGACATGCCCAAGCGTTTTGATGTGCCCTTTCTGGTGGCGCGCATGCCGGAGGGCCAGGAACCGGTGGCCGACGAGAGCGAGCAGTTCGAGCCGGTTTGGGTCGAACCGGCCCAGGCGCTCGCCCGCCATGAGGCCGGGCAGATGTTCATGATCTTCCCCACCATCCGCACGCTGCAGCGCCTGCGCCACTACCCCGATGTCGATTCGGTCTTGCGGGCCTGTCAGACGGGGCCGCTTTGGACTTCCTGTCCGCGCGCCGGCCTGCTGCAGGGGCGCGAAGCGCGCTACATGGAGCACGAATCGCCTTACGGCGAGCTCAAACTAACCTGCCCCGATGGCCAGATCGTGCACAGCCTTGACTGGCAAACCGAGCGGCCCGTGGCCCTGCTCAAGAATGTGATGCGTCTGACCGCACCCAACCCGGGCGTGATGACAGGGCCGGGCACCAACAGCTATCTGGTGGGCGACCCAACCACCGGCTACATTTGCATCGACCCGGGCCCGGGCGATGCCCAGCACCTGCAAACCCTGTGGCAAGCGGCCGGTGGCGATATTCGCTTCATTGTCTGCACCCATTCGCACCCCGACCACTCGCCCGGCGCCAAACCACTGCAGGCCCTGTGCAAAAACAAGCCCCCGATTCTGGGCCTGTCCTCGCTTGCGACCGCGCGCGCGGCCAGCGAATTCAAGTCGGATCGCGAACTGGCTGACGGAGAGCGCCTGACCCTGGGCCAGGGCGAGCACACCCACAGCCTGCGCGTCCTGCACACCCCGGGGCACGCCGCCAATCATGTGTGCTTTGTGCTTGAGGAGGATGGGCTTTTATTCTCGGGCGACCACATCCTTAACGGCAGCACCACAGTGGTCGACCCCCCCGATGGCAATATGAACGATTACCTGGAATCGCTGGATCGCCTTGACGCGGCCTGTGCCACCCACAGCATCGAATTCATTGCTCCGGCGCACGGCTACGTGATCGGTGATGCGCCCGCAGCCATCGCGCGCCTGAAGGCCCATCGGATGCAGCGCGAAGCCAAGATCCTTCGCGTGATGCAGGCCCAACCCGAAGGCAGCCTGGACGACTGGGTGAAAAAAGCCTACGACGATGTGGATCCGCGCATCTGGCCGGTGGCCAAACGCTCGCTGGCGGCCCATGTGGAACGCATCCGGAGTCTGGGCGGCTTTAACCTCTGACCGCGCTTTTCAGCGCAAGAGCCGCAGCAGGTGACCGGGCTCGGCCCCCCGCACCGACTGCAATGCCACCGCGCCGTCCAGCGTGACCAGACAGCCCTGCTGATGCACCGCCAGAGCCAGCAGATAGGCGTCGGTCAACTGCCGGTGGCTCAGCACATATCTGGGATTGAGGATATCGGCCTGCACCAGGCTCAGGGCGTCGGGCCAGAAATGATGGTGGGGGCTGGCGCACAGGGTCTGCAACTGGGCCAGCACCTGTGCCACCGGTCGCGCGCCCGGATAGGCCGGCGCACTCATGATGCGCAGGGCGCCGTTTTGCGTCAGTGGGCAACTGGCCCAGCCCTGGGCGGCGTGCTCGAGGAACCAGTGCGCGGCCAGGTCATGATGCTCATGGCGGCCATCGCACAAAGCGATCAGCACATTCTTGTCGAGCAGGCCGATGCGCCGCTCCGCCTGCGCCAAAGCCCGCCGATAGGCGGCCGAGGTTTCACGGGCCACGGGCATGGGGTGGCCCGCTCAGACGCCTTCGGCTTCCCGCAAGGCCTCAATCTGGGCCTGCGTCACCACCGCCACCTCAGGCGCCCGATAGGGCACCAGACCCAGGGCGGCCAATTGCGCGTCCATTGGCGTGCCCCATTGCGCATGCGGGGCGCTACCGTTTGCCGCCTGACCCGCCGGCGCCTGCAAGGCCTGCCGGGCCAATTCAGACAAGACCTCGCCCACGCTCAAGCCCTGGCGACGCGCCAGGCTCTTGACGGCATAGAGCACATCGTCGTCGATGCTCAAGGTGGTTCGCATGGAAAGGCCCCGTTTGTTTGATGCGTGATGCGTGATGCATGTTAAAAAAAGTTCAAGTCCTGTCAAGCCGACTGATACGATCCCCCCTGCCCTCGGTGGCCGGGGACATGAACCCCCTGCGGAGAAACCATGCGACTGGCCTTTGTGTCGGACATTCATGGCAATCTGGCTGTGCTTGAGGCCGTCATTGCCGATCTGCAACAACGCCAGGTCGATCGGGTGATCAATCTGGGCGACACGCTCAGCGGCCCCCTGCTGCCGCACGAGACCGCCCGACTACTGCAAACCCTGCCCTGGCTTCATGTGGCGGGCAACCACGAGCGACAGGTGCTGACCCTGCCGCTGCACCGGCAAAGTGCGTCAGATGCCTACACCAGGACCCAACTCAAGCCCGAAGAC
>VGHR01000108.1 GCA_016868205.1 Betaproteobacteria bacterium
TCTTGACCTCGATCTCTCGCAACTTGGCCACGATTTGCTCGGGCTTTAATCGAACACCTTTTGGCATAACTTAATCCTTTCGAATGATGAAAACACTCAGTTTCTCTCACTCACCCTGGATCAGTTTTTAAGCGCAGGTCATTGGAATGTGTGTATAAATCGATATAGTGTATTAGGTAACGCCCTGATGGGGCTCAGGTACAAGGGATTAGGATATAGGCGAACCTTTAGAAAGGAACAGGCATGACTAAAAACTCCATTTATCTTTTTCCGGTAATCCTGTGCGGCTTGCTTGCCAGCGTGGTCCATGCCACACCCGTTGCCTTGATCTCGCCCGTTGAAGCGCAGATGCCCGATGCCAAGGTGTCCATCACACGCGGCATCACGCGTGGGCCCGGTATTCGGGTTCTCAGTCCCACCGATGTCAAAGCCGATTCGTTTGCGCTGAAGATTGGACTGGAGTCGCGGGGAGGTGCAAAGGTTGATCCCAAATCCGTCCGGGTCGAATACCTCAAGGAGCCTGCAGTCGACCTCACCCCCCGCATCCAAACAGCGGTCAAGCCCGATCAAATTGACCTGCCATCCGTGCGGGTACCCAGAGGTGTTCATCTCTTGCGTGTCACAGTGACGGACTCCGAGGGACGTGTCTCAAGCTCAGTAGTGCGCCTAAACGCCGACTGAGGCCTACCTTGAATTGCCCTTTTTGCCAAAACTCGGTCTTGCCCAAGGCCTATGTGTGCGGGCATTGCGGGCGCGATCTGGTGCCCTGGCTCTGCTTAATGGACCAAATGGAGCATCAGGCACAGAGGATTGTTCGACTCGAAAAGGCGGTGGGTCTACCGCCTTTAGTAGCCGGCCAGCAAATCAACAGCACCGACCTTGCCCTGCGAGACCTCCCTGAGCCACCGCCTGTGCGTTATCGCATCGACCGGCTTGTCAAAGTTGCCCTCGGCACGGCTTTGAGCCTATACATGGCCCACTGGTTGCTCCTGTTTGTTTATGACGCCCCCGCCCTGATTTTGCGGGTCAGCACAATGCTGCTTCCCCTGGCGGTGTCATTGACGGCAAATATCAGAGGTGACATTGATTGGCGCTCCAATGCGGTAACGGCGATCGCGCTGGCCCTGCTGGGTGTTGGAGGAATGCTGGCCATTACGGCCATCTTGGACGATGTCCACTGGCTGCCTCAATCCAAGCGCGAATGGATCGAGACTTTTGAATACGCAGTGTCGATTGGCTTGGCCTGGGTTACCGGTCACTTAGTCGGTCTATCACTCAACAAAGGGCACCGACTCCTCTATGCGCGACGTCGAGCCGCTATGCGGCAGGGCCGGATGATCCTTCCGAAGGTGACCGACATGTCTGAAAAACTTCAGAAACTCGTTGCGGCCGCAGCCCCGCTTGTTTCTGGTCTGGTCGCCGCATACTCCGGTCTGAAATCATTGTGGGGCGAAGGATAGAAGTGGCACCGCGTGTCTGATCGACCTCACCCCACGAGATAAAGAGGCTGCGGGCTATCAGGACGGATGCAGAGTTGCCCGCCGCACAACAGGGATTTTCGTCTTAGGCCGTCTTCTGAGAAGCAGGTACAAGTTCTGACAAGGTCGTACCCTGCGTGTCGACGCGCGAGTCACCATGCCCGTTATCACAAAAGAAGGTCCGCCTCTTCGTCGACTGAGTGCCTCAACCGGCTGCTGCCGGAGTTCCTAATTGCAAAAGTATGAACGAATTACTTCGGCTCGGCTCTAATTCCTTCGTGCTACCCAAGTACAAGCTCTTTTGCGACTTCGCGCATGCGCTAAGCTCTATTGCAGGCTGCGCGACCTCCGGGATTGACGTTGAGCGATTCCAGCCCCCGATAACAACGCGTGAGGCGCCCGAACGTCCCATCACCTAGTTCAGCCTACACAACAACACAACGCGGGTAGGGTTGGGCAAGATGAAGGCACAAGTTCCGGCCTTCAACGGCAAGGGTTAACTGATTGCGAGCTGGACTCCGCACCGTGACGGCCCCAGGAACCGTCCTACATTTGTCGTTGTGCATGGTGGGCACGGACAGGCTCCTACAAACTTAGCCAGTGCCGTCTGGTTACGCAACACCTTCGAGTCTAATGTTTTGGTACTCGACAGCTACTGGAGCCGGGGACAGAACGAAAACTGGGCTACTCGTACTCGCTTCGGTGCCAACACGCGGGTGCTGGATGTGATCGCCGCGGGGCAATGGCTGCGCGACGTTCACGGAACCGACCCCTCGCAGACCTTCGTCTGGGGAGACAGCCGAGGCGGTTGGACGGTCTTGAGAGCATTTACTGAGGACGCTTTTATCAAAAAGCACATGGGATATCTGTACCTCGGTGGTATCGCGGCGTACCCGAATTGCTTTTCGCACGGAACCCCCGATGCACCGACGCTCTCCCCTTACTTCGCACCGGTGATCGTATTCACCGGCGGGAAGGACAGTGCGACGCCGATTGGCGAGTGCCCGCGGCAAGTTATGCAATCGGCAGCCTCATGGGTGCACTACCCTGACCAGGCGCGCATGGTTGGGACACCGCTAACCGTGGCGCAGCGGGTACGCCGGTGGATGGTGAGTGTGGAGGCGCCATGAATGTGTACAACCAGTTTTCGGTTTGTCGAAGTAACCGCACAACCGAAGATATGCGGCAGCGGATTAAAGACTTTGTTGTCTAGTTTGCGGGGCGATGATTAGGTTGAATGAATCACGCAACGTGCGGCCTCGTCAACAGCGGATTGGCCTGATTGACCTGATCGATATTCAGTACCACTTGTAGTGAGGCTGGGTTGGCCGGACAGAGGGTCGCAAGTAATCTCCGTACACGCCAGACGCCAATGCGTTATGCTTAGAGGATGAATTTTTACAACTTTGAGGATGCCCATGAAATTCCATAAATTTCTTTGCGCCGCCTTTCTAGTTTGGTTCCAGTCCCTGCAAATGGCCTGGGCCCAGGTTTCTTTGCCCCACGAGGAGGGGGCACGCATCTCCGACGCTGTTGTAATAACGCACGGATTTCGATCCTCCAAAACCTTTTTCCCATTGCCCGTCGGGCAGTGGCGGGTCAGGCACAAGGAAGTCATTCAGACCCCGATGGGCAGCACGCCGAGGCAGGGCGTACGGCTCATTCTCGACAAGACCGAGGGCGAACAATTGGAGCAAGTGGTCTGGGTAGATGTCTACGAAAGTCAGAACCTTCCCTGGGAGGCCGGAGGGAGCTGCGCCAACGGCTTGATCAGCCCCCCTCGCGGCACAGCCCTGTCCGGGGGGTGCTTTTCCTTGCAGAGCGTGAACTTCCTGACAGAGAATTATTTCAGCGGACGGTTCGGTCACGTCTGGAGCAAGCTGCGCGCAAGCTGGTCTGGCGAATCGCTGGTGATCCACCCGCGTGCCCTGATGATGCGGGGCTTCTCCGACGCCCGCGGTGGGGCAGTGGTGTACTACTCGCATTGGTCGCCACTGAACGCGTCCCCGGAGAATCCACTGACCAGCTATCTTCAGCGACTTCGTGCCAACGAGTTTCTTTCGGGGCCGGAAACGAGACTGAGCAATTGGTACCGCGCCTACGGCGAGAGCATCATTGATTCCGTGACGGGCAGAGCCATCACCTCGAAACCTGCGGCCTTCCCAATGGCAGCCCGAAACGAGATGATTGCCGCTGCCTCAAGGGTGGCAGCGGCCGACCCCGCGGCGCCAGCCCGGGCGACAGCCGAGGCCGCGGCAAAGGCCGATCGAGACCGGCTGTCCGCAGAACTTGAAGCCGAGCGCAGCCGTCGCCAGGAAGCCGAAAAGGTTCTCCTGGCGCGAGAACAGGAGCGCCAGGCTGCAGAGAAAAAACTGCAGGCGGAGCTTTTGAAGCGACAAGAAGACGCTCGAGTGGCCCAGCAGAGACTGGAACAAGAACGCGCGGAAAGGCAGCAACAGGAACAGGCGAGCCGGTCGGGACAGGCCTTGGAAGAAAGCCGGGTGACCGCTGCCCGCGCGCAAGAGCAGCAGAAGGCGCAGGAGGCCGCTGTGCAGAGGGATGCCAAGCTGGCTGCGGAGCTGCGCGAGTTGCGGGAGCAACTTCAGCGCATTGCCGCAGCGCCTGCACCCGCAGCGGCCGTGGCGCCTGCTGCAGCGGCGGCCCAACCCCCTGCCTCGGCCACGCCCGCGGTTCCTGGATCCAGCGCAAGGCGCATGGCGCTTGTGATCGGCAATGACGCCTATCAGAGCGTCTCGAGTCTGCTCAACGCCCGATCCGACGCCCGCGCAATGGCCAAGAGCCTGGAGGCTGCTGGCTTCAAAGTGACTCTCAGGCTCGATTTGCCAGAAAGGGCCATGAAAGAAGCCCTGCGCGGCTTTCGTGGCGAAGTTCAGGGGGGCGACGAGGTGGTGGTGTTCTTTGCGGGGCACGGTGTGCAACTGGGCGCTGCCAACTACCTCTTGCCCATTGACATACGAGGCGACTCAGAAGAGCAAGTCAGGGATGAGGCCATCCCCTTACAGCGCATCTTGGATGACCTCAGTGAGCGCAAGGCCCGATTCAGCCTGGCGATCATTGACGCTTGCAGAGACAACCCCTTCAAGACTGCGGGCAGGGCCATTGGCGGGCGGGGCTTGGCCCCGGCTACGGCGGTCTCAGGGCAAATGGTGATCTTTTCAGCCGGTGCCGGTCAGCAGGCGCTGGACAGGCTCGGCGAAAAGGACAAGGAGCCTAACGGCCTCTTCACCCGCGTCTTCCTCAAGGAAATGAGCCGCCCCGGCGTTTCAATCGACCGAGTGGTGCGCAATGTGCGAAACGAAGTGGTGGAAAAAGCCAAAACGATCGGTCACGAGCAAGTGCCTGCGCTCTACGATCAAACCATGGGTGACTTTTTCTTCCTGCGCTGACTATTGAACGGTGAAACTCACCGTCTGCTGTATCTGGCGACCCTGCGTGTCGGTCATGGTCAGCAGAAGCTGATGGCGCCCTGAGGGCAATTCGGCCTCCGAGACCACGATCCCTTCTTTAGTCACCTTTGCAAACTTGAGCAGGCGCTGGGTGATATCCAGCCTGAACGCGCCGTAGAGCGCCTTGAACGTTTCTGGCCTGGCTTCGGAAGAGCCTCCGCCGGTGAACCGGACTTCGATACGGGCGGGCACCTGGACCGGTCGCGAGAGGTCGGGGGCCACCACCTCAATCCTGGGCGCACCCTGTGGCAGCGTGGAGCGAGCCACGATGATGATATCGCCCGCGTCCCGTGCCGCCTGGGCCTCCTCGGGCGTCACGAGCCAGGACGACTGAGACCAAGCCGGCAGCGCCAACATCAAGCCAATTGCGAATCCAAAAGCCTTCATGCTCACTCCAGGGTCATGATGCGAACGCGGCGATTCTTGGCCGAGGCTGGGTCGGCGGGTTCAAGCAGTTCGGTAAATCCCTTGCCCACCGCCTGTAGTCGCTCTCTGTCTATGCCCTGCTGCACCAGGAATGACAACACAGAATCGGCCCGGCGAGAGGATAGCCCCAGGTTGTAGTTGGCGCTGCCGCGGGCGTCGGTGTGGCCCTCCACCTGAAAGCGCAGCTGCAGCAGCCGCTCGTTTTTCAAGGCCTCGGCCAGTCGCTCAAGCTGGGGCTTGCTTTCGTTCTTCAGATTGGTCGAATCGAAGTCGAAATTGACGGTCATGTCAATTTTGGCGGGTTCAACCTTCAGGTTTCGCCCCAGGCTACGCGTCTTCGGCGCGGGGGACAAAGCATTGACGATTTCATCGACCGTCAAATCTGAGCGGGGGGCCTGCTGAGCCAGGCCAGCACTGGCCAGCAGCAGGGCACCGAGAAAAGCCAAATAGGATTTCATGGACGTACCTCCTGAACCTTGACCAAATTCGCTGCCATCGCACCGTTGCGTCCCTGAACACCGCGACCGAGGAAAAAGTCGATCAGGCGCTGGCGACCCACGAGGTCGGTCACAGAGAAGGTGAACACGCCTCCACCGGAATCTTCAGGCACAAAAATCTTTGGATCGCGCGGCGACTGGCTCACCACGAAAAGGATATTGTTGACGCCCTCGGGTCCACCGGCCTTGACAGCCCAACCAGGTCGAGGAAATTTGTACTCAACATTGGCTTTGATCTTGTTGTCGCCATCAAGCCGGTTGGGGAACAGCAGATAAAAACTCTTTCCATCCGACCCGAGCATCACGGCATAGAGATAGCCGTCCACGCTGGACCGAACCGAGAAATTGAGAAAGTCTTTGTTGATCACCAACTTGCTCGGCGCGCTGACGTTGATCCTGTAATGTCCGTTGCGCTGAGCCAAGATGTCATTGAGCGTCGCCATCGAAGCAAGTTGCTGAACCTGCGGCTGCTCGGGGGCGGAGGGCGGCTCAGCCTGCGGTGTGACGGCGGCCACCTGGGTAGCGGGCACGGCCACCTGGGGAGCGGGCACGGCCACCTGGGGAGCGGGCGCGGCCACCTGGGGAGCGGGCACGGCCACCTGGGGAGCGGGCACGGCCACCTGCGGTGCTGAGGACTCCGTTACGGGAGGAGGCGCCGGGACTGAAGGGGGCGCAATCGGCTGTGGCGAAGGCACGACCTGAGAGACCGTCTGGGGCGGAATGGGCCCAGAGGGCCTCTGCTCGGAGGTGGCGCCACCGGGTCGTCCCGGCGCGGCGGAAGCGACCTGGGTCCCCGTGGGGCGGGCCGGTTGCGACGCCACTGGCACCACGATCAGATTACGTGACCCCCGGACCTGAATCGTCGAAGGGGCCATGCCCGCCGCCGCATGAGGCTTCATGAGGTCATTGAGCTTGGTTTGGGCGCACGCCCGTATCTCGTCGAGAGATACCGCTCCGCTGCGATCGAGATCTCGTGCATCCCCTACCAGGCATTGGGTCATGGTGTGTGTCACTAGTCCCCCATACTGGGGGTTATCCCAGGAGACCTCGTTGTAATCGGCGGCGGCGATTTGCACAAAATTCTCTTGTGCAGCCCCCAAGCGGGACATGACGGAACCGAAGCTGCGAGTATTCCTCTGGTTGACTGCCACTGAGCAGTCCGATGAGGCATTGCTCGCGCGCGCGCGCAGGGTGACGCCACCAAGCGACCGGGTCTTGGCCGTCAGCAGGCCACCGGAATGACAGGCGTCGATAAAAGTGATGATCTTGTCAGCCTTCTGCCCGATGGGGAAGGTGTAGCGGGCCAGTTCTTCTTCGGTCAGAAGATCGTTGACCGTGTAACGGCCCTCGGTGAAGGTCTGCAAACCCTCGGAGCACTTGCCCGGGGCCCCGTGGCGAGCGCCATGGCCAGAAAAATAGATCAGAACCCGGTCTCCCTCCTTGACCGAGTCACGGAGTTTCTCCAACGCCGAGATGATGCGCGATTTCGTGGCCCGACTGTCGCGCAGTTCGACAATCGCCGCCTCATCGATACCCATGGCACGCGCCATCTTGCGAGCGTTTTGCATGTCGACCGGCACACCCGGAAGCGTATCACTACCAGAGGCTGCCGAGTACTGGCCAATCCCGATGATCAGCGCGTGCCGACCCTCAGCAGCCATCAGGCCACTGGCGGCCACCATCAGACCCAAGGCAACCATTTGTTTGAGCATCGCCGATTTCATCATAAATTCCTCACCCCAATAACGCCAAAACGGCTGACCTGTCGCTCGAACACCGTTTCATTGGTCTTGCGATCAATGATCTTACCGCCAAAAATCAGGGTGTCATCCGAATTCTGCGCCTTAAGCTTGATGCTTTCAAAACCATAGGTGTCGATCATTTGCCGGGCCTGCGCCACGATCTGCGTCGGGTTCACTGCCTCCCCATAAGGGTCGGAGCCGTATTCCGGATCCACCTCGGCCGCCCACTTGTAAAACAGGTAGGCCGAGTAGGGAACCTCCCGGCGCACCGCCCCGCCGAGCAGCTCGACCAGGGGCATATTCAGCGAACGGGCCTGCTGGTCCATGAAGGCGACCTCGTAGGCGGAAAATACACTGCTGACGAGGTTGCTGCCCAAGGAACCCGGAGCCAGTTCCATCTCGACATGACTGGACCGACCGACCCGCGATTGCTCACGCACTATGCGCAGCAAGGCGTCGACATCAAAGGCAGACAACCCCTTGAGCACAGGTGCAACACGCCGCAGCAGGTCCAACACCGGCGCGTCGCCATAGGTTTCACCCAGGCCCACCTCGCCGTTGCTGCCCTCGACCTCGATGATGGCGCGCAAGCCCCGGGGCTCGCGCACACCTGCCGCATTGAGCAGGGGGGGATCCTGGATGGCGATGGGGGTGATGCGGACGGTAGACATTTTCAAGATCAAGACCCAGTGGCGGTGAGAATCAGGCGACCCGATGCTGCAAAGCCAGCCCCGCCGCCACCCTTCGGGTGTTGTCGATGGCCAGCTCCAGCGCGCGGTGAAACATGTCCTGCGTCAGCCAGGCCATGTGCGGGGTGGCAATCACATCCGGGCGTTGCAGCAGCCGACGACCCGGGGGCAAAGGCTCCTGCGCGAACACATCCGGGCAGGCCAGCGAGAGCTGTCCGCTGTCCAGGGCCTGTGCCAAGGCCGCCTCGGTCAGCGTGCCCTGGTGGCGGCCGCAAAGCTATTACGAACAGGCCGGGCGCGGCACCCGCGCGCGCGACGGTGGCGGCGTGCTCATCACCCAGGCCGTCCACAGCGTGGATGTGTTCAGGGGTCAGGGGACGAAGCAAAAAAATTATTCGCTAAGGACCTCAAGAGTCATGTCGCGGTAGAACACGCAAAGCGCGGTCAGTGATGTCGATGGCTCGTTCAACCAGAGGCTCCAGCATCGACCCGCCTTGCCTCATGTGCCGGTACTCCACGCTGATGTTTTTCTTGATGGTCCTTCGGACCGACTCAAGTG
>VGHR01000109.1 GCA_016868205.1 Betaproteobacteria bacterium
CCCGAGCGGTCTGGACAAGCCGCTCGAGCCCACGATTGCAGCAGCGCAGCTTCCAGTGCAGGGCCAACAGATGTTGGCGCTGATTCACACGGGCGGGCCCTTCAAACATGAAAAAGACGGCACGGTATTTGGGAATCGGGAAAAGCTGCTGCCGCAGCACCCTCGCGGCTATTACCGCGAATATACCGTCAGGACACCAGGGGTAAGTCATCGCGGGGCGCGACGAATCGTCTGTGGCGGCCAAGTAGTGAAGACACCGGATGTTTGCTACTACACCGAGGACCACTACGCGAGTTTCCGGCGCATCGTGCCCTAAAGGTTCGGTGCCAGGCGCAAACGGTTTTTGATTTGTTTTTTGAACCTGAGATATTCATAGGAAGAACCGCGGAGATGGACACGCCACTTCGTACTGTCAGACCCAATATCGTGCAGTCGATCCGGGCTTTCCGGGTTCAGGACCTGCAGGAGGCCGCCACTGCGCTGGGCCATCACTTCCTCTATGCCAATCTGGGGCAGGCCCAGAGCAAGCAGGATGTGCTGGACATGATCGCAGCGCAGTACACCTTTCCCTCGCATTTCGGCAAGAACTTCGACGCCTTGTACGACTGCATGACCGACCTGGTGCACAAGTCCGGCCAGCAACCGGGCTTTATCGTCGTGCTGGAGCATATTCCAGCCAACGGCAAATTCGACAAGGAGGCGCGCGAGCAACTCCTGGACATCTTCCGCGACGCCGCCGATTACTGGGCCGACCGAAAGATACCCTTCCGATGTTTCTATTCTTTTCTGTAGCCCGTTCCCCAGAGATTGGCCAAGGGGAACGGGCTAACGAGGCCCAGCAAGCCGACGAGAGCGGCGAGGTCATGCCCACTGATAAACTGGTGGATGTCTCGCCCCTGGCTTTGCGCATGAGCAGCCCTTTCAATGCCGGCTACTGGCTGGCGGCTGCCTGATACGACGCTGATTGAGTCCTTGCAGTCATCGCCGCCTTCACAAGAGGGCGGTGCAGACCGCCTAGGCCGGTGAAACTGTCTGCGCTAGATCCACATACTCCTGCACCGCGACCTCCTGGGCGCGACGCTGCAAATCAAATCGGCTCTCCAGTGGCTTGCGTGCTTCGAGCCACGGCCCCAGGGTGTGTCGCAGCAGTTTGCGCCGCTGACTAAACGCCACCTGAACCAGCTCCGAAAAAATCACAGGGTCCACACGAGGGGGCTGGGCCAGGGGCACCATCCGGACCACCGCACTGTCAACCCGCGGCGGCGGATCGAAGCTCGAGGGCGGGACAAAGAGCACCTGCTCCATCGCGTAGCGCCACTGCAGCATCACACTCAGGCGACCGTAGTCACTGCTCCCCGGGCGGGCCACCATCCGATCGACCACCTCCTTCTGAAGCATGAAATGCTGGTCGGCGATCAGATCGGCGGCGCCCATCAAATGAAACAGGATGGGCGTGGAGATGTTGTACGGCAAGTTGCCGACCACACGCAGGCGCTGCGCGGCCAACGGAGCACAACAGCGTGCCGCCAGATCCCGAAAGTCCAGCGACAGGACATCGACCTCAATCAGTTCAAGCTGAGGATGTTCGCGCAGGCGCGCCGCCAGGTCTCGATCGAGTTCCACCACCACCAGGCGCCCGAGACGCTCCACCAGGGGCTGAGTGAGCGCGGCCAGGCCCGGACCAATCTCGACCATCGCCTGGCCGGGTCGTGGCGCGATGGCCTGAACAATCTGATGAATGAGCAGGGTATCGACCAGGAAGTGCTGGCCAAACCGCTTGCGGGCGACATGCCTCAAGGTTACCCCGCGCCGCTCTTACTGGGGCGGCTCTCGGTATTCAACATAAGCGCGACCGCGAACATCCTGGAGCCAGGCGCGCAGAGCCTCCTGCGCCTTGCGCTCGCGCACCTCACGGCGGGCCATTTCGCGCTTTTCCTTCTCGGTCAGCGGCACCTCACGCCGTTCCAGCACCTCAATGAGGTGAACGCCAAAGCGTGACACCAGTGGGGCTGAAACCTCACCCACATCCAGGCTGTCGAGGACCTGCTCGAACTCGGGGACGAACATGCCAGGCGAGGCCCAGCCCAAGTCTCCGCCATTGCGCGCCGATCCATCCTCACTGAACTCCTTGGCCAGCTGGGCAAAATCATCCTGCCGAGCCTGTATGCGGCGCTTGAAGTCAGCCAGCCGGGCCCGCGCGGCCGCCTCGTTCAGGCGCACGCTGGGCCGCAGCAAGATGTGGCGGGCGCGGGTCTGCTGGACGCTGCTCAACTCGTCAAGAGCCGTCCTGCGCTCGAGCAGTTTGAGCAAATGAAAGCCAGCGCCGCTGCGCAGCGGCGGGCTGACTTGACCGAGCGCCAGAGGACGGGCTGCATCCACGAAAAGCGCCGGGTATCGGTCGGGGCTGCGAAGGCCCAAACTGCCGCCGCCCTGTTTGTCGGGCGCATCAGAAAACTGGCGGGCCAGCTCCTCAAAATTTGCCCCGTCCTGTAGTTGCTTGCGCAATTGCTCGGCCCGCGCGAGCAATTGCCGCTCACGCTCGGGGGAGCTGTCCTCGGGGACGGCCACCAAAATCTGCGCCAGATGAAGCTGCGTGGGCTCCGCCTTGGCCGCGGCCGCCTGCTGCTCGCTCAATTGCCGGTCCACCTCCTGCTCGCTCACCCGGACCCGCGCCTCCACCTCACGATCACGCAGGCGGCTGATCAGAATCTCCTCACGCAGGTCACGGCGATAACGCTCAAAGCCCACACCCTCTGCCGCCAAGCGCCGGCGCAATTCGTCGACCGTGATTTGATTTTGCCGCGCCACATCGGCCACGGCCTCATCGACCAGCGCCTCATCGACCCGTATCCCGCTTTCACGCGCCAGTTGCACCTGGGCCCGCTCGGCAATCAAGCTCTCCAGTGCCTGCCGGGACAGTTCGCCGGCCCCTGTCCGGCCGGTCGCCTGCGGCGCCAGGCGCTGCAGGCGGGCGCGTACATCCTGGTTGGTAATGGGTTCTGCATTGACCACCGCAACGATGTAGTCCAGGGCACGCGCCGCCGCGCCCGGGGGTGCGGCGGGCGCGGTTTGAGCCCAGGCAGCCAGCCCGCTCACAAGAACCGACAGTGCGAGAGCGCCTCGGGCCAGAGGCCCCGGCCGTGGTAGCAGATCAGTCATAGTTGGAATAGCGGCTGGGCATGCTCACCCCTTCCCGCAGCAATTGGTAACGAGGAATGTTGTTCTTCAAGAGACTCAAAGGATTGTTGCCGATGCGGGAGAAGCCGACGAGTTCAAGTTGAAACATGATCTGGGTGTTGGCACGGCTGGAAGCACTGTAGGTTCGCCGCACCACCGCACGGCTGATCCAGCAACAGCCATCGTATTCGAAACCGAGCACCGCCTCGACCAGCTGGCGGTCGGTTGCACTGTAATTGAGCCGCCCCACACTATAGAGACGGCCGCCGCCCTGGCCTCGGCCCGCACCCAGATTCTGGCCCCGATCTCCCCAGAGATCGTTGACCGGCCACTGCCAGCCCAGATCGATTTGTTCACTGCCTCGGTCGCCCACGGTCAAGGGTTTTTGGATGCGGTAAGAGCCGTTGATCAGCCGATACGGGCTGGGATTGAAGCGCCCGGCCAGCGTGGTACGCTGATACTGATTGAGCTCGTGGTTGTACTGGGAAAACACCGCCAGGGTCCAGCGCTCGGTGGGGTTGACCGAAGCGCCAATCAGCAAATCACTCAAACGCTCAGCCGGCGTCGGCGCATCGCCACTAATCGCCACGCGCTGATCCTCAAAGCGGATGCGCTGGGCCACCCCCACTCGCAAGGCTTCAGCACCCGTTTGGGTGTAGAGGAATCGAGATGTCAAACCCAGGGTGAGCAAATTCGCATCGGCAATGCGGTCATGACCGGCGAACTGGTTTTCCGTGAAAACCGTGGCAAAGGTGAAGTTGTTGACCCCGCTGTCGTAGAGCGGCAACTGGCTTTGCTTGCGATACGGGGTGTAGACATAGAAGGCCCTCGGCTCAAGGGTTTGCACATAGCTCTGACCCGCCCATTGCCAGGGGCGCTCAAAGACCAGGCCCGAATCCAAACTGAAGGTGGGCAATTGCCGCTGGGCCGAATTGGCGCCTTTCCAGGTTTCCTCAAAGCTGTAATGCGTGGCGTGAAATTGCAGCTTGGGTGTGATGTACCCAGCCGGCCACACCCAGGGACTGCTCAACTGAGCGCGGGCAAAAATCCGGTCGCCGTTGGTTTGCCCCGTCAGGCGGCGCAGGGCCGTGAATCGGGTGAAGTCGGTCTCAATCGAGAAGTCCAGCGGCACCGGACCGGCGGCCCAACTGCGGCCCTGCCTCAGCACAATCTGCGGCAGACGGTCGAAGGGCGGTGTGATCGGCGAGACGGGATCCTGCAGGGTCTGCCACTGCAAGGCGCGGATGCTAAAGCCGGTGGCCCCGAAGGAGCCGCCCAGGTTCAGATCGACGGGCAGCAGACGCTGCGTGGTGACATCGCCCGACCTCGGGAAATCGCGCCAGTAGGCATCGTCGCTGACCCGGTTGACGATGGCGCTGTAGCTCAAGGGGCTCAACCCTGCACCCGGGGACGGCCAGCGACCCGTGTGCTGCCAGCCATAGGACCAGCGGTCGGTACGAGCGAGTCGGTCATTGGGCAGAAAGTTCACGCGCATCACGCCCTGGTCTGTCGGCTCCAGGTAGCGCGCCTCCACGCCCAGATTGACCCCCCGCTTGGTCATCACCGAGGGCGTGAGGGTGGCATCGCGGTTGGGCGCAATGTCCAGGTAATAGGGCGCCACCACGGTGACACCCGAGTTGGTATCCAGCACGAAAGAGGGCGGCAGAAAGCCCGACTTGCGCTTGTCACTCAGGGGAAAAGTCACGGAGCCAGGCCAGGCCAAAATGGTGAAGTCGTAAAACTTGAGCTGCGGCAGAAATGCACGCCCCACCTCTGCCTCGAAATCAAAGTCGAAGCGCCGCGCCACCAGCTCCCAGGCCGGTTTCCAGCTTTCCTCGTTGTCACGCTCGCAGGTGGTGTAGGTCGCTACCGCAGCGCTCATGCGCTGCTCACCCTTGAAATCAAAACGAGTTGCCTGCCCGTTGGCGCCGGAGAGAAAACGATAGCGCGGCTGCAGGAAATAACCCTCGAAGCTGTCTATGCGCAGATTCAGCCCCTGGCCATCGAAGACATGCCCGGACCGGCTGACCCGGACCGGATCGGTGCCGGTGACGGTCTGGGTCAACTCCTCGAACTCCAGCCGCTGGCCGCGCACCACCGATTTGCCCCGCCGCACCAGAGCCTGCCCCTCAACAACGACGCGCGTGTCGGTCAGGCCGGTGATGCGATCGCCGAACACATAAGAGGGCGTGAGGCGGTCGCTTTCCTCCGATGGGGCTTCAATCAGCATCGACGAAGATCGCAACTTCAAGCCGCCCAAGCCTTCGGTCGGCTGCGCGCTCGCATCGACTCCCGTACCGAGCACCCATACTGCGCCGGCCGCAAGAAAAAACCGAGAGCCAAGGGCTGGGCGCATCGTGAATGTGAGATAAATCCGTCTGTCGCGTCGAAAAAACCGTTTGATTATCCATGACCCACGCTGAGGAAATCCCCCACAAACAGGGAGTTAGCCGTGTCGAGCCCGTGCACTGGACCGATCGCGCACGACAAGCGGCCTTCCAGGCCTGGCTGGCCAAGCTCGACCCGGCCTACGGCATCGACCCAAGCAGCGTGCATCTGGCCTCGGCCGATGCCAGCTTCCGGCGCTACCTGCGGGTACGGGCGCAAACAGAGGGCAGCCTGGTGATCATGGACGCCCCGCCCGAGAAGGAGGACTGCGCGCCCTTTGTCAAAGTGGCCGCCCTGATGCAGGCTGCTGGCCTGCGGGTGCCGAAGATTCTGGCCTGGGATCAGGCCCATGGCTTTGTCTTGCTCAGCGATCTGGGTCAGCAGACCCTCATGCAATGGCTGCAGACTCAGACGCCAACAGGCTCACCGCAGCGCGGCGAGCCATCGCACGAGCTCTATATGCGCGCGGTCGAGGCTCTGGCGCGCTGGCAAAGGGCCTCTGCGCCAGGCATCTTGCCGCCCTACGACGATGCCTTGCTTTCGCGCGAGCTGGCGCTATTGCCTCAGTGGTATATCGCGCAGCACCGCGGGGTGGTGCTGGAGCCGGCGCAAACGCAGGCTCTGCAAGAGAGCTTTGCGCTGATCAAGCGCCACAACCTGAACGCCCTCGGTGGCGCACGGGTGTATGTGCACCGGGACTATATGCCGCGCAATCTGATGGTGCAGGCCGAGGCACCGGACCAGGACCTGGGGATTCTCGACTTCCAGGACGCCGTCTACGGGCCCGTCACTTACGACATCGCCAGCTTGATGCGCGACGCCTTCTTAAGCTGGGATGAAGAGTTTGTCATCGACATCACCGTCCGCTATTGGCAACACGCACGAAAAGCCGGCCTGCCGGTGGGCTCGGACTTCGGCGAGTTCTACGAGGCGGTGGAATGGATGGGCCTTCAGCGCCATCTCAAGATCCTGGGCATTTTTGCGCGACTCACGCTGCGCGACGGCAAGCCCCAGTACCTGGCCGACGCGCCCCGGTTCATCGCCTATGTGCGTCAAACGGCCTCGCGCTACCGGCCGCTGGCGCCCCTGCTGCGCCTGATCGAACAGATTGAAGGCGGCGACTTGCGAGCCGCCTACACCTTTTGAGCATGCCGCGATTTTTCATTGACGCAGATCCGAACACCGGACACCGCTTTTTCCTGCCCGAAGGGGCTACGCGGCATGTGCAGGTCTTGCGTATGCAGCCGGGGCAGGAGCTGGTTCTTTTCAATGGCCGCGGCGGGCAATGGCGGGCACAGATCGAGCGCATCGAGCGCCGGCAGGTAACCGTCCGCGTGCTGCATTTCGACGCCATCGACGCCGAGCCGGGGCGGCGGGTGCATTTGGCCCTGGGCATGCCCGCCAATGAGCGCATGGACTGGCTGGTGGAGAAAGCCACCGAGCTCGGCGCCGCCAGTCTGCAAGCCCTGATGACGACGCACAGCGTGGTGCGCCTGGCGGGCGAGCGCGCCGACAAAAAACGCTTGCACTGGCAGGCCGTGGCAGCCGCCGCCTGCGAGCAGTGCGGGGGCAACCGCTTGCCCGAGATCGGTGCGCCGTGCGAGCTGGGGCCGTGGTTGGCCTCGAGCCCTTCAACCCCCACACATCGGTTTGTGCTGTCGCTGCAGCCCGGCGCCACGATCTTGAGCCCGTCGCTCCTGGCCTCGGCCTCCGAGGGCGACCTGCTGTTCCTCAGCGGCCCCGAGGGTGGCCTGAGCCCGTCGCTCCTGGCCTTGGCCTCCGAGGGCGACCTGCTGTTCCTCAGCGGCCCCGAGGGTGGCCTGTCCAGCGACGAAGAGGCCAGGGCACGGGGCTGCGGTTTCGTGCCGGTCTCCTTGGGTCCGCGGATCCTGCGCGCCGAAACGGCAGCGCTGACCGCACTCATCCTGGCCCTGCAACGCCCGCCGGCACCTTGACTTGAGCCAAGGGACGCGAGGGGGCCGGGTGGGGCGCCGGATGTATAAAGGCAGCTCATGAACGCCAATCTCTGGTTGCTGGTCGCCTGCCAAGGCCTGTTCTTTACCAACAATGTCACTTTCATTGCCATCAATGGATTGGTCGGGTTGAGCTTGGCCCCACTGGGCTGGATGGCCACGCTGCCGGTGATGGGCTATGTGGTGGGCGGCGCCCTGTCGACCAGCCTGGTCGCCTGGACACAGAAAAACTACGGCCGAAAGAGTTCTTTCCAGATCGGCATGGGCGTGGGGATCCTGTCCTGCCTTCTTTGCGCCTGGGCCACTTATCTGGGGCATTTTTGGCTCCTGGTGGGCGCCACCGTTATGGCCGGCTTCTACAACGCCAATGCGCAACTCTACCGATTTGCCGCAGCCGAACTGGCCCAGCCCTCGGCCCGGGAGAAGGCAGTTTCCCTGGTCATGGCCGGAGGCCTGATCGGCGCCATCGCAGGGCCCAATCTGGCGGCCTTCACCCGCTCCATAACCGCAGTGCCATTTGCCGGCGCCTATCTGGCCCTTGCGCTGGTCGCGCTGCTGGGTGTGCTGTTGCTGGCGTTCATCGAATTCCCACCCGCAGCGCCCCAATTGGCCAGCGAAGGGGGCCGGCCCATGTCGGAGATCGCGCGGCAACCGGCATTTGTAGTCGCGGCCCTGGCCGGCGCACTGGGCTACGGGGTCATGAACTTGTTGATGGCGGCCACTCCACTGGCCATGCAGACCTGCGGCCTGCCCTTTTCTGATGCAGCCCTGGTCCTGCAATGGCATGTCATCGGCATGTTTGCACCCGGCTTTTTCACCGGCCATCTGATCAAGCGCCTGGGCGCCCTGCACATCATGGGCGCGGGTCTGCTGCTCAACATGGCCTGTGTGCTGGTAGCCGTCTCTGGCGAGCAATTGCATCACTTCGAAGTCGCACTTTTTCTGCTGGGCGTGGGATGGAATTTTCTTTTTACGGCCAGCACCTCACTGTCGCTGAGCACCTACCGGCCCGAGGAGCGCGATAAAGCGCAAGGGGCGCTGAACTTCTGCGTCTTCGCGGTCATGGCCGTCTCCTCTTTCGCCTCAGGGGTGCTGGTCACCTCCCAAGGCTGGGCCTGGCTCAATCTGGGCTCGCTGCTTCCCCTGGGACTGACAGGGGCCGGCCTGATCTGGCTGATGCTCAAGCAGCGCAGGGGGTGCGTTAGCGC
>VGHR01000110.1 GCA_016868205.1 Betaproteobacteria bacterium
TGGGAGCAGGAGGGTCAGGTGCCGCGTGCGCTCTGGACGCGGGCGGGCGAGTTGGGACTTCTGTGCATGGAATTACCCGAGTCACTCGGAGGCGCGGCCGCCGACTTCAATCACAGTGCGGTCCTGGTCCAGGAACTGGCGCGCGGCGGACATACCGGTCCGCTGTTTTACCTGCACTCGGACATTGTGGCGCCCTACCTGCTTCACTATGGTAGCCCCGCTCAGCAGCAGACCTGGCTGCCGCGCATGGCGCGTGGCGAGGTCATCTCGGCCATCGCGATGACCGAGCCAGGAACCGGCAGTGATCTGGCGGCTATTCGCACGCGTGCGACGCCTCACGACGGGGGCTACCTCATCAAGGGCCAGAAGATTTTCATTTCCAATGGTCAGCTCGCGGACTTGATTGTCCTGGCGGCCAAGACCGACCCTCAGCAGGGTGCCCGTGGCATCAGCCTTTTTCTGATTGACACATCGCGGCCGGGCTTTTCAAGGGGGCGCCGACTGCGGAAGATGGGCATGCATGCGCAGGACACCTCTGAGCTTTTTTTCGATGACCTCTGGGTTCCCAGCGACTGTCTTTTGGGTCAAGAGGGTCAGGGCTTTAGTTATCTGATGAATGAGTTGCCCCAGGAGCGACTGCTGGTGGCCATTGCCGCCGTGGGCGCCATGGAGTCGGCCGTACGATGGACCTGCGAGTATGTGACGCAGCGCCAAGCCTTTGGCGCGCCCCTGGCAAGCAAACAGGTGGTGCGACATGCCCTGGCGCAAGCTTATGCCGATGTGCAAGTTGCACGCGCTTTTCTGAAGGATTGTCTGGCCCGGCACATCCGGCGCGAACTCGATACTTCGGCGGCCTCGGTGGCCAAATTTTGGACGACGGAAATGCAGTTCTCCGTCCTCGACCGGTGTGTGCAGCTTTTCGGTGGCTATGGCTATATGAGCGAGTACCCGATCGCGCGTGCATGGGCTGACGCGCGGGTGCAGCGGATTTACGGCGGCACCACTGAAATCATGAAGGAAATTGTGGCCCGGCATCTGCTCGATACGCCGTCCCGGCGCTGAGTCAGTCCGTGAAGCGCTTCAAATCCCTGCTCACTGTCGGATCCCTCTGCGGCCTCCTCCTGATGAGTCTGTCAAACCCGGTCCTTGCGCTCGAGAGGCAGGTATTCAGGACATCGGATCGGGTGTCTTTGCACTATGTCTCTGCGGGTCAAGGCCCGCTCACGCTGGTTTTCGTCCCGGGCTGGTTGATGCCAGGCGATGTATTCAGGCATCAGGTGGCTGCCTTTTCAGACCGCTACCGGGTGGTGGTGCTGGATCCCCGGGGCCAGGGACGATCGCAGGTCAAGGTGCGCGACATGTCGGCTCAACGGCGTGCCAGGGATATCAAGGAACTTCTTGAGCATCTCGGTTCTGGCGAGTATGTTTTACTGGCGTGGTCTTTGGGTGTGATGGAGATTCTGGAGACAAGCACACGCTACCCAATGCCGGGCCTGCGGGGCCTGGTCTTGATCGACAACTCGATAGGCATGGGGCCCGCTCCGGTTTCTTCAGGCAGCAGGGCCGCACGACCCATGCAGCGCGAATTGTTCCAGCGCTATGTCAGCGATTTTTCGCGGGCGATTTTCAAGCGACCACCGCAGGATGACTTGCTTGAGTTGGTGGAGCGCTCGGCCAGCCAGCTCGAGCCCGCGGTGGCTTGGCGCCTGCTTGATAAGCCGCATGCCCGTGAGTACTACAAGCAGGCGGTTCTGGCTGCCTCAGTCCCGCTGTGGTACGCCATCACGCCGCGGTTTTCGGCGCAGGCGCAAGAGTTGCTTGCCTTGCGCTCAGGGGCCATGGTGACCCTGTTCGAGGAGGCGGGCCACGCCCTTTTTGTTGACAGCGCGGACTCCTTCAACGCCGCATTGCTTGATTTTCTTTCTCGCCTTCGTTGACTTGCCCGGAAGGGCCAAGCTGCCTTACAGGCGCAGCCACTTCCAAAACGCTTTGGCCATTTCCTGGTAGCCCAGAGGCGTGAGATGAATCAGATCGCGCGCCATCCAGGGCGGATTTTGTTTCATCAGCGCGTAGGCGCCACCCGCCTTGCGCATTTCCATCGACAAGTCCCAGGTCATGCAGTGGTGGCGCTGGCCGATTTCACGCTGGATCCTTGCCGTTTCCATGTGTCGGCGCGGATAGGTATTGAGGTCATACTGAATCTGGAACACTTTGCGTCGTTTGCCGTCTTTGCCCCTGACCGTCTTTTGTACCCGGCTGCTGCTGGCTCGGTCGCCCGGCGTGATGAGAATGCACATCGGCTGCGGCATGGCGGTGCGCATGGCCAGCAGCGTGGATTCGAATCGCGCGCGGTAGTCTTGGGGGTCCCACTGCGCACCGGTGACATCGTTGGTGCCGTAAGCCAGTATCACCAGGTCGTAGCGCCGTTGCGCTACTGCCTGTTGCAGTAAGTCGCTGCGCACATGGGTCCAGAAGGCTCCAGAGGCACCGGCGATGCCGAAATTGTCGACCACGAGCCCCTGTTCATCATCGACATACGCACCGAGCAAGCCGATGGGTTCCTTGCTCTGTGCGACCAGTTTAAGGCGACTGATATCGGCCACCGCCTTGATTTGTAGGCTGCCCACAGCCTGTACCCCGGCCGTATCGATGACCGTCAGCACAGCTCCGTCCACCAGCACATCCATCAGGCCTCCACCCGGTTGTCGGAGATAGTGCACGGTGACCGATCGCGCCCCATTGTCCGCGTTGGCGGCGGACAGATCGATTTCGACCGAGGCGCCAGAGTCTCGGCTGCTGAGCACGAACAGACCCAGTCCCGCGGCGATTGCCTCAGACCCCGGGGCTCGCGGTGCCAGCTCGTTGTGCCATTTGCCCTGGCGACACAAGGCTTGCACGGGCAGACGCAGTCCGGGCAAACCATAAAGCAGGTTGACATGGCCGGCTCCGCCTGAGCCGTAGCGGGCCTGCATCTGCTTGCGCACTTCGGATACAAAGAACTCGGCTGCCATGTGGCTACCGCCCCAAATGCCCACCCGCGCCAGGCGTGCATCGGCCGCTCCTTTCAGGCGTTGGTGCAGGACGCGGAGCCATTCCTCGTGTGGCATTGCCCTGCGGATCTCATCCTGGGTAGGAGGCGGCAGGGCAAGCTGGCGCACTTCGCGTTCCTGCTGTTCGCTCAGAGGCAGCTCCTCATCGGATCCAGCTGGCGCCGGGCCGCCCTCACCTGGGCGAATCACGGCCAGCGGCGCGCGTTGTGGCCCCTGGCATTTCAAGGGCGGCAGTGACGCCCCGCCACTAACGCGCAGGCTCTGGTGCAGGGCATCTCGGTTCGCTGAGCTCCAAGTGAGGGCCGGTGAGGGGAGGGGGCTACCGTTGGCGGACTCGCCGTCCTGGGCGGCCGATTGCCCCAGCCCGACTGTTGCCAGGCCGACCACGAGAGCCTGCAAGAAGCCGGTCCTCATCGGCCGCTCCGGTGCTGCTCGTAGGCCTCAAGCAGCGCTCTGGAAAAACCCTGTCCGATGCGGTTGAGTCCCCGTTCGGTCAGATGCACCAGATCGGTCCATGCCAGGCCTTGATCGAGCCACCGCGCAAATGAGTCCTTGCCGCCCATAAAGCTCCATGCGTCCCAAAAGGAGCAGCCCTGCTCCTGGCTGACCTGTCGCTGTAGCTCCACCATCCGGGGCATGGTGCGCTTGGAATAGACGCGGCCGTAGTCGCTGAGCATTCCTTGATCGAGCGGGCTCATGATCAGACAGGCCGACTGGGGTGAGCCCTGGCGCAAGGTCTGCAAGGCACGCTCGAATCCTTGCCGATAGGCGCGGCCATCGCCGGACAGGATGCCGCCATTGGACGCATCGTTGCCCCCGATCATCAGCACAATCAGATCGGGCCTGCGAACCTGACTTTGCTCGGCCAGGTGGACTGCGTTGAATTGCCGAAAGGATCCGTTGGAAACGCCCACGACCGCCGTGGTCTCCCAGGTGATGCCCGCCTTGGCCTCCAGCACCAGACCGTAAAGCTCCAGATCGGTTTCGCTGACCAGTACGGTGCCCGATACGATGTCGGAGTCATGCTCGACCACCCATTGGTCGAAAGAGGGATGCTCTATCCGTCTGGCGGCCACCGCGCTGCCGTTGACTTGAATGCGCAGCGGTTCCGCTTTGCGGCCCTTTTGTGCGTAGACCTCAAGGCGGTGACCCAAGGTTTGACCCGAGCGCGCCGGATTGATCTGGACCTGAGCGTCACCGCGCGGCTTGGCTACGATGCCGCCAAGTCCGTAGCGCCCCTGGTTACCGCCGTGGAGTATGGTGTGGATGTCCCACGCTCCGCTGCGATTGACGCGCACATCATCGCGCCGCATCCAGCGCGGGTCCATGCCAGCGACAAAAAAGCCCGGGCCACCGTCACCGAATTGGGCTTTGAGCTGGCCCCGGACGGTTTTGGCGATGCCGTCTCCAGCCAGGGTGGAGTCGCCATAGTGGAGGACCCTCACGGGTGTGGTGCGATCGCTGCGGTCGAGTGCCTTGAAGAAGGGCTTGAGGTGTTCGCTCCCTTCAATCGGCAAAAGCGGGACAGTTCGGTGCAAGGCTGGGCCGGAGATGGGCGCAGGTGCACTGCCGGCCTCAGTGGAGGCCGCAGGCCGGCTGATGGCGAGGGCGGGTGCCGGTCGCGTTGGATCGGGTGCCAGCGCGGGCTGGCTTGTCAGGGATGCTTGCGTCTCAGACGCTTGCTCCTGGGCCAACGGTGCCGGGAGGTTCAGGCCGACCGGTCCGAGCACCCGGGTCGGTCGCAACGAGCGCAGATCGTCAAAAGCGTAAAGCGGCAGCAGTGCGCACAAAGCCACCAACATCACCCCGATCAAGTGGGCTGCAGCTTGTTTATTGACCTGATCGGGTGATGGCATGGCTCTAAAAATTCCTGTAGATGAAGGCCAGAGCCTGTCCGTCGGAGAGTCTGGCTCCCAGCATCAATACAGCGGCGATCAGCAGGCCCTGCAAGAGCAAGGGCCCGCGCTCAAAAGCCTGCTGTAGCGGCATTTTCCAGCGATTGGGCATGAAGCAGCCAAACAGACCGAGTGTCAGGCAGATCCAAAAGGCTGGACTGAATCGCGGCCAGGCGCTGAACTCCGAATGCAGCAGGCTGTGCCAGAGCAGCGCAGCTTCCTCGAAAGTCGGCGTCTTAAACAGAATGCGCGCGAGCACCACGAAGGAGAAGGTTAGCAGCCATCCGCCCGCACTGGCTTGAAGAGGGTTGCGCCGGCTCCAGTTTTGCCACCCTGCTTGCTCTCGCATCCAACGATAGAAGCACACTGCAGTGCCGTGCAAGAGGCCATAGATCAGAAAGTTCGCGCTGAGCCCGTGCCAGAGGGCCAGCAAAACGATGGAAATCATTACATTGCGATAAATTTTCCAGCGTACCACCCGGTTACCGCCCAGGGGGCGGTACACATAGTGTCCTACCCAGCTCGATAAGCTCATATGCCAGCGCCGCCAGTAATCGGCGATCGAGGTGGCTTGATAAGGGCGATCAAAGTTTTCAGGCAACTTGAGCCCCAGCAAGCGGGCGCTGCCGATCACCACATCGGTGTAGGCCGAAAAGTCCAGGAACATCTGGACCGTAAAGGCCAGAACCGCCACCATGATTTCGCCCGAAGAAAAAGCCTGTGGGTCTGCAAAGACGGGATGGACCCCGGCTTTGGCCATAAGGTCGGAGAGCACCAACTTCTTGAACAGGCCCTTGAAGATGCGCCACAACCCGGCTCGCGCATCGTCTGTGGTGACGGGTCTGCGTTCCATCAGCTGGGTCACGAAGTCCGAGGCCTTCAGGATCGGCCCAGCCGCCAGGTGGGGGAAGAAAGTCATGTACACGCCGAAGTGGCGCCAGTCGGCTGTGGGCACTTGCTCGCGATAGCTGTCTACGGTGTAGCTGATGGCCTGGAAGGTCATCACGGACAGGCCCAGGGGGGGCGTGGCGTTACTTAGCAGGTCATGCGCCAGGCTCTGCGCCCAGCTGCCCGCCAAGCCCGCCAGCAGGAGCTTGTAACTAAACAGGGGCAGGGCTTGCAAAATGACCAGGGCGGTCAGCAGCGCTTGGGAGGGCTCGCTGCTGCGTCCCATCAGGCGGCACCCCAGCCAGCACAGCAGCATGAGCGCGCACACCAGCAGCAGATCCAGGCTGGACTTGAGTTGCTCAGCCGGATCGGCCAGCACAACTTCAGCGCTCAGTGTCAGGACTCCAGCGGCCAGGAGCAGCATCAGCCGCGCGCGTTGAGTCTCCAAGCTAAGGTAGACGGCCGCCAGCAAGGGCAGCAGCAGCAGACCGTTGGCGGAGATCACATCGGACCGCCCGCTAGCCTTTGCGTCGGGCCAGGATCAAGGCATAGCTGCCCCCCTTGAAGTAACCCACGCGAAAGTTCAGCGGCCGGATATCTTTGTTTTCGGCAAAGGCCTTGACCAGGTCACGCTGATAGCCACCGAAGGCGCTGTGGGTGCGTTCCAGCTTGCCGAACAGGGTCAGGTTGTACTGCTCCTGCAGTTGCTTGTAGCGTATTCCGGTTTCATCCTGAATGATGAAGGGTGAGCGACTGACCAAATGCTGTGCAATGATGGAAAAGCCGGCGTTCTGGGGCAGGTGAGAGGCCGCCTTGAGCAATACGGGATGAGACGAGGCCTGCTCGACGAACTTTTGGTGACCGGGCTGACCGCTCAAACCTTTGTCCGACAGATCGATACGCAGGTAGTCCACCACCACGGTCTCCCCGGCCCGATCGAGCCGGAAGCGCACCGAGCGCCACTGACTCTCGCGCGGATCGAGTTCTTCGATTTCACCTTGCTCGTTGACTGAAATGGGCACCATGCTGCGGACCGTCAAGCCCTTGAGTTGAAAGAAGGTGCCAAGAAAGGTCGATGCACCGATGCGGACCTGATTTGTGTGCAGATATCTGTCCAGGTACTCGGTGACAAAAAATCCGCTCTGCCCGTAATTGCCCCAGGCTTGCGTGAGCACTTCCAGGGTCTGCCGGGCCGCTCTGGGCTTGAGTTCGGCCAGATGGATGGGTCGTTCGGCGGCTTGCATGGCCACCAGGATGTAGCGCTTGGCTTTCGGGAAAAGTTGACTGACGGTGGAGAAATCGGGGCCGGAGAAGGGGTAGAAGACCGTGTCGGTGAAGGCAGGCACCTGCTGGGCGGCCCAGGCCTGCATGGGTTCGCCAATTTCCCTGCGGTACTGCTGCCAGTTGCGCTGAACCGCTTCGGAATAGGTCTTCCAGGCCGGTGCATCGACTTGGTCGGGCGGCGCTCCGGCCTGTCCGGCCAGCAGTGAAAGCGCGCCGGGGCTTTGGCCTCGGGCGCTCAGGCTCAGGCCGCAAAGCACTAGTGCAAGCAAAAGATGTGAAGCCAGGTTTTTTGAAAATCTGTGCAGATCAAAAATCATGAGGGGAGCCGTTATGAGGTCAGAAGTTGAACTTGGGGGTTGAATCGGTCGATGGTTCCATCACGCGCCTGGCGCCGGCGTATCTTTTCTGGTAATAGCGGCTATCCATGGATTCGATACGCACCGTCTGGCCGCGCCGGGGTGCGTGAATGAAGCGCCCCTCCCCGATGTAGATGCCCACATGGGACAGCCGCGCGAATGTGTGAAAGAACAGCAGATCGCCGGGCTTGAGCTCATCGCGGCCGATTTGCTCAGACCTGTGAAACAACTCGCGTGGCATGCGCGGTAGGCGGATCTGCAATTGATTAAAGATGTAATAAACCAGGCCGCTGCAATCGAAGCCGCGCGCGGGATCAGAACCGGCCCAACGGTAGGGAATGCCGATCAGGGTATGCGCCAACTCCACGGCGGGATGGCTGTAGGCGGGTACCGCCTTCGCATCCAGCGACTCGTCGGCCCGCACGGCCAGCGCCGCCATCAGCAAGATGGCGGCGGTCAAGCAGGTTGCTAGTCGCGGTTTTTTTACAAACATCTGACGATTTTAGGGGATGCCCCTCGAGTGTACCGGACCGGGTCTAAACTCGGCGGCGCTGCTCCGGGCTGCGATGCGCAGCCTCCGGGAGGCCAGGCCCCGAAAGGACAGGAGTTGATGGAAGAGGCAGTGCCACCGCAGGGTTGGCTCGAAATCTTTGAGGCGCAGGGTCCAACTGCGCTGGCTTGGCGTGCGTCATCGGCCCGGGACAGGCGCCAGCGTATCGTCCGCCTGCGGGAGGCTGTTCTTGATCGCCGGGAGGACTGGTACCGCGCCGCGCAGCAGGATTTGCGCAAGAGCGCCGGCGAGGTCGATCTGGGAGAACTTCTGCCCTTTTGCCTGGAGGCCAATCAAGCTCTGCGGCATCTCGATGGGTGGATGCGGCCGCGGCGCGTGCGCGCCACCTGGATGACGCTGGGAACCCAGGCCGAAATCCAGTTTCAGTCGCGCGGGCGTTGCTTGATCATCGGCCCCTTCAATTACCCGCTCAATCTGACGCTCAGCCCGCTGGTCTGCGCTCTGGCGGCGGGTAACACCGCGATCCTCAAGCCCTCCGAGCTTACGCCGGCGATGTCGGAACTGCTCGCACAGGTGATTGCCACTGTATTCGCACCCGATGAGGTGGCCGTGTTTCAGGGTTCAGCCGAGGTCGCTCAGGCCCTT
>VGHR01000111.1 GCA_016868205.1 Betaproteobacteria bacterium
TAGGTCAGCCCCACAGCCGGAATCGGCGGCGCTGCCGGAACGCTTGGGGCTGCTCACCGCCGTGCAGACGGCCGGCTTGGGTCAGTGCCAGCGGCGATGAGGGTGGTTGTAGCGGCTCCAGTGGAGCGAGATATCGACGGGCACGACCGGGGCCAACCGCGCGGCCGGGTAGAAGGTAAACGGGCCGCTGACCTGTACATGGACGGGCGCTGGATGGGCTTGCGTGATGTAGACAGGTGCGGCAGTCACCACCGGATAGACCGGCGCGCTCGAGATCGGGCTGGTAATGATGGTGGTCGTGCTGGTGGGGGCGGCCGGTATGGTGCCGACCGGATTGAGTTGCAGGCGCACGAACTGGCCCGGATCGTTGGGCATTTTGACGCTGTAGCGTTTGCCGTCGTACTCGTAAATCACATCGTAGTGAAGGATGCGATTTTCGAAGGTGGTCTGGGTGGTGCACTGCTGGACATTGCGCACCTCATCGCGCGTGCCTTCGATTCGGTTGCCCAGAACCGCACCGCCCACGATACCGATCACCGTGGCCAGATCGCGGCCGCTGCCGCCCCCCACCGCATTGCCCACGGCACCGCCGGCAATGGCGCCCATGACAGCGCCGGCGCCTGACGGTTGACTTTGCTGGATCACTGGTTGTGTGGTGCAGACTTGCCGCGGCACGGCCACTTGTTGCATGACAGCGGTGCTCGAAAGAACGCGAGCCATCACCTCCTGCGCCGATGCGGGCACGCTGGTAAGCGCCAAAGTGGTCAGCGCGCAAACATAGACGATGGACCTCATAACTACTCCTTCTTTTGAGAACGGAAATCGCAGCAGTGCCGCCGCGCCCTTTATCTTCTCAAATTAACGCACGACGGGCCAGTTTGGTTCACAAATCCGGGTAAAAACTTAGGTAAAAGCCTGTGCCAGTCCTCGGCAATAAAGCCCACGGTCACTGTCCCATCGGGCCAGCTTGCCACCGGACGCTTGATCAGGCTGGGCCGGGCGCGCATCAGGGCCAAGGCGCTGGTTTCATCGCTCGCCGCCTGCTGGGTTGCCGGGGAGAGCTGGCGCCAGGTGCTACCCCGGCGGTTGAGCAGCCGTTCCCAGCCCACCAAACCAGCCCAATGCTCAAGCAACTCGGCAGCAACACCGGTTTTCTTGAAGTCGTGGAAGGTGTGGGTGAGTCCGGCTTGATTGAGCCAGAGCCGCGCCTGTTTGACCGTGTCGCAGTTGGGGATGCCGTAGAGCTCGAGCATGAGCGCATTCTGACATCTGCGCCCCGCCTCTTTGTCTTGCCCCCGGGCTGCGACACAATCGCGGTCATGGACATGCCGCAAACTCTCGACGAATGGCTGGCGTATTGTGAGCGCCTGCACCCCAAGGGCATCGAAATGGGTCTGGAGCGGGTGCGCGCGGTGGCCTTGCGTATGCAACTGAAGTTTGATGGCACGGTGATCACGGTAGCCGGTACCAATGGCAAGGGCTCGACCTGCGCCATGCTTGAGTCCATTCTCGCGCAGGCCGGCTATCGCGTCGGGCTCTACACCTCACCGCATCTGGTGAATTTTGAGGAGCGCTGTCGACTGCGGGGTCAGCCGGTGAGCGCCGACCTGCTGTTGACCCACTTTCAAGCGGTCGAGCGTGCCCGGCGCGGCAGTGATATGCGCTATTTGCCGGGTCGGCCGCAGGACATCCGCGGCGAGGTGGCGCTGACCTATTTTGAGTTCACCACGCTGGCTATTTTTTCGGCCATGGCCCACACCCCGCTGGATGTGGTGATTCTTGAAGTGGGTATGGGCGGGCGCCTGGATGCGGTCAATTTGATCGATACCGACTGCGCCATCATCACCAGCATTGACCTGGATCACATGGAGTTCCTCGGACCCGATCGCGAGACCATCGGCCGCGAAAAGGCCGGCATTATTCGTACTGGCAAACCCGTCATCGTCAGCGATCCCTCCCCCCCGCAGAGTGTCATCAAAGCCGCTCATCTACTGGATGCCGACCTGTGGCAGCTCGGCCCGGACTTTCAGTTTTCCGGTGACAAGCAGCAGTGGAACTGGAGCGGGCGCGGCAAGCGATATTCGGCCCTGGCTTATCCGGCCCTGCGCGGAGCCAATCAGTTGCTCAACGCAGCCGGCGCGCTGGCCGCCCTGACCGCTTTATGGGATCGGCTGCCGGTGACGGCGCAGGCGGTACGCAACGGCCTGGCGTTGGTCGATTGGCCCGGGCGCTTCCAGATCGTGCCCGGCCAGCCGATGCTGGTGCTTGATGTGGCCCACAACCCGCATTCGGTGGCCGCGCTGGCAGAAAACCTGGACGCGATGGGCTTTTATCCCCGTACTCATGCCGTGTTCGGTGCGATGGTGGACAAAGACTTGGCTTCCATGCTGGCGCGCATTGCGCCTTTGATCGATTGTTGGTACTTTTGCGATCTGCCCACCGCGCGGGCCGCTTCTGCCGAGGATCTGCAAACCCGGTGGCAGGCGTCTGTGGGCGGGGGGCGCAGCAGCAGTACCCACCCGGGCCCGTCTCAAGCGCTGGAGCGGGCTCTGTCTGAGGCGGACCCCGCTGATAGAATCGTGGTCTTCGGCTCATTCTTCACGGTCGGCGGGGTTCTCAGAGGCGGATTGCCGCGTTTGTCGGCCCAGCATCTGTCCGGTTGAGGGCCCGGTCGATTCCTTGCCAGCATCGGATTGCGCCTGCTCATGTCCTTCTTCAGTTTCCGACGAGACCGGGCCGCCAAAGCCAACGCCGCAGCGGCCGATGCGGAGAGCGTGGAGGTGGTGCGCAAGCGGGCCCGGCAGCGGCTCATCGGCTCGGCCGTGTTGGTACTTATCGCTGTCGTCGGCTTCCCGCTGCTCTTTGACAGCCAGCCACGCCCTGTGCCGGTCGACATCGACATGGAGATTCCTTCGCGCTCCACGGTCAAACCCGGTACGCCGGTGGGTCCTGCGCCCGCTGCGACCGCGGCGGTGAGTCCTCTGCCTGAAAAAGCGTCTGCCCCCCCGGCAGTGCCTGCATCGGCGAGCTTGCAGGACAAGGAAGAAATCGTGCCCAAGGCGGCTGCACCCGCGACACCTGCGGTGGTCCCCGGACCTGCCGCCGCCGCGTCCCCGGCCAAGGGTCCAGAGGGCGCGGCCGAAGCGCCGCGTAGCGAGGGTAAGCGAGCTCAGAATCTGCTGGAAGGCAAAGGCAGCGATACGGGCACGCCGGGACGGGTGGTGGTACAGGTGGGGGCCTACGCGGACGCGGGCAAGGCGCGGGAGGTGCGCCAGAAATTGGAGAAGGCCGGGCTGAAAACCTACACCCAGGTGGTCGATACCAAAGACGGTCAGCGCACCCGGGTTCGCGTCGGGCCGTATCCAAGTCGCGAAGAAGCCGAAAAAGCGGTGGCACGGATCAAGGCGCTGGATTTGCCCGCCTCGATCCTGACGCTCTGAGCAGGTCATGACAGGCGTTGATTGGCTACTCCTTGCGATCCTGCTGATTTCTCTGCTGGTGGGCTTTTGGCGCGGTCTGGTGTTCGAATTGTTTTCCCTGATCGGCTGGGTGGTTGCCTTTTTTGCGGCGCAGTGGCTGACCCCCTCGGTGGCGGTGGTGCTGCCTTTGCAGGGTCTGTCCGATCCCATGCGCTACGCGGTGGGTTTTGCGCTGACCTTCCTGGCTTGCGTGCTGGCGGCCGGGTTGGTAGCCTCGCTCTCGCGAAAGCTGGTAGCGGTCGTGGGTTTGCAGCCCATTGATCGGCTGCTGGGTGCGGCCTTCGGCGCCTTGCGGGGACTGGTTATTTTGCTGGCCTTGGCGGTGGTGATCGATTTGACACCCTTCAAGCGGGCCGTATGGTGGGAACAGTCTGAGTGGGCTCCGTGGCTGGCCTTGGTCTTGGCCGGCCTCAAGCCGGTCCTGCCCGAGCCCTTGTTGCGGCTGATGGTTTAGGGAAAGTTGGGTCTATGTGTGGCATTTTTGGCGTTGTCAGTGACGCCCCGGTCAATCAGCTGATTTATGACGGATTGCTCTTGCTCCAGCACCGCGGGCAGGATGCGGCCGGCATCGTCACTCAGATGGGACACAAATTCTTCATGCACAAGGCCAAGGGCATGGTGCGTGATGTGTTTCGCACACGAAACATGCGGGCCTTGCCGGGGCATCTGGGCTTGGGACAGGTGCGCTACCCCACTGCTGGCAATGCCTTCAGTGAAGAAGAGGCGCAGCCTTTTTATGTCAATGCGCCTTTCGGTTTGGTGCTGGTGCATAACGGCAACCTCACCAACGCGGCGGCCTTGAAGGCCGAGCTGTTTTCCATCGATCACCGGCATATCAATACGCAAAGCGATTCGGAGGTCTTGCTCAATGTGCTGGCCCACGAATTGGAGAAGACCACCCGGGGTCTGCCCCTGACGCCCGCCGATGTGTTTGCCGCCGTCCGTGGTGTGCACAAGAGGGTGCGCGGCTCCTATGCCGTGGTGGCCTTGATTGCCGGACACGGGTTGTTGGCGTTTCGCGATCCCTTCGGTATTCGTCCGCTGTGTCTGGGCCGTCAGGCGAACACCTGGGTGGTGGCCAGCGAGTCGGTGGCGCTGGAGGGAACCGGCCATCAGTTCGAGCGCGATCTGCAACCGGGCGAGGCTGTTTTCATTGACCAGTCGGGCCAGCTGCATGCCGCCCAGTGCGCCGAGCAGCCGCGCTTGATGCCTTGCATCTTCGAATATGTTTACCTGGCCCGGCCTGACTCCATGCTCGACGGCATTTCGGTCTACCAGGCCCGGCTCAATCTGGGTGAATCCTTGGCCAAGCGAGTGATCTCGACCGTGCCACCGAGCCAGATTGATGTGGTGATTCCGATTCCCGAGTCCAGTCGACCCAGCGCCACCCAGTTGGCACACCTGCTGGGCCTGCCTTACCGAGAAGGCTTTGTGAAGAACCGCTATGTCGGCCGAACCTTCATCATGCCGGGGCAGGGGGTTCGAAAGAAGTCGGTGCGCCAGAAGCTCAATGTCATCGGCAGCGAATTCAAGGGTCGCAATGTGCTGCTGGTCGACGACTCGATCGTGCGTGGTACTACCAGCCGCGAGATCGTACAGATGGCACGCGATGCTGGTGCACGCCGGGTATACCTGGCCAGTGCCGCTCCGCCCGTGCGCTTTCCCAATGTGTATGGCATTGATATGCCGACGCCCGATGAGTTGGTGGCCCATGAGCGAACAGTCGAGCAGGTGCGCGAACTCATTGCTTGCGATGCGCTGATTTATCAGGATGTTGAAGGCATGAAGCGGGCTATTGCCTCGATCAATCCGCGGTTGGATGGTTTCGATGCTTCGTGTTTTGACGGCCAGTATGTCACCGGTGATGTAACCCCCGAGTCGATTTCGCGCATGAACCAAAATCGCAGCATCGGTGATGAGGAAGCCGAGGCGGACCATTCGCGCCTAGCGCTACCCAATGCCCAGGCGGCCTGAGTGGGCGAGGCGAGCTACCGCATGACTGAAAAACTCCACGCTGAGACACTGGCTGTACGCGCCGCCTTGGAGCGCAGCCACTACGGTGAGAATTCCGAGGCGCTGTATCTCACCAGCGGCTATGTGCAGCCCTCGGCTGAGTCGGCTGCGGCCCGATTTGCCAACGAGGAAGAGGGCTTCACCTACGCGCGTTATGGCAATCCGACGGTTGCGAGTTTTGAAAAGCGCCTGGCGGCCATGGAAGGCACCGAGGCAGCTATTGCTACCTCCAGCGGCATGGCGGCCATTCTTATGATGTGCATGGGCCTGCTCAAGGCCGGCGATCATGTGATCTGCTCGCGCTCGGTCTTCGGCTCGACCATCAAGCTCATTGGTGGAGAGTTCGGCAAGTTCGGTGTTGCCTCAACATTTGTCTCGCAGACCGATGTGGACGAATGGCGCGCTGCGCTGCGACCGACCACGCGGCTGCTCTTCGCTGAGACGCCGACCAATCCGTTGACCGAGGTCTGCGATATGGCCGCCCTGGCTGACATAGCCCACCGTGCGGGCGCGCTGTTGGCGGTGGACAACTGTTTTGCGACCCCGGTGCTGCAGCAACCGGTTGCTTTTGGGGCCGATATCGTGATGCACTCGGGGACCAAATACCTCGACGGGCAGGGTAGAGTTCTGGCCGGGGCCCTGTGCGCCAGCCGCGAACTGATAGACGAAAAATTCATGCCGGTTCTGCGCAGTGCGGGCATGACGCTCTCGCCTTTTAATGCCTGGGTGGTGCTCAAAGGTCTGGAGACCTTGGGCCTGCGTATTCGCGCGCAGAGTGCGCAAGCGCTGCAATTGGCCCATTGGCTCTTGCAACAGGCCCAGGTGGTTTCGGTGCATCACCCGGGACTGGCATCCCACCCGCAGCATGCTTTGGCCATGCGCCAACAATCGGGCGTGGGCGGGGCGGTTATTTCCTTTGATCTCGGTGGTGGCAGCCCCGAGCAGGCCCGCGCACGGGCCTTTCATCTGCTCGATCAGCTGCGCGTGCTTTCCCTATCGACCAACCTGGGCGACACCAAGACTTTGGTGGCTCATCCAGCCAGTACCTCGCATGGACGACTTACCGAAGCGCAGCGGCAGGCCGCCGGCATCACCCAGGGCTTGGTGCGGGTGGCGGTAGGCCTGGAGCATCTCGAAGACATCCAGGCCGATCTGTTGCGCGGCTTGTTCACCCTGGCTTGATTCTTGCCGGCGTTTACCGCCCCGGCTTTGATATTTCGAACGCTTTTTCTCCTCTAAGCTCCCATGAATCTTCGCGTGCGTACCCGCTTTGCGCCTTCACCCACTGGCTTTATCCACCTGGGCAATATCCGGTCAGCTCTCTACCCTTGGGCCTTCGCGCGTGCCAAGGGGGGCGACTTTGTTTTACGCATCGAAGACACTGATCTTGAACGCTCAACCCAGGAGGCGGTCGATGTCATCATTGAAAGCATGCGTTGGCTCGGCCTTGACTACGATGAGGGCCCCTATTACCAGATGCAGCGCATGCAGCGCTACAAGCAGGTGCTCGAGCAGTTGCGCTCGAGCGATTGGGTCTACCCCTGTTACATGAGCGTCGAGGCCCTTGATGCCTTGCGTGAGCGGCAGATGGCAACAAAACAAAAGCCGCGCTACGACGGCTCTTGGCGGCCCGAACCGGGTAAGGTCCTGCCTCCGATCCCAGAGGGCGTACGGCCGGTTTTGCGCTTCAAGAATCCCCTGACGGGTCATGTGATGTGGGACGACAAAGTGAAAGGCCCGATAGCGATCAGTAACGAGGAGCTTGACGATCTGGTTATTGCCCGGCCTGACGGCACCCCAACCTACAACTTTTGCGTCGTTGTCGATGACATTGATATGGCGATCACCCATGTCATTCGCGGCGATGATCATGTCAACAACACGCCGCGCCAGATCAATATATTTCGCGCGCTTGGCTATGAGCCGCCGGTATATGCCCATCTGCCCACCGTGCTCAATGAGCAGGGCGAAAAGATGAGCAAGCGCAATGGTGCCAAGGCGGTTACCGCCTATGCCCGCGAGGGCTTCCTGCCCGATGCCATGGTCAACTATCTGGCTCGCCTGGGTTGGAGTCATGGCGACGACGAGATCTTCAGCCGCGAGCAGTTTTTACAGTGGTTTGACCTCGATCACTTGGGCCGCAGTGCGGCACAGTTTGATGAAGCCAAGCTTCGATGGGTCAACGCTCAGCATATCAAGGCGACCGATGACGCCAATCTGGTGCAGCACCTGCAGCCATTTTTGAGCGAGCGTGATGTGCAGATCAGTCGCGAGCGCGCTCTGGCGGCTTGCGCCCTGTTCAAGGACCGTTGCGCCACCCTGATCGAGTTGGCTGACTGGCTGGCGCTTTTGGTGCGCGGTGGGCGCGGGAGCGACGAAGACCGGGCCAAGCACCTTAATCCGGCGAGCGTTTCTGCCTTGGCCTGTTTGGCCCAAGCTTTGGAACAGGTACCGTGGACGCGCAGCGACATCGCCACCGCCCTGGCCCAGGTCCTCAAGGATTTGCAGCTGAAGATGCCGCAACTGGCCGTGCCCGCGCGGGTGGCCCTGCTCGGCACCGCGCAGACGCCGTCCCTCGATGCCGTTCTGGAATTGATGGATCGCCAGCGGGTACTCGATAGGCTGCGGAATCCTGTCGGCCCTTGAAGACTTGATCGCTGCGGTCAGGAGGCATTTTTTTGGGGCTATAATGCGCGGCTCGACAGTTGCAGGCCGGTCTTGTTTACGAGGTCGGTTAGCGAAGGGGGTATAGCTCAGCTGGGAGAGCGCTTGCATGGCATGCAAGAGGTCAGCGGTTCGATCCCGCTTACCTCCACCAGTCGAAGGTCCGCAGGTTTTGACCCTATCGTCTAGAGGCCTAGGACATCACCCTTTCACGGTGAGTACCGGGGTTCGAATCCCCGTAGGGTCGCCAGGTTTCACTGCCCCGGGCAGTGCGTCAGGCACAAGCAGGCAACAGCCGCAACGCAAGGAGCGGCGCTTGGCTCGAAAGAGAGAAGTTGTTGCTACCAGGAGTGGTAGTTCAGTTGGTTAGAATACCGGCCTGTCACGCCGGGGGTCGCGGGTTCGAGCCCCGTCCACTCCGCCA
>VGHR01000112.1 GCA_016868205.1 Betaproteobacteria bacterium
AGCAGGCGGTATCCATGCTCATGGGGCGCGAGCCTGCGCCGGAGGGGCGTTAGCCGGCTTGCGGCAAGCCCTCGCGGGGAATGGCTCGCGGCCGGCCTTGCTCGTCGATGGCCACATAGGTCAGGCTCGCCTCGGTAACCTTCATGTACTGCCCTTGCGCCACATAGCGCTCGGCGAACACCTCCACCTGCACCGTGATCGAGGTGTTGCCTACGCGCCGTATCGAGGCAAAGAAGGACAGGATATCGCCCACGCGAACCGGCTGCTTGAATACAAACTCGTTGACCGCGACGGTGGCCATGCGGCCCTTGATGTAACGCGCTGGCAGCACCGAGCCGGCCAGGTCGACCTGGGCCATGACCCAGCCCCCAAATATATCGCCGTTGGCATTGACATCGGCCGGCAGGGGAATGACCTTCATCACCAGTTCACCCGGGCTCGGCGGCGTGAAGCGGTCGGCACTTGAGGGGGAGGCGGGGGCGTGGTGGGCAGAGGAGGTCGTCGACATGGGCACAATCTTTGGTCAATGTGATTTTTTCGGCTCATCAGAGCCGCAGGTGCATTGTCGTTCAGGGACCCTTCATGCGAAACCGTGCCGCTACCGTCGATCTGCCCAACCCCGAAGAAAAAGCTGGCACGCCGCGTTCGGACTGGGTCACGCTGAGCCGGCTGTTTCCGTACCTTTGGGCGTACAAGTGGCGGGTGTTTTTTGCCCTGGCCTTCATGGTCGGGGCCAAACTCGCCAATGTGGGGGTGCCGGTCCTGCTCAAGGATCTGGTTGACCGCATGAACCCCAACACCGCCGCGGTGTTGGTCGTGCCGGTGGCTTTGTTGCTCGCTTATGGCGCCCTTCGGCTGTCGACCGCGCTTTTTACCGAGTTGCGGGAGCTCATCTTTGCCAAGGCCACTGAGGGTGCTGCTCGACGCATCTCGCTGGAGACCTTCGATCACCTGCACGCGCTGAGTCTGCGCTTTCATCTTGAACGGCAGACCGGGGGCATGACGCGCGACATCGAGCGCGGAACGCGCGCGGTGCATTCGCTGGTTTCGTATTCCCTCTACAGCATCGTACCGACGCTGATCGAGGTGACGCTGGTCCTGACGCTGCTGGCGGTGAAGTTCGACATCTGGTTTGCGGTGATCACGGTGGTGGCCCTGGTGCTCTACATTGCCTTTACCGTGTGGGTCACTGAGTGGCGTACTCAGTTTCGCCGTCAGATGAACGAGCTCGACTCGTCGGCGCACAGCCGGGCAATTGATTCGCTGCTCAATTACGAGACCGTCAAGTACTTCAACAACGAGGCCTTTGAGTCTAGGCGCTACGACGAGAGCCTGGAGCGCTATCGCAAGGCGGCCATCAAGAGCCAGGCTACGCTGAGCCTGCTCAACACCGGTCAGCAGCTCATCATTGCGGTGGCTTTGGTGGTCATGCTCTGGCGCGCGACCCAGGGCGTGGTCGAGGGCCGCATGACCCTGGGCGACCTGGTGATGGTCAATGCCTTCATGATCCAGCTGTATATCCCGCTCGGTTTCTTGGGCGTGATCTACCGCGAGATCAAGCAGAGCCTGACCGATCTGGACAAGATGTTTCGCTTGCTGCAAAAGGAGCGCGAGGTGGCCGATCGGCCCCATGCGCGTCCCTTGGTCTTGCCTGCCGGTCAGGTCGATGTGCGTTTTGAGAATGTAGCCTTTGCCTATGACCCCGCACGGCCTATCCTGCATGGTCTGAGCTTTCACATCCCGGCAGGCAAGACGGTCGCTGTGGTCGGGGCCTCCGGAGCCGGAAAATCGACATTGGCGCGGCTGCTGTTTCGCTTTTACGATGTCAGTAACCAGGACGGCCGCATCCTGATCGCCGGACAGGACATCCGGACGGTCTCGCAGGCCAGCGTGCGACACGCCATCGGCATCGTGCCGCAGGATACGGTTTTGTTTAACGACACGGTCTACTACAACATCGCCTATGGGCGCCCTGGGGCCGCACCCGAGCAGGTGCAAGAGGCGGCGCGGGCTGCGCGCATTCACGACTTCATCGCCGCCTCGCCCAAAGGCTACGAGACCCTGGTCGGCGAGCGCGGCTTGAAGCTCTCTGGCGGCGAGAAGCAGCGGGTGGCTATCGCGCGCACCCTGCTCAAGGATCCACCAGTCCTGATTTTTGACGAGGCCACCTCGGCACTCGATTCCAACAACGAGAGGGCCATCCAGGCACAACTTCGTAGCGCTGCCCACAACAAGACCACGCTGGTGATCGCCCACCGTCTCTCCACCGTGGTGGACGCGCACGAGATTTTGGTGATGGACGGCGGACGGATCATCGAGCGCGGCACCCATGACGAGCTGCTCGACCGAGGTGGGCGCTATGCGCAGATGTGGGCCTTGCAGGGCCGCGAGGGCGATGCGTCACCTAGCCCCAGCGATAATCGAGGCCATGGAAACCAAGTGGCTTGAAGACTTCATCAGTCTGGCCGAAACCCGCAGTTTTAGCCGTTCGGCGCAGCTGCGCCATGTCACACAACCGGCTTTTTCACGCCGAATTCAGGCGCTTGAGGCCTGGGCCGGCACCGATCTGGTGGACCGCAGCTCCTACCCCACGCGCCTGACGCCAGCCGGTCAAACCCTTTATGCCCAGGCCCTGGAGATGCTGCAAGGCTTGCAGGCCACACGGGCCATGTTGCGGGGACAGGTTGGCGGCGGGTCGGGCATGGTCGAGTTTGCCGTCCCCCACACGCTGGCTTTCACTTTTTTCCCGGCCTGGTTGAGCGAACTGCGCGAGAGCTTCGGCCCGGTGCGCAGCCGCCTGATTGCGCTCAATGTGCACGATGCGGTACTGCGTCTGATGGAGGGCAGTTGCGACTTGCTGCTGGCCTATCACCACGACGCGCATCCGATACAGCTCGATGCCGAGCGCTACGAGATGGTGGTGCTCGGTCACGAAACTCTAGCCCCCTTTGTAGCCCCGACCGCAGATGGCAATCCGCGCTGGAGCCTGCCCGGTCAGGCGGCTGCGCCGGTGCCCTATCTGGGCTATGCCAGCGGAGCCTATCTGGGGCGCATGGTTGAGCATCTGCTGCGTCAGGCGGCCCGGCCTGTGCATCTGGACCGGGTCTATGAGACCGATATGGCCGAGGGGTTGAAGGCCATGGCCCTGGAGGGCCACGGGCTGGCCTTTTTGCCGCGCAGCGCGGTGACGCAGGAGCTTGCCGAGCGGGAGCTGGTCAGTGCCGGTGCTGATTTGTCGGTTGACTTGCAGGTGCGGCTCTACCGGGCGCGCACCGCCGTCAAGACCGCCGAGTCGGGCGCTGCACAGGCACTTTGGCATTTCCTGAAGGGTCGCCACGGCGACACCGAACCCCAGACGGGAACCCACGGATCATGAATACCCTGACCTTCACGCGGCCCGACGACTGGCATCTGCATGTGCGCGATGGCGCGGTGCTCTCCACGGTAGTGCCGCACACTGCACGCCAGTTTGGCCGGGCCATCATCATGCCCAACCTCAAGCCGCCGGTCACTACGGCGGCGCAGGCCCTGGCCTACCGCGATCGCATTCGGGCTGCCGTGCCGCAGGGCCTCTCGTTCGAGCCGCTGATGACGCTCTACCTCACCGACAACCTGCCGGCGGCAGAGATTGCACGCGCGAAAGCCGCAGGCGTGGTGGCGGCCAAGCTCTATCCGGCAGGGGCCACCACCAACAGCGATGCTGGCGTCACCGATCTGCGCAAGATCTATCCGGTGCTGGAGGCCATGCAGAAGGAAGGCCTGCTGCTGCTGGTGCACGGCGAGGTCACCAACGCAGAGATCGATCTATTCGACCGCGAGGCGGTGTTCATCGACCGGCACCTGATTCCTCTGCGCCGGGACTTTCCGGGCCTGAAGATTGTGTTTGAGCACATCACCACGCAGGAGGCGGCCCAATATGTGAGCGAGGGCGGTGACCGGTTGGCCGCCACCCTCACCGCGCACCACCTGCTCTACAACCGCAATGCCATTTTCACCAGCGGCATCCGTCCGCATTACTACTGCCTGCCGGTGCTCAAGCGCGAGACGCATCGGCTGGCCCTGGTGCAGGCAGCCACCGGGGGCAACCGCCGCTTCTTTTTAGGCACGGATAGCGCGCCGCATCCGGCCCACCTCAAGGAGCACGCGACTGGCTGCGCCGGTTGTTACACCGCGCACGCGGCGCTGGAGATGTACGCCGAAGTGTTTGACCGAGCCGGCGCTCTGGCCCGGCTCGAGGCCTTCGCCAGTTTCAACGGCCCCGATTTCTATGGGCTGCCGCGCAACAGCGGTACTGTCACCCTGGAGCGGCAAAACTGGACCGCGCCCGAGAGCTTTCCCTTTGGCGATGCGCAGCTCAAGCCCTTGCGAGCCGGCGAGGTATTGAGCTGGCGACAGGTCTGAGGCCCTGTGACAGACCCCGCCCCGGCATCGCGCCCCGATTGGGCGGCCACGCTGCACTGGGGCCTGCCTTGGCAGTGGCATCTGACCGCCTGTGCCCCCATGGTCAGCCAGAGTTTGGCGCGGGGCCGAGGCGTGGTCGAACTGGCCAATCAAATCGCCCAGCAGCTGCCCGAGCCGACGCGCCCGGGCGTGCGCTTTACTGCGCAGTCGAATCTACCGCCGGGGCAGGCGTACGAGGCTTTTATCTTCCAGACTCGCCTGTGCCCCAGTCGCGACAATTTGCACGATCTTTTCAATGCACTTACTTGGCTGGTTCTGCCGCGCACGAAGGCCAGGCTCAATGCGCTGCAGGCCGGCGAGATTGAGCGTTGCGGCGTTGTCGGGCGGCGCGGCCCCCTGCGCGACGCCCTGACTCTTTTCGACGAGAACGGCGCGGTGCTGTGGGCTCCGCCGGCCCTGCGTCAGGCCCTGGTCGAGCGCGACTGGCGGCGTCTGTTTATCGGGCACCGTGCTCTCTGGGCGCAGGCCAGGCTGTTGGTCTTCGGCCACGCCCTGCAGGAAAAGCTGTTGCAGCCCCGCAAGGCCCTCACCGCGCATGTCTACCTGCCCCAAGGCCGGTGGCCCCGTCTGCAGATGGACGAGGCCTTGGCCCAAGAGGTGCAAGCCAGCAGTTGGTCTGAAAAACCCTACTGGCCACTCCCCCTTTTAGGTGTTCCGGGCTGGTATTTGCCCAACGAGAATTTTTCTTTCTATGATGACGCATCTGTGTTTCGGCCGGCCGATGGCAAGGCGCGCAAACCGCAGCTTGAAAAAGCTCGGCCAGCGTCCATCTAAGGTGAGTGCTGGGTATTCCAGGGGCTTGTGCATGTGTCCGTACGCTCCCAGGGCGGGGGTAGGAGTAAAAGTATGAAGAGAATTTTGTTGTTTGTAATGACCAACCTGGCCGTGGTGCTGGTGCTCGGCGTGGTAGCCAGCGTGCTTGGCGTCAACCGCTTCCTGACGGCCAATGGCCTTGATTTGGGCGCCCTGCTGGGCTTTGCCCTCATCATGGGCTTTGGCGGTGCCTTCATCTCTTTGCTGATTAGCAAGCCCGTGGCCAAGTGGAGCTCGGGTGTGCGGCTGATCAATCAGCCCGGCAATGCCGATGAGGCCTGGATTGTCGATACCGTGCGCCGCCTGTCTGAGAAGGCCGGCATCGGCATGCCCGAGGTCGGCATCTTTGAGGGCGAGCCCAATGCTTTTGCCACCGGCGCCTTCAAGAACAATGCCCTGGTGGCCGTCTCCACCGGCTTGCTGCAGGGCATGACCCGCGATGAGGTGGAGGCGGTGCTGGGCCATGAAGTGGCGCACATTGCCAATGGCGACATGGTCACCATGACGCTCATTCAGGGCGTGATGAACACCTTTGTGGTTTTCTTGAGCCGCGTCGTCGGCTATGCGGTCGACAGCTTTCTGCGCAAGGGGGACCAGGAAAGTTCGGGCCCGGGCATTGGCTACTATGTCACCACCATCGTGCTGGACATCATCCTGGGCTTTCTGGCGGCCATCATCGTGGCCTGGTTCTCGCGCCAGCGCGAGTTCCGCGCCGACTCCGGTGCGGCCCAATTGCTCGGCCGCAAGCAACCCATGATCAACGCGCTGGCCCGCCTGGGCGGCATGGTGCCGGGCGAGTTGCCCAAGTCGGTCGCGGCCATGGGCATTGCCGGCGGCATCGGCCAGTTGTTCAGCACCCACCCGCCCATTGAAGAGCGCATCGCAGCGCTGCAGAACAGCCAGAGCTAAAGCCTGCGCAGGGCCGGCGCCCTAGCGCGGCCTTGTGCACATACCCCCAAGCCTTGGACCTCCTTCCGAAGCTTGGGGGTTTTTTCATGGCTGGACGAAAAGACGCGGCTTTAAGGTCGTCGCCCACTCGGACTTGAGGCGGTCGCTCTGTGGGGTCGCTCTCTTGGGGTGACCGTTCGCGCCACCAGGGCCCATCTCAAACGATGCATCGCACCGGTCGCAGACGCCAGACAAAAAATTGCATTTCAGGTGCTTACATTTTTTATCTCAATGGCTATAGTCCTGCAGCAGTTTCGCGGCAGCGCCTGACGCAGTAAGCGCTTGTCGGTCGATGGTGGTGCGGGTACTTTTTTGGTTTTGCGATGCGGGGTCGTCAATGTGGTGACCAGGGGTAAGTCATTGATGTCAAAGCAATTGCCTATTTCGTTAAACACGCCATGAAAACATTATTTTTAATCCCCGTCGCCCCGATATCCATCATCAGACTTTCCACCTGCAACCATCGTGAAGATGCCTTAGGCGCTCCCGAAGCGGGTCCAAGAGCCGGGTGGATTTGAAAGAGGGAGTGCCGGACTTCATGGCTGCTTTATCCCGGTATAAAAAACCGGCGTTGGCGTGTAAGCTGATGATCTGTCAGCGTTTTTTGGATGAATGTGTGATCGAGTTATCCCGTAGCGCCCAGAATATCTCGCAGCTTCTGCGGGATACATTGCGTTAGCCATCTTTGCAAACGAACGTTGAAACCTATGCAGTCCCCCATCTTGGATGCTCTGCCATCAATCCACACAACAGTTATTGGATTTGGAGGCGCATTCTTCTCTGCGTTCGCCTTATACGCTTACCAGAAAGTTCAGAAGACAAAGGACCAACTCGAGAGGGTACTAAGAGATGTACAAGCCTTTAGTACACCGAGCAACTACATTGGGACACAAGCCGATCTCCTTCTCGAAACCGGTGAACTCGATTGGGATGGCAAAGCGAAGAGGGTCATTCATGACTCCAAGTCACTCTTCTCGTTTCTCGACTATGAGGAGAAATACGGAATTCCTAGGAACACAAACGAGCGGCAACCTTCGGATGAACAAGTTGTACTCGCATGCCGATCACTCTGCCTTGCCCTTCATTATGTCTTCGTTTCTTATCCCTTCTCTGGGCGATCCATGGTGCACGTTCAAGGTGTCACCGAGAAACTTGAAGAAAAGAAGCAAGAACTGTTTGATGAAAAGCGTTTGCGCGAAATATCACGCCGAATTGGTTTTCTCGGTTGGTGCTGGAATGGGAGTAATCGTGCACTCCTTGAGCTTGGGAAACGATGTACTGAAATCGAACAGCGCAATGCACATGAACAACAAATGGCGGCGTTCAATGCAAACATGGAAAGAATTAAGGATCTCTCCGAATTGGAACGTGAGCGAATCTGGAAAATATTCCATGCACCTCGACTCAATCATTCTATTGACTATGCTCAGATCATCTCAGACTACTTCAGTAAAGTCTTGGCATATGAGGCAAATGTCCTGCCGGCGTTGATTGAATCCCTTCGGGTGCACGACTTATACAATGGAAGATTTAAGGTAAGAAAGCTCTCCATTTGGATAATCTGGCTTACCATTTATCTTCTGGCAGTAGGGGTGTTAACCCCTCCAATTATGCGGAATTTAGAGGCGGATTACGACATCTGGTGGCATCCAGGCGTCGAATACGCATTGTTGATATTTACGAGCGCGCCGTACTTCGCTGTTTGTGCGTGGCTCTTGCAGAAAATTAAAACTTCGACGTTTCGGTAGAGATGGCTAACCATTCGTTCAACCGGAAGCAGTGGGGCATGCCGCCGTTTGGGGCTCCATTTCATTCTGCCCCAAACGTTGTCATACCCCACTGCTCCGGTTAACTCGTACGTTAGGCCTCGCAAAACACGCCCATTCACCGTCCACAAGTTCAATGAATCCTGCCTCGCAACACCTTGCCTTCCATGGGGCAATCGTTTTACTTTTTGCCCTGCTTCTTGGTGCCCCATATGCAAGGGCAATTAAGTCCAATGCGTCGGCACAGGTCGTCAACTCGTGGCGCGTTGCCCATCAGAGCCTATCGCTCGGTGCTGCACTCATGTTTTCAGTTGCGGCGGTGCTCCCTACCCTGGCAAAGTCGCAATTCTTAGCTTGGTCAGTCTCGCTCTGTCTCATCGTTTCGTCATACGCTTT
>VGHR01000113.1 GCA_016868205.1 Betaproteobacteria bacterium
GCGGCATGGCCCAACGACACCTGACCGGTGTAGCCGCTGAGCACCATCAGTCCCAGGCTGGCGATGGCCATGATGTAGAGGTAGGTCAGTTCGCCGACATAGTATTTCGGCAGCAACCAGGGGGCGGCCAGCAGCAGCGCCAAGGTCAGGCCATAGATCAACTGGTCGCTGCGATAGCGCAGCAGCCGCTTGCTGCCCTGATAACTGGTGTCGTAGTCAAAGCGCATGGTTGGTCCTCTACACCCTTCGCCCGTGGGCCTCGCCCAGCAGGCCGCGAGGCCAAAGGATCAGGGTGGCAATCAGCACCACATAGGCCGCCACATCCTTGGAGCCATCAGGCAAATAAACACCGGCAAACTGCTCGATCAGGCCAAGCAAAAGGCCTCCCACAATCGCCCCAGGGATGCTCCCAAAGCCGCCCAGCACCAGCGCGGACAAGGCCTTGAGCACAACGATCCACAGCGAGATATCGACCAGCGCGATCGGCGCAAGCAGCAGGCCGCAGATGCCAGCCACCGCCCCAGCCAGGGCCCAAACCAGAGAGGTAAGCTGCTTGACCCGTATGCCGCTGAGATAGGCAGCCAACTGATTCTGCGAGGCCGCCTGTATGGAGATACCCAGCGCGCTGTAGCGCAGGAACAGGTAAATCATGGCGGTCAAGGCCAGGGCGGCAGCCAGGATGACCAAATGCAGATCGCTGACCACCAGAGCGCCGATCTGGGTGGTTTGCTGTGTCCAGGGCGTAGGGTAGGAGCGCGATTCAGGGCCAAACAACATGCTCACCAAGCCGCGCAGCATGAAGGCGATGGCGATGGTCAGCATGACCCCCGAGAACTGCGGCTGCCCGACGATGCGTCGCATCACCCGCGCATCAATTTGCCAGCCCAGCACAGCCGCAAAGACCATGGTCAACACGGCCGCCAACCAGAAGGACAGCCCGAGACCGACGATCAGACCCCACGCCACGAAGGCCGAGGCCATCAGCACATCACCGTGCGCGAAGCTAAGCACTTCGGTGGCCTTGTAGGTGATGACCAGACCCAGCGCTACCAAGGCATAGATAGCGCCGGTGGCCATGCCGTTAAGCACGAGTTGCAAGACGGCGGCAATTTCAGGAGGCATGCGGCAATCTACCTTGTCAAAGTGGTTTGATGAATCAAGGAAACTCCTAGTGTTGAACGGCGATCCGGCCTCCGAGACTTCAATCTCATGGCGAACCCCGTGGGGGTTTGGGAAAGAAGGCAGGCGTGCGGGCCATGTACTCGGCATAGCCCGGCTTGGTTTTGAGCATGTAGCGCTCGGTCATGCTCAGGGCCGAGCCTTGGTTCATGAACCAGAACACCATGGCCACCATGGGCAGGCCCAACCATCCCCAGGGCGCCGCCAGCGCAAACAATCCAAAGGCCAACCAGGTCATCGACTCGCCAAAGTAATTGGGGTGTCGGCACCAGGCCCAGAGGCCTTGATCCATGACCTTGCCCTTGTTGGCTGGATTGCTCCTGAAACAATGCATCTGCAGGTCACCGCCTGCCTCAAAAACAAAGCCCACCATCCATGAGGCCACGGCCAGCACCGTCAGCACAGACGCTTGAGCACCAGCCCCCAGGGCCAGCGCCAGTGGCCAGGTCCACATCCAGATCAGTACGCCCTGGGTCAGGTAAATCTGAAAGTAGGACCACCACCACCAGCTTGCTCCGCCGCGTTCCCGCCAGCGGGCGTAGCGCGCCTCTTCACCGTGTGGCAGGTAGCGCATGGCGATATAGCCGCCCAGGCGCCAGGACCAGATCGTCATGCACACAAGAAGAATCAGTACATGCAGAGAAGGGTTGGCCCCCCATTGCCACCAAGCCAGGCAGGTCACCGCCCAAGGCGTCAGTGGGTAAGCGATATCCATGATGCTGTGATTGCGCATCACGGTGCCCAGGGCCCAAACCAAACTCACCAGTACCCAAACTGCTGCGCCCATCAGCGTCAGCCGCTCCATCGCCTGTCGCAGTGCCGGATCGAAGGCGCCCCACTGGGTGCTCAGAATCAGCCAGAGGACGGGGATAAGAGGGTAGATCGCTGTTCGAAGACTTAAACCCTGGCTTGATTTTCGGTACTGCAGCAGCAACCACAGCAGGCAGACCATCGGGAAGACTTAAACCCTGGCCTGATTTTCGGTACTGCAGCAGCAACCACAGCAGGCAGACCATCGGGATGGCGATCAATGGCTCATTCATTGTGAGTCCTCCTGACAGGAGCTTGAATCAGTTCGTGGAGTGCCTGGCCCAAGGGTCCGGACGCCGGGATGAGCATGTTCTGTGTTCATGCGGCTTGCCGGGCTTGGTAGACAGGCTTTACATCCCAGGCCCGCAGCGGCTCGCGACAACAACTGCAGATTACTTGCGGCACAAAAACATGCCCGCAGTGGTGGGTTGGAATGATCGAGCTGGGTTCATGCAGATGGTGGTGCTCGGCCCAGCTGGACAGGCAGACGATATAGCCCAGCAGGTCTCGGCTGGAATCGGTGAGCCGGTAGATACGGCGGCGTGCATCGTATCGGTCGACCTCGCTGTGCAGCAGCCCATAGGCCATCATGCCCTCAAGCCGCCTTGACAACACGCTCGGTCCAATCCCCAGGACCTTGCTGAGCTGGTCAAAATAGTGGCAGCCTAGAACCACGGCGGTAACAATGAGCAGGCTCCAGCGGTCGACCCGCAGCCCCAGATCAATATGCGCCGTGTCGCCCTGCGGGATCCGTGGCGCGCGGCTCACTCTGGCTTTGAGGTGGATCAACGCGGACACCGGTCGCAGCTGGAGTTTCAGCCGGGTCACCTCGGCCTCCTCACCACACGCGCGGCAGGCCAGCACCGGGGTGAAGCGCCGACCACAATTGCGGTGCTGCAATTGGGCCGGCAATTCGACCCGGATGCGCCCCCACCGCCGCTCCCACAGCCACATCATCAGGACGGCTGGATACATCGCCAAGGCCTTGCCGGTCGGGTGGTAGGCATGACGCAGCGGGCGTTGCTGATACGCCCGGGCTTTGAGCAGGTCCAGCTGCTGCAGGCTGCGCAGCCGGTTCGACAATGTTGATCGCGGAATGCCCAGCTCCTGCTGCCATTGCTCGAAACGCCGGAGACCCATGAAGGTGCCCAACAAGACCTGTACCGTCCAACGATCGCCGAGGGCGCCCAGCCCATGGCTGAGCGTACTGCTGACCAGCGCATCCCGGGTGAGATCGACATCGAGACTCAAGGCGCCTCCAGCCTTTCGATCACCATGGCGACCGCCAATCCGGCCGCGCCACAAATAGCGATCAGCGCGCGGCGCTGCTGCCTGCGCTCAAGCTCATCCAGTGCCATACCCACAAGCATGGCACCTGTGGCCCCCATCGCATGGCCCAAGGCAATCGCCCCGCCGTTGACATTGAGTTGCTGGTGTGCCACGCCCAAATGCTTCATGTAGTGAAGCATCAGCGCAGCAAAGGATTCATTGACTTCAAAAAGATCGATGTCAGCGACCTGCAGGCCGGCTCTTTGCATCGCCCGCCTGCTAGCCTCGACCGCGCCCGTCAAAGCCAGGGTACGGTCTACCGAGGCGTTGGCTACCGTCAGCACCCGACCGCGCGCGCGTAAGCCGAGCCGTTTGGCGGCCGCCGGGCTGGCCACCAAGACGGCGGCAGCTCCATCGGCCATCGCCGGCGAGTTACCGGCATGTTGGACATGGTTTAAACCGGCCAGGCCGCAGTGCCGGCTCAGGTCCGCAATGACATCGACTCCGGCACCGGCGAAGGCAGGCGCAATTTGCGCCAGGGCCTCTGCCGTGGTTTTCGGGCGTGGAGTTTCGTCGAGCAGGAGGCCCCCTTCCTCGCCCAGATGGACGGGCACCACCGATTTGAAGTAGCCGCCCGCCCGCGCATTTGTGGCGCGTGTGAGCTCAGGGCATAGGCATCGCATTGCTGGCGCGAAAACCCCTCGAGAGTGGCTACAGCATCAGCGGCCAGTCCGATGGGCACCAATCGGGCCTGTCGCGCAAATTCCGGGTCATGGGTGAGTGGGCCTCGGTCGCTGGCCATCGGTACGCGCGACATCATCTCCACACCGGCTCCAACCGCCAAACCATCACAGGCCAGCGCTTGCTCGGCAGCCAGAGCCACCGCAGTCAAGCCTGAAGCACAATAACGGTTGAGGGTCAGCGCCGGGGTGGTGTCGCTCCACTGCGCTTGGATCAGCGCCAGCTTGCCGATGTGGGCACCTTGCTCGCCCGTTTGGGTGACACAGCCGACAAACACATCCTCCACCAGCCCGGTGTCCAGTCCCGTGCGCTCAGCCAGGGCGCTAAATTGGCTTGCCAACAGTTGCACCGGCTTGAGGCTGCGCAGGGCGCCTTTGTCGTTGCCTCGGCCGCGCGGTGAACGCAGCGCCTCGATGATCAAAGCACTCATGCCCAGCGCTCGACGACAAAGCTGGCGACGGTGGCACAAGAGCCACCGATGTTGAGAGTCTGCACCCGCGAGGCCCCCTCAATCTGCATGGCGCCCGCCTGATGACTGACCTGTTTTGCCGCATCAAGCAGCATGCGCGTGCCGGTGGCGCCGACCGGATGACCGCAACCGATCAGTCCGCCACTCATATTGACGGGACAGCGTCCGCCCTGTTCGACCGCGCCCTCCTCAAGCGCCTGCCAGCTCTGTCCTGGGAGGGTCAAACCAAAGTGATCGATTGCCATGTACTCGGTGGTGGTGAAGCAATCGTGGGTTTCAATGCCGCTGATTGAATCAATGCCGCTGACACCGGCCCGCCGCCAGGCTTCTTCAATGGCTTGGCGCACATGCGGAAACACATAAGGGGCGCCGCGGCTGCGCTCGAGTTTGTCTTTCAGGCGCAGTCCGGCGTTGCGATGGCCCCAGCCCGAAATATAGGGCGTGCCGGCCAAGGGACGACCGTGTCTGCGCAGGTGCTGCTCGGCCCATCGAGGCGATGCCAGCACCAGCGCGCAGGCACCATCGGTGATCTGGCCACAATCTTGCCGACGGGTACCGGGCTCGATAACCGGGTTGGCCGTATCGTCGTCGGTAAAACTGCGTTCCTCGAATTGCCACTTTCGCGTTTGTGCCAGCGGATTGCGCCGGGCACTGGCGTAGTTGAGCTCGGCAATACGGTTGAGGTACTTGCGGTTCAGGCCATAGCGAGCCTCGTACTCCTGAGCCAGCAGCCCGAAGGCAGCTGGCCACATGAAGGTGCATGCAATGTCTTCGCGGCCCTGCCACGCTGCGGCATTTTGATTGATCGAGGCCTGATCACCCGGTAGATTCTTGAACTCCTCCACGCCCAGTACCAGCGCGCAGTCGTAACGACCCGCCTCGATCTCGGCCATGGCCGTCAGCACGGCCAGTGACGAGGAAGCGCAGGCGCCTTCGTGCCGCATCGCGGGAACCCCCCAAAGCTCAGGCACCACCTGGGCCACCAGGGCGCCCAGGTGGGCTTGCTGGCGTTGCAATTCGCCGAAGGCGTTGCCGACATGGATGGTTTGCACCGCAGACGCCTCCACGCCGCTGGCCTCCAGCGCTCCCAGGCAAGCCTGCCGCGTCATGTCAGAGAGGTCTTCGCCATGGCGCGACCAGACCTTGGCAAAGTCAGTCTGGTAGCCGCCCAGAACAAAAACAGGTGTGCTCATGCCTTGGCCTCCTGATGACTCGGCCTGATCCGTTCAAATCGGTAGGCCGCTTGCCGGTACTGCTGCTCAAGTTCGTCGACCACCTGAGCCACGGGGCTGATCCGCCGTATGGTTCCCAAGCCTTGGCCCGCGGCCCAGACCTCCAGCCACTTTTTACCGGCAAAGGATTGCTTGCTGTCGTAGTGCCGCTCGGGTGCGTCAGGCATGTTGTCGGGGTCAAAGCCGTTGGCCTGCAGCGAAGGCTTGAGCCAGCTCGCGGCGGTACCCGTCACGCCGGCGCTGATCAGCAAATCGTCGGCAGTGCAGTCCACCACCATCTGTCGGTAGCCCTGCGGGGCCAGGCTCTCATGGGTGGGAATAAAGCGGGTCCCCATATAGACCAGGTCCGCACCCGCGGCCACGGCGCCAGCCACGCCCCAGCCGTCAGTGATGCCGCCGCCAACGGCGATCAGGCCGTCGTAGAAATCGCGTACTGCGCTGATGAAGGCAAAGGGCGAGAGAAAGCCGGTGTGCCCACCGGCCCCCGCGCAGACGCAGGCCAGTCCGTCAGCTCCGGCATCGACTGCCTTGCGCGCGAGCTTGAGCGTGGTAACGTCCGCGAGAACCTGGCCGCCATAGCGGTGCACCACTTCGATGGCCGGTTTGGGGCTGCCCAGTGCCGTGACCACCAGCGGCGGCTTGTAGCGCGCTACGAGTTCCAGGTCTTCAGGCAGCCGGGCGTTGGAAGAATGCGTGACGAGGTTGGCGCACCAGGGTCCGAGGCTGGCGGCGTCTTGCTGATCCCGCGCAGCGGCCAGGCCTTCGGTGATCTGGCGCATCCAGAGATCGAGCTGCGCGATCGGCCGCGCGTTGGGGGTCGGAAACGCTCCCACAATGCCGGCCTTGCAGGCGGCCAGCACCAGCTCCGGGCCCGAGATCAGGAACATCGGGGCTGCCACCACCGGCAGGCGCAGCGCAAAGGGCAGTGGCTTCATTCGCTGGCCTTGAAACCAGAAATTCGAACGGCCTCACCCCAGCGCTTGTAATCTGCTGCGACAAAGCGGGCGAGTTCATCAGGGGTCGAGGGCAAGGTCTCAAAGTCCATCGCCCGCCATTTGTCCTTGACATCTTGGGCACGCAGAGCCTTGACCAACTCTCGGTTCATCAAGGCAATCAGGGCATCGGGCGTGCCGGCAGGCGCAGAAATAGCCGCCCAGATATAGATTTCCATATCGGGAAAGCCTTGTTCTCGGAAGGTGGCCACAGCCGGCATCAGGAGCGAACGCTGCGGACTGGTGACTGCCAGGACCTTGACCCGACCAGCCTCCAGATGCGGCTTGACCGCCAGCAGCGGCAAAAAGGCTGCCTGCACCTGGCCGCCGACCAGGTTCTGCACAGCCGGCGGGGTGCCGTTAAAGGGCACATGAACCATGGTCAGGCCCGCTTTCTGGTTCAGGATGACGCCAGCGAAGTGTGAGGAGTTGCCGGCTGTAAAGGAGGCGTAGGACACCTTGTTGCCCTGAGTCTTGGCCCAGTCGACGAACTCGCGGACATTGTTCGCTGGCACGCTGGCATGGACCGCCATCACCATGGCTGACCCCAAAAAATTGGTCACGGGCTTGAAGCTTTTTTCCGGGTCGTAGGGCAGCTTGCTGAAGGTGTGCGGGTTGATGGTCAACATGCTGGTGTTTGACAGCAGGAGGGTGTAACCATCAGGGGCTGCCTGGGCCACCGCTTGGGCAGCCACGATGCCAGAGCCCCCGGGCTTAGCGTCGACCAGCAGTTGTTGCCCGGTGTTCTTGCGAAACTCCTCAGCCACTACCCGAACTGCGGTATCCAGAGTGTTCCCGGGTGCAAAAGGGACCACGATGCGCACCGGCCGATCGGGCCAGGTGCTGGGCTGTGATCTGGCTGCCCCGGTGCACAGGCCCAGGGGGATCGAAAGGCCAGCGAGTACAGAACGTCTTTTCATGCAGTCTCTCCCGGGTTACCAAAATGCGCGATGCGATCAAGCCAGGCCCTCATCAGTGCCGCCAGTTCATCGGGACGCTCCAGGGGCGTCATGTGTCCCGCGTCTTCCAGCCAATGCAGTTGCGCCTGCGGCAGCGCATCGGCCGCTTCCTGCGAAAGCTCTGGCGGCGTGACTTTGTCCTGGCGTCCGCAGACGATCAGCACCGGCGCCTGCAAGCTCTTGAGCTTCTGGGCATGGTCTTCACGGCCGGCGATGGCCCGGGTTTGGCGTGCCGCCGCCTCAGCGCCCACACCGCTGAGCATGGCGTGCAGGGCCTGCATGAAGGTCGGATCTTCATGGCGCCCGGGGTGGGTGCTCCATCGAGCAGCCTGCTGGACCAAGGCTGGAAAATCCTGTTCGATGGCCTTGAGTGTCTTGAGCCGGTTCTGCCGGCTGTTTTCCGTCTCGGCCCGAATTGCTGAATCCACAAGTGCCACGCCCTGCACCGTCCATCGGGGCGCGGCCAGCATCTGCTGCAGCACATAGCCGCCCATAGAAAATCCAGCCAGGACCAAGGCCTGATGGGCCGGCAAATCGGCAACGGTCTGCCAGGCATGGTCGGCCATCTCAGGCATCGTTTCTTGCTGGCAAAAGTAAGCAATGCGCACATCGGCCTGGCTGCCCAGCCTTTGCGCCACCGGCTGCCAGACGCGTGCGTCGTTGAGCATGCC
>VGHR01000114.1 GCA_016868205.1 Betaproteobacteria bacterium
CCCGGTATGCGCTGTCGGTTGTAGCCCAGGATCTTGAGCGTTCGGCCGTTGAACAGCCTGTCAAAGTAGCCCAGGATGGTGGGCCCCATGAAGTCTTCCAGCGATTCGATCTGATGGTCGAAGGATGCAAAGACCACGCCGCCGCGGGTGGCAACCTTCAGCCGGTTCAGCCCGTGATCGCGCGGATCGAAGTCGCTGGGCATCCCGCCGTTGACCTTACCGTCTTGGCGCACACCACGGCGAAACGGCACCCCCTGCAGCGACCCGTCGAGGCTGTAGCTCCACTGGTGGTAAGGACAGACCAGTTCTTTCCGGTTGCCGTGCCGCTCGCGGCAAAACGCCATGCCACGGTGGGCACACATGTTCTCCACCACATGAATCTGACCGTCAAGAGCGCGGGTCATGATGACCGATCGCTCTCCAATCACGGTGCGCTTGAAGTCGCCCGGGTTGGCGATCTCGGCCTCCAAACCGACATAGCTCCAGTGGCGCTGATAGAAAAACCGTTGCAACTCTTTTTGGTGCTGGCCGTCGTCGGTATAAACCGCAAAGGGGATGCGACTGGTGTCGCCCTTCTCCCAGGTAAGGGGGCTCTCTTGCATCACATCGGCGCCCCAATGACCTTGGGCCTCTGGCTCGAGCCGCGCCCTAAAGTACACCAAAATGTTCTCATCATGATTGTCCTTTGATTGACCAGAGACCCCCCCCGGATCGGCCGACTGCAACGCATGCGCGGCACTCTGATCGCGTCTATCATTCGTAATTACGAATCATGCGGCAAGTCCCCGGTACAGGTCAACCCTCTGATTTGCCTGAAGCCCTGAACCGCCATGCAAGACTCAAGCCCTGGCCTGCCCATCGCCCGTACCGCTCTGCATGAGGAGGTGACGCAACGCCTGCGCGACATGATTGTCGAGATGAAGCTGCGGCCCGGCGAGCGAATTCAAGAGCTGGAGGTTGCGCGCCAACTCGGCGTTTCGCGCACACCCATCCGCGAAGCCCTGAAGGTGCTCACGGCCGAGGGCTTGGTCGAACTGCTGCCCCTGCGCGGGGCCATGGTCAAGGCTTTTTCAGCAAAGGACGCGCGCGACATGCTCGAGGTCATTGCCCTGCTGGAGGAGTACGCCGGATTGCAAGCGGTACAGGCCGGGGCGTCGCGGATTGAGGCCATCTTGAATCTGCACGCGCAGATGAAAATGCTCTACAAGCAAAAGGAGCGGGCGGCTTACTTCAAGCTCAATCAGCAGATCCACCAGGCGTTGATCGCTCTGTGCGATAACGAGACACTCCAACTGACCCATGCCACCTTGAGCAAGCGGATGCGAGGCCTGCGCTACCGCGGTAACTCACAGCCCCAGCATTGGGATGCGGCTATGGCCGAACACGAGCAGATGATGCAAGCCCTCGCTGAACGCGATGGTCCGGCGCTGTCACGCGCCATGGGTCAGCACATCCGCAACACCTGGCCACGCATCAAGGAGGAGTTGTCCTGAATACGGGCCAGGCTGCGCGAGCATCAGGTGCCGATCACACCCCCATCGGTACGGGTGATGACGATGGTGGCCGAGCGCGGGCGCCCCGGCCGGCCGTAACCCTTGTTGCCGGGCCACTGACTGTCGGGCGACAGGGCCGTCTTGCTGTCTTCGCCGGGATGCTGGATATTCACGAACAGCGCACGACCACCCGGCGCCTCGGTCACCCCAGTGATTTCGCTGCCCTTGGGGCCAATCAGAAAGCGGCGCAGACGCGCCTCGCCCAGGGTTGCACCGACAAAAGTCTCCTGCATGCCGGTTTGTTCGGTGCCGTTGATCACCATGCGATTTTTGACCGTCACCTTGCCGCCGTCGCCCACCTGCCCCGGCAGCGCCGCCAGCATCATGCAGTGCGTTTCGTCGGTCATGGCACCATCGTCCGTCTGTATCCAGCAGATGCCGGTGGTGGGGCTGAACCACAGGCCATCGGGCGAGGAGAAACTGTTGCGTGCGGTCAGCCCTGACAGATTGGCATCGCCCGCGTCTTCTTCAGCGCCAAAAAGGAAGATGTCCCAGCGAAAGCCGGTGGCCGTGGCCTGATCCCCGTCTTCGCGGAAGCGGATGATGTGGCCATTGGGATTACCGGCGCCTCGTTTGCCATCGACATCCATGTAGGCACGCGGGTTGGCGGCATCCACGCGACTCGGGGTGCGATTGGCCGCGCTGTTATTTGTCAAGGTCACATAGATCTCGCCATTTTTGGGATTGATCGCGGCCCACTCGGGCCGGTCCATTTTGGTGGCGCCCACCGCATCAGCCGCATGCCGGGTGTGAACATAAACTTCGCCCTGATTGGCAAACTTGAAAGCCGAATAGTTGGCGATGCGCGTATCCTTGATGTCAAGCTCGATCCACTGCCCCCGACCATCGGCATCAAAGCGCGCCGCGAACAGTTTGCCCTCATTGAGATATTTGTCGCCAGCCACGGTCCCGCCCCCAATGTCCTTGGGATCCCAAACCGCCGCGCTGACGAACTTGTAGATGTACTCATTGCGCGAATCGCAACCCATATAGAAAGCCAAAGGCTGCCCGGCCTTGGGCAAGCTGCAAACCGCGCCCTCGTGGGCCATGCGACCCATGGCTACGCGTTTGACCGGATTGGACGAGGCGTTGAGCGGGTCGATCTCCACGTTGTAGCCGAAGGTGTTGGCCTCATTGCGAAAATCACGCTCGGCATTGGCGCCCACGGCCGCCAAATTCCAGCGCGCAAAGCGGTCGTCGGTGGCCGACACCGTATGCCAGCCCTGGCTGTTGCCACGGGTCTGAGCGGCGGCCGGAGCCGCCACCGGCAAGCCATAACGACGCCGCGCCGCTGCCTCCCGGCCCGAAACAGGCGCGCTACCGCTACCCATCTGAAAATAGAAGGCCCAGTTCTCCTCGCAGGCGAGATAAGTACCCCAAGGCGTCTTACCGTGCCCGCAGTTGTTGAGCGTGCCACGGGCCATGGACCCTGCAGGCTCCCAACGAGTGACCATTTGCGACCAGATGTCGTTGATGTGCGCGCGTGGGCCGGCAATGCGGGCCGGTGTCTGAGCAGTGACACGCCGATTCAGGGGCGATTCCGCCTTCATGCGCCAGCCCTGGCCGCTGCGCTCAATTTCCACCACCGAGACGCCATGGTGGTTGATTTCCTTGAGCACCTCCAACTCAGGCCGGACCCCCAGGTCCCAGTCGCCGAACTGGGTGAATTTTTTGCCACTCACTCCGTTGGAAGTTTGACCCGCCGGATGCATGAAATGCGCATCGGCCGAGCTTTCATGGTTGACCACCAGCACCGCGCGGCCTGTGTCCTTGTCGGTGTAGCGACCCCGCTCATCGATGAAAAAAATGTCCAAGGCGTCGTGATGATCGCCCACGCGCCGCGACCAGTCATCGGTTTCGGCGCCCGCGTTGGAATACGCCGGCACCTTCGGATCCAGAGAATCGCCGGTGGCATGCAGCACGGTATAGCGGTAACCCGGTGGCAGCACCACATCGTCGAGCAAGCTCTTGTCGAGTGACGGGAATCCGAGGGCAGAGGCTGGAGCGCTGCCCAGCGTGGCGCATCCGGGCAGCATCGCCAAGCCGGCAAGGCCTACGCCACCGCGCAGAATCATGCGGCGGCTGGGGCTGGCCAGACCGCGGGCGACGATCTCCTCAAAGTGGGGGTTGTTCGATTCGTTGGAAGAAATTTCGTGATCAGGGTGTGACATGCCATGAACTCCTTAGGAAAAACGGCATGGTCAGTGGAGCGGCTTTGTGTGACAAAAGCATGTCAACCCCAGGACCCAAGGGGGTAGATCGGCCACGGCCAACCCTTGCGCCCGCCAGCCGATAAGCTTCCGGAAATGTTGCCTCGAAAACTAAATCGTCTCCTTCCTGCTGCGATGGTGAGTCTGTGCTTACTGAGCTTGCAAGCGCTGGCGGTTGATGTGCCCAACCGCAATCCGCCGGTGGAAGAGCGCGCCCTGCGCGAGGCCCGGGCAGCGATCGCTGCCTCGCGGTGGGCTCAAGCTGTCGAGCAACTTCGCGCCCATGTAAAAACCTACTCCGACGATGCGGACGCATACAACCTATTGGGATACAGTCTGCGCCGGTCAGGCCAGCACACTGAGGCGCAGCTCGCTTACGAGCGGGCCTTGCAGATCGATCCCTCGCACCGGGGCGCCCACGAGTACCTGGGCGAGCTCATGCTGACTCTGGGTCGCAGGGACAGAGCGCTCTTTCACCTTGGTGTACTCGAGGGGCTGTGTAGCAACTTGTGCGCCGAGTATCAACAACTCAAACGCGCGGTCGACGCACAGACGGCTCCCTCGCCCAAACGCTGGTAGCCGCCCTCAACACACCCGCCGGGCAATGCGTGCCATCGGCGAATCGGGCTCGATCTCATGCCAATCCCTGAGCAGCCCCTGCTGCTGTACGGGCCGGCCGCTGAGCATCGCACCGCTGTAATAGCTCATGTGAACAAGCCGCGCCATTTGGGACTTGCAATTGATTTGGGCCTGTGCGCGCATGGAGCGATAACTTTGTCCATCGGCGGTGGTTTGGGGGCTGCGGTAATCAAGCAAGGTCCACAGTTGCTTGTGGGCGCCTTGCTGCTCCACCGACTGAGGGTCCAAGTAGTACATGCCCTGATCGGCCAGTAACACTGCATCCCAGCGTTGGGCAGCCCCGAGCGTTTGCAGCCCGGCAGCCAGCAGCAAAGCTGCGCCGCAAAACAAGGATTTCATGGTCATCTCCTTCAGCGCCAGCACTTCCCACCTCGCGACCCAGCGGGCTCGCGCCTCAGGCCCGGCGGTGCAACAACTGAGCGGCCAAGTCAATCAGCGCCTGACGATGGGGATTGTCGGGCAGCCTGGCTAGTGCGGCGATAGCCCGCTCGGCCTCCTGCCCCGCGCGTTCACGGGTGACTTCAAGCGCCCCACTTCTTTGCACGATCTCAAGAATACGGGTCATCTGCTCAACCCCACCCTCTTCAATGGCGTGGGCTATCAGATCGCGGTCAGCTGGTTCGGCGCGCTTCATGGCGACGATCAAGGGCAAAGTGACCTTGCCTTCACGCAGGTCGTCGCCGAGGTTCTTGCCCATCTCGGCCGCATTGCCGTCGTAGTCGAGCGCATCGTCGATGACCTGAAAGGCAGTGCCCAGGGCCTGACCGTAGACCGCACACGATTGCTCGGTGGCTGCGTCGGAGCCGGCCAAAACGGCCGCCAGACGCGCACTGGCCTCAAAGAGTTTGGCCGTCTTGGATCGGATGACATGAAGATAAGTCTCTTCAGACAGCGAGGCATCGTGCGTGTTCATCAGCTGATGCACCTCGCCCTCGGCGATAACATTGGTGGCCTCGGAGAGAATTTCCATCACCCGCATGTTCCGGGCGGTGACCATCATCTGAAAAGCACGCGAGTACAAAAAGTCGCCGACCAGCACACTGGCGGGGTTGCCGAAGGCCTCGTTGGCGGTCGCCTGGCCACGGCGCAGGGTGGACTCGTCCACCACGTCGTCGTGCAGCAAGGTGGCGGTGTGTATGAATTCAACCACCGCCGCGAGGTTAAGCCGCTGCTCATCGCGGCAGCCCAGGGCACCGCACATCAGCAGGAGCAGGGCGGGCCGCAAACGCTTGCCGCCGGCCGCGACGATGTAGCGCGAAACCTGGCCAACCAGTGGCACATCGGAGGCCAGACGCCGCTCGATCAGTGCGTCCATGGCGCGCATGTCCTCGGAGACCAGTCCCAGGGCGGACGCGGAGCTGGCGATGACTGCGGACAAAAGTAGATTCCTAAGTAAAAACCTGGGGATTATAGGAAGCCGGGTGACGCAGCGACACCTGGCCCGGGGCCCGGCACGGGGCGGCTCGACAGCGGCCGCGGGCCGGCTATAATGGAAAGCTTTTCGCCGGCAGTGGGGCTGGCGGAGCCTTTCTTTCCAAGAGGTCTTTCATGTACGCGGTCATAAAAACCGGCGGCAAACAATACAAGGTTGCTGCTGGCGAAAAAATTAAAGTAGAACAGATTGCTGCGGACGTAGGCCAGGAAATCGTGATCGATCAGGTCTTGGCCGTCGGAGATGGCAGCCAAATCAAGATCGGCACGCCCCTGGTGTCCGGCGCATCGGTTAAAGCCACCGTGGTGGCCCATGGCAGGCACGACAAGGTGCGCATCTTCAAGATGCGCCGTCGCAAACACTACCAGAAGCGCCAGGGTCATCGTCAAAATTACACCGAATTGCAGATCGGCCAGATCGCCGGCTGATCCCCCAGGAGTCCCAAAATGGCACAGAAAAAAGGCGGCGGCTCTACGCGAAACGGGCGCGATTCCAAGCCCAAGATGCTCGGCGTGAAAGTCTTCGGCGGTCAAACCGTCAGCGCAGGCAGCGTGATTGTTCGCCAGCGCGGAACCAAATTCCACCCGGGCTCCAATGTTGGGGTGGGTAAGGACCACACCCTGTTTGCCCTGGTCGATGGGCAAGTTCAATTCGCTGTCAAGGGCGAGCTGAGCAAGCAGACCGTCAGCGTCTCGCCGGCCTGATTGCCCCGACACGGCGGTCCGAAAAGCCCCGCCACGCGGGGCTTTTTTCATCGCTCCGTCCAGCCTCCACCCTCAGTACACTCAACCCCGCCTGCGCTCGGTTCACGCACAAGCCCATGAAATTTGTCGACGAAGCTTTCATCGACATCGCTGCCGGCGATGGGGGAAGCGGCTGCGTCTCCTTCCGCCATGAGAAGTACAAGGAGTTTGGCGGTCCCAATGGCGGCGACGGCGGGCGCGGCGGCCATGTCTATGCAGTGGCTGATCCGAATCTCAACACCTTGGTTGATTACCGCTTCTCGCGCAGGCACGAAGCTGGCCACGGAGAGCACGGCAAGGGCTCGGATATGTTTGGCGCCAAGGGGCAGGACATCGTCCTGAAAATGCCGGTGGGCACCATCCTCAGCGAGGCCGAAAGTGGCGAAGTCCTGTATGAGTTGCTCACCCCGGGCGAGCAGGTACTGATCGCCAAGGGCGGGGACGGGGGCTTTGGTAATCTGCGCTTCAAGAGCTCGACCAACCGCGCACCCCGCACCAAAACGCCAGGCTGGCCCGGCGACCGCAAGAGCCTCAAGCTCGAGCTCAAGGTTTTGGCCGATGTCGGGCTGCTGGGTATGCCCAATGCTGGCAAATCGACGCTCATCTCGGCTGTTTCCAATGCGCGTCCGCGCATTGCCGACTATCCCTTCACCACCCTGCACCCCAACCTGGGCGTGGTACGCCTGGGGCCCGAGCAAAGCTTCGTGATCGCCGATCTCCCCGGCTTGATCGAAGGCGCCTCTGAAGGCGCGGGTCTGGGCCACCTGTTTCTGCGTCACCTGCAGCGCACCCGCCTGCTGCTGCATGTGGTCGATCTGGCGCCTTTCGACGAAGGCGTGGATCCGGTGGCGCAGGCCAAGGCCATTGTCGAGGAATTACGCAAGTACGACGAGGACTTGTACAAGAAGCCGCGCTGGCTGGTGCTCAACAAGCTCGACATGATCCCCGCCGAAAGTCGCGCGCAGGTGGTCAAGGAATTTCTCAAACGCTTTCGTTTCAAGGGCCCGGTCTTCGAGATATCAGCCCTCACGCGCGAAGGCTGTGAGCCTCTGATGCGTGCGGTCTATCAGTTCATCGAGGGCGTGCGTAAAGCCGAGCAGCCGGCAGAGACGCCCGACCCGCGCTTTGCGGCGCCGCCGCCGCTCTAGGCCACCTCCATACGCGACATGCAAGCCCAAGAGATTCTCAGCCAGGCCCGCCGTATTGTGGTCAAGGTCGGCTCCAGCCTGGTCACCGATGAAGGGCGTGGGCTCGATGTCCAAGCTATCGGCCAATGGTGCGAGCAGTTGGCGCAGTTGGCGCAGCAGGGTCGTGAGCTCATAATGGTCAGCAGCGGCGCGATTGCCGAGGGCATGAAGCGCCTGGGCTGGGCCAGCCGCCCCAGCGCGATTCACGAGTTGCAGGCCGCTGCCGCAGTGGGCCAAATGGGGCTGGTTCAGGTTTACGAAAGCAAGCTGCGATCGCTGGGTATGGGTAGCGCGCAGGTGCTGCTGACGCACGCCGACCTGGCCGATCGTGAACGCTACCTCAATGCCCGCTCCACGCTGCTGACGCTCTTGCAACTGGGCGTGATCCCGGTGATCAACGAAAACGACACGGTGGTCACCGACGAAATCAAGTTTGGCGACAACGACACGCTCGGCGCGCTGGTGGCCAATCTGGTCGAGGCCGATCTGTTGATTATCCTGACGGACCAAAAGGGGCTGTACACCGCCGACCC
>VGHR01000115.1 GCA_016868205.1 Betaproteobacteria bacterium
GCTGGAAGACAAACTTCTCAAATTCATCGAAGGCCACAACCCTCAGATCTGGGCCGCCATTGCGTTGCTGGCTCTGGTGGTTGTCTTGACCCGCTGAGGGTAATTCCTCGCCCCCCCTGCCGGCCGGCTTATGGCGCGGGGCCTCAAGCTGGTGGCTCTTTCACCCCCGCATGACCGCCCCTCGCGGGGCAAGAGACTCAAGCCATGAATGTTGCGTCCCTCTATCTTTACTCGGGTTCTTTGCGCAGGCGCTGGGCCTGTCTCTCGGCTTTGATGCTGGTAATGGCCGCCCTCGCCTGGGGGCATCCGGTGCAGGCACAAGCACGCTTTCCGAGCAAGCCCGTGAAGATCATCATCGGCTTTCCGGCCGGGGGGCCGCTGGATCAGCATGCCCGCCTCCTGTCAGAGCGTCTGCAACAAGTCCTGGGCCAGCCGGTTGTCATCGATTACAAGGCGGGCGCTGGCGGTACCGTTGGCGCGCAGGAGGTCGCAAAGTCCGCGCCCGATGGGCACACCCTGCTGCTGGCCAATACCGGTACGATGGTCATCAACCCGGCGCTGTACACCCGCTTGCCCTACGCCACTCTTCGCGACTTTGTGCCGGTGGCTCGTACCGCGATGCAGCCGCTGGCTTTTCTGGTGCACCCCTCTTTGCCGGTGAACACCTTGCCCGAATTCATCGCCTACGCGCGAGCGCGGCCGGGTCAGATCAATTACGGATCGGCGGGCAACGGCGGGATCAGTCACTTGGTGCCCGAGATGCTCAAGTCGGAGACGGGGTTGTTTTTGCTGCACATCCCCTACCGAGGCAGCGCGCCGGCCTTTACCGACCTGATGAGCGGCCAGGTGCAATTCATGGCCGAGTCCATTCCCCAGGCGGCGGCCTATCACAAGCAGGGTCGGGTGCGTGCGATTGGCGTTACCAGTCGCCAGCGCAATCCTGCATTACCCGATACGCCCACCGCGATCGAGTCGGGTCTGAAGAATTTTGAGGTGGTGGGTTTTTATGGATTTCTGGCGCCTGCTGGTACCCCGCGCGAGGTGATCAATCGCTTGAGTCAGGCCTTCGAGCAGGTACTGACCACCCCCGATATTCGCGATCGCATGGTGGCGCAGGGGGCCGACCCCGCGTTTTTGGGCGCCGATGAGTTTCGCGCCTTCTTGAGCGCGGAAATGCCGCGCTGGGCGCAGGCGGTCAAGGCCTCGGGTGCGCGGCTCGATTGATTCAAGTCACCTGCTGCGCGGGGCTTTTTTAGGTCCAACCTGCCCGATATGCGCGCGTTTGAGCTGACAACAAGCGCTGTAAGGGCTCGGGCTTGTCTGGCCAAGGTGCGGCCGTCTGACTACGCGCGTACCCGCAATGACCTTCGAGGGGCAGTGACCGGACTTTCGCCTTTCATCACCCATGGGGTGCTGACCCTGCCTCAGGTCTATGACCACCTGGTTCAACATGTCCAGTTGACGCCTGGGCACAAGCTGATTTACGAGTTGGGCTGGCGCGAATATTTCAGGCATGTCTGGGCGCATCGCGGAGAGGGCATTTTTGAGTCGCTGCACGATGGGCCCTTACCCGAGAGCGCCTATGACCGTGAGCTGCCGTCCGATCTGCGCGCAGCCTGCACCGGTGTGCCGGTGATCGATCAGGCGGTACGCACCCTGTATGCGACCGGTTATCTGCACAATCACGCCCGCATGTGGCTGGCCAGCTATGCGGTGCACCTGCGCCGGGTGCACTGGCGTGCCGGGGCCGATTGGATGGTGGCGCATTTGCTCGATGGCGACCTGGCCAGCAACCACCTGAGCTGGCAGTGGGTTGCCGGCACCGGCAGTCACAAGCCCTATCTTTTCAATGCCGAAAATGTGGCCCGCTACGCGCCTGCGGCTTGGCACAGCCCGGGCACAGTGGTCGATCAGTCGTATGAGACGCTCGAGCGCATCGCGCGCGGGGGAGATTTGCCAGCGCAGGAGGTCGACGCTCGCGTCGCTGCGTCATCGTGCGTCGAACCGCTTCTGCACGATACCCCCGCATCCGAACTCGGTGTCAAACCGGCGCGGCTGCTCGATGCTCGGCAGTTGGTCGGCCGATCGGTTTGGCTCGTTCATCCCTGGGCGTTGCGTGCGCCGCCCGATAATCTGCCGGCCAACACCCTCGTTGCTGGGGTTTACCTGCGGGGCTTTCATCAGCGCTGGCCTTGGTCGCAGGCGCGGTGGGCCTGGGTGGATTCGGCGATGGCGGAAATCACCCAGGAGCGGTGGTGGCTTGATGCAGGCGAGCTCAGGGCGCTGCTATCGCAGGCGGCATCGGTGCGAAGCCTCGATGATCCTCATATCGGCCCCGAGCTGCGAGCTTTGGCCCGATTGGATGCCCCGGCACGGTTATTCTCGCAAGTTGACAGACCTTGCGGCAGTTTTTCGAAGTGGTGGTCTATCGCTTCTGCAAGTGTTTGGGAAAGGGAGAAGCGATGAACGATATTGCCTTGGTGACTGGAGCGCGCGGGGGCATCGGGCGGGCCCTGGTGGCACGCCTGCAGGCGCGTCATTTGCGTGTGGCAGTGGTCGGGCGCGAGGCCTCGACGCTCTCTGAGGTACCGGCGCAGGCCCATATCGTGGCCGACACCACCAGCCCCGAAGGGGCTGCCGAAGCCTTGCAGGCGTGTACGGCTCGGCTGGGGGCTGCGCCGTCTTTTCTTGCCCATGCGGTTGGCTCTACCCTGATCGCGCCGTTGCATCGAACCCGGGCCGAGGCCGCGCGCGAGATCTTGCGGGTCAACCTTGAAAGCAGCTTGTGGACCTTGCAGGCCTTCCTGTCGGCTTTGGGGGGCGCTCCGGGGACAGCTGTCTTTGTCAGCTCCGTGGTCGCGCGCATAGGTGTGGCCAATCACGAAGCGATCGCTGCGGCCAAGGGCGGCGTTGAGGCTTTGGTGCGTAGTGCGGCAGCCACTTATGCCGCTCAGAGCGTGCGAATCAATGCCGTGGCTCCCGGCATGACGGAGACCCCCATGACGGCCGCCATGCTCAAGATACCTGCCATGCGTGAGGGCGCAGCCAAGCAATATCCGCTGGCGGGCGTGCAAAGCGCCGACGAGGTCGCTGCGGTGATGGATTGGTTGCTCAGCCCCGAGTCTGGCCGCTTGACCGGTCAGGTGCTCGCGGTGGACGGCGGCTTTACCAGCGTTCGTCCCCTGGTGCGCTAGGCCGGGCTGATCTCAGCAGTCGCTAAGCCCTTGTGTCGTCGCTTATTCACACCGTACATTGGGCCTGTACACCTGATTGAGCAGCGTGCCGCTGTTGCCGCCAACGGCGTCTCCCCTGACCTGCGCTTAAAAACTGATCCAGTATGAGTGAGAGAAACTGAGTGTTTTTATCATTCGAAAGGATTAAGTTATGCCAAAAGGTGTTCGATTAAAGCCCGAGCAAATTGTGGCCAAGTTGCGCGAGATCGAGGTCATTGCTATCCCTGAAGATCTCGGTCCAAGATCCAGGAGGGACTGGTGAAAGCTCCGGCTTGGGGCGTTGCTTGTACGCTTTAACTTGCCGAACATATTCCTCGTTAACCAAATTGCAGGCCGAAGCATGAACGGGCTCACGTGTAGCTGCAAGATTGACAATATGGTAATAAGTTTGGCCATAACGAAGGTCAACACCACAATCGCTCGAGCCAGAGGATTTGACCTGTATGGCTGTCGCGTCGTACCGCCCGGTGATCACCTCCATGACCTTGACAGAATACGTCTTGGAGGCAAGGGATTCCTTCTTGAACACACCGAGGAGGTCCGCAATGCGATCCGTGAAAGTTGGAGGCCCGACGACTATCTTTGCCAGCGAGAGTCTTTTATCAAGGACCAGGTTCTCGACTCCGACCTGGCTGCAGCTGCAGGCGGCGGCTGCACCCGCCATGAGAGGGCCAAGGATCACCGCATAAAGTCGAATCCACAAGCCCGACTTGATTGCGGTGTTGCTTTGCTGATCCGGCTGTTCACTTGCCATAGCTGACTAATTTAGCAGTTGCCCGGGCTGCAGGGGATCAGCGTACAACATGGCTTGCGGGTCGAGTCTCATCGATGGTTCAACAAAATCCGAGTTTGTCGCAGTCAGAGGCAACCGCAATTGTTCAGCGTGCTGCGGAAACGCAGGAACTTAGTGCTGACTTTGAAATTTTCATCAAGCATAAAGATGGCCGAGAGGAGGCTGTAACAGTGAGACAGGCTCTACGGGAGCCAACCAAATACGACGGTCTGCTGACTCTCGACCCCCTTGAGCCAGACTATGACGGAAGACGCACAGTCGGTAAGCTTTTTCTGACCAGCGCTCGACCAACGATACATAGCTTTGCTCACGGCGGCTGCACATACCGGCTGCGTTCTGAGACCCGAAGGATTCAGCTCATACCGGGAAGAACACATCAAGCAGTGGACGAGTTGCTTGATGAGATGCGAAAGGCCGGGGACTTGTTTGATTTCGGTCAGAAGTTGGCACAAGTTGGAGATGGCGGCTCGATTCTTCTACAGACGGATCACACCCTTCAATACAGTGTGGGTGGCATGGTTCAATTTTGGGCTCGGATGATGCTCGACAATGGTCCGACCGATGTCTTGAAGGACCCACCTCTGCGTATCTGCAAGACCATCATCGAGCTGAAGGACAGGCGCAAACTAAAGCGCCTCAATGGATTGATCACAGCACCAACTCTTCGCCTCAATGAGACTCTGCTTCAGAAACCGGGCTATGACAAAGAGACCGGCTTGTTTTACGACGGGTCGCGCCACGCTGGCCGTGTGCCGTTCAATCCGACAATGGCGGAAGCAAAACTTGCCTTGGAGAAATTATGGGAGCCGTTTGCACTTTTCCCGTTCTGCTCAAGTCCTGACCGCGCCGTCCATCTTGCTGCACTTTTGACTGCGGCTGTTAGGGCTGTACTCCCGGCCGCACCCGGCTTTGCCTATGACGCCCCAATACAGGGTAGCGGGAAAACTTTGCTTGCCCGGTGTGTCGGAGTCCTTGCGCAAGGTGAAGACCCCAGCGTTTGGCCCCATACAACAGGGCTTAATGACGAAGAAACCAGAAAGCGCATCTTTACCGTGCTGTCGTCCGGAAAACGGGTTTTGATCTGGGACAACGTGGTTGGGGCGTTTGACTCCGCTGCTCTAGCTTCCTGTATGACGAGCCCGACCTACACGGATCGGATTCTGGGGAAAAGTGACAGCACTACCGTACCCAACCGAATGCTGTTAGTCCTTACTGGGAACAACATCCAGCTTCAGGGAGAGATGCCGCGCCGTGTGTTGGTCAGCAGGATTGACCCCGAGACCGAGCGTCCCTTTGCGCGAGAGTTCTCCCTTGATCCGTTCGCACACTGCAGGGCACACCGGCACTCCATGATTGAAGCGGCACTTACCCTGATCCGTGCGTTCTTAACCCACGGCTGTAAGCAGACCATCACCGGCAAACTGGCCAGCTTTGAGGAGTGGGATGCTTGGGTGAGGCGTACCGTCATCTTTGCCGATGAGTTGCGGCCCGGGATGTTCGGTGATGTGATGGATGTTGTCACGGCGAACAAGGCCGGGGACTCAGATGAGGAGGCGCACACGGCCCTGCTGAGTGCATGGCATCAAGCATTCGGCTCGGCACCAGTCCATGCATCCAAGGTGGTGCAAGAAGCTGGGAGTGCCTCCGTTTGGGCGGGTGGGAAGCATAGGGAACTGAAAGAGGCCCTCCATGGACTACCGGTTCGGGATGCTAGAAACATGAGCACCAAGTCGTTTGGCAGGTACCTCAGTAACAGGAGGGACCGCCGCCAAGGCGGGTACATGCTCAAGCGCGGTCCGAAGGTGGACGACAAACAGACATGGTGCGTAGAACGGCTTGAGCCTGCATGAGGGGTGCCGGCGGTATTTGACGGTGTTTGCGGCCTTTGTTTTACCTACATTTTATTTCTACAGGTTTATTAAACCCACCCCCCCAAAATCTGGGCTCTATAAAATAAATACCTTAAATACCGTCAAATGCCGCCAGCGAGCCCGTACCCTGCAAACTTTCCCCGAATAGAGCCAGAGCCAGCAGGTTCGGTCCATGGGTTTGGCGTTTAAATTTTCTCCTGTCCCCGGGGCACCCCCCTATCAGGGCGCAGAACATCGTCAATCATCATCTGGCGCACCTGCTCAATAGTCTTCACCGGCACGTAGCCGCTGGCCTTGCGGCCCCTACCTCGGGGGCCGGTCATCATCCCGAGCAAGTGTGCGGCATCCTCAAGTTGGCTGAGTCGAGCTGACGCCTCAGATCGCTCGGCCCTTTTTGCCCGAGTCTCTAAGCCATGCACGGTATGCAGCGCGGCAATGCGGGCCTTGCCCTCGGCAGTCTTGGGGCCGGTGCTGCGTCCGCCATGGAACTGGCACTTTTGCGTTTTGCTGTCTTTGAGGGCCGGACGGCCACACTGTTGGCCCGTTCTGCTACTGTACGCGGTGCATCGGCGGCACTGAACCTTCCCCCCTGCAGCTGCAAGAAGGAGACAAACGTTACTACCGTAAAGTATCGAGGCAGGCAAATTAACCCACTTTATTTATGCATTCTCGGTTCAGGCGAAACTGTGAGTGGCGCAGTAAATTCACCAGACAAAGAGAGGATTATATATTTTATCTAGCAGTATAATATATGACGTATCAAATATCAAGTTTGTACTATTATTTTGCGCTTAGTAGCTTTGCTGCAAGCTCCATATTATCTTCGACATGACGACAATTAAATGCCAAAAATTGAGCAAGGGACTCCGTCGGGTCTGAACTAATGAAAATACCATGCCAATCATTTTTGTAATATCTGCGCAAAGCCAGCTCGCGAAATTCCTTCACTCTAATATAGTCCGGCTGAAAGGAAATTGAATGGTTAAAAGATTGTTCTTTGATAACCAGTCCGCCGTCCGGGTTTACACTTAAATTTATATTTTGGTCATTCAAGTCGAATCGCTGCGAAATTACTGTCTTCGGCTTGTTTTCATTCGCAGTAGAGACCATAGTGATATAGAGTGATTTATATTTAGATGTTGAATTTCGTGTTGCTGAATAGTTAAGGGTAACCCTATCGCCAACCTTTATTCCATCTTTGAATCCGGAATAATTTTTGAACTTCCCATCTTCACTCGCCGCCACAATACTGCCGGTAACCGTGCAATCCAATCGCCCGCTGATAGTCTGGGCTTTCAAAGCGAAACATGGTGCCATGACAAGAAAAAATATAAATTTATTTTTCATTTAATGGGGACTCCGAATTCCTGAATAATGGAAAGGCCGTTCTTGTTTGACGGACTAGGCCCCCCCCGATTCAAGGGCCAGCGCGTCACCCTCATGTTACAACTCAAGATCATCAGAGGCTAGATCTGCAGCTACTTCAAGGCCGGATCAACTAACGAAACATACCACTATGGTGAGTGGCCACATAGGTTGCTTTCAGAGGTAAGCCCGAGTTTGGTTCGATTAATTTTTCGCGGAACACCATGCCGGCGGTGACGCCCGGTCCAACCCTTTCCATCCAAGAAACAAGCGATCCTGTCTCAAAGAGGAGGACTCAGAGTCCAGCGTTAGACAAAGGCGCCCAGATTTTTTGATGATCTGCGCAAAACAGTGATTAGGCTGGTCGGCGGCCTGTACCCTGAAGTCGGCGGGTGGGGGTACGGTGGGGTCTTGGCGTGGCGACAAGTTCAAGCCACAGGTGAAGGGGCGGGAGCGGAGCAACCGAGATCAGCGGAGTATCACGACGCCGCGCATCCTGCCGGTACTGCGCCGGCCTTTAATGGCACTCAGTTTGTTCGGGCTTGACCTGTAACTCCGCACCGCAGAGTCGGCCCGCATGTGGGGAAAGATGTGGGGAATGAGCTCAACAACCCTCAGAAGCCCGCGTGGTGCTTGACATTTTGGCGGAGACTGTGAGATTCGAACTCACGGAAGGGTCACCCCTTCGGCAGTTTTCAAGACTGCTGGTTTAAACCGCTCACCCAAGTCTCCGGGTTGTTTCGCAGCCGTAGTTTAGCTCCCCTGTGACCGACTGGCGCGCTGCGTCTTGCAAGCCGATGTGAATTACGGCGTACAAGGGCGTGCCCCACAGCGCACGAAA
>VGHR01000116.1 GCA_016868205.1 Betaproteobacteria bacterium
CGAGGGTGATGTGGGCGATGCGGGCCTGCTCGAGCGACTGTTTGCGGAGCAAAGCTTCGACGCGGTGATGCATTTCGCATCGAGCATCGAGGTGGGCGCTTCCATCGCGCAGCCCTTGGACTACTACCAGAACAACCTGGCGCATACCCTGGGACTGCTACAAACGATGCGCCGCTACGGTGTTCACAGGCTGGTGTTTTCCTCCACAGCCGCCACTTTCGGCGAGCCCCAATACCTGCCCATCGACGAAGCGCATCCGCAGCGCCCCATCAACCCTTACGGCCACAGCAAGCGCATGGTCGAGCAAGTGTTGTCGGACTGCGACTGCGCCTATGGCTTGCGTGCCGTCTGCCTGCGCTACTTCAATGCTGCCGGCGCCGACCCGGACGGCGAGCTTGGCGAAAACCACCAGCCCGAAACCCATCTGATCCCGCTGGTACTGCAAGCGGCCAGCGGCCGGCGACCGCACATCACGATCTTCGGCGATGACTACGATACGCCCGACGGCACCTGCATTCGCGACTATGTCCATGTCAGCGATCTGTGCGAGGCGCACTGGCTCGCCCTGCAAAGCCTGATGGCCGGCGGGCCTTCCCAGGCCTACAACCTTGGGCAGGGTCAGGGCTATTCAGTGCGCGAGGTCATCGCAACGGCCGAGCGCGTCACCGGTCGGCCGATCCGGGTGGCGACGGTCCCGCGTCGCCCGGGCGATCCGGCCCGACTGATCGCCGATCCGCGCCTGGCGCAGCAGCGCCTGGGCTGGCACAGTCGCTGGAGCGATCTACCCACCCTCATCAAACACGCTTGGCATTGGGAACAAAAGGGTCGCATCGCCGCGAGGGCGCGGCTCCCACACGATTAACTCAACGACCCAATCACTCGCTGTAGGAGCGCCGCCCTCGGCGCGATGGGCCCGAGCACACGGGATTGCCTCGGACCGAATCCCCACGCAGACGCGGCTCCTACGGCGCCGGCAGGACTTGATGCCACCGGGCAGTCGGCGGCCTGGGCGAGTGTCTGCGGGGGTGCTTGAGCGGGGGGAGGTATCTGCACAGAATAGCCTGCAGCATCCGCACACCCACCACATGCAAGGCACGGCACAGGTCAACACACTTGGTATCCCGACGCAAACATCGGCCTTGCGCAAGCCTCGCATTGTGTTCCTGCTGATGTCGGCGGTAGCCAAGGCAAGCACTGTCGATCAGCTGGCTCATGCGTTGCCTTCGCATACGGTGCTGGTGCATCACGATTTCAAGCAGACGCCGCAGTTTGAGCTTAGCGCCGACAACGTCCGCTTTGTACCTGAGCCCGTGCACACCGGGTGGGGGCAGTTCAGCTTTGTCGATGGGATCTTTCAGGGCCTGATGCACGCCTTGAACGAACTCGGCTTTGACTACCTGCAGCTGCTCAGCCCCAGCTGCCTGCCCATCAAGCCGCTGGCCGACTTCGAGCGACATGTCAGCGGCCGCCACGATGCACACTTCGATGCGATCGACCTCAGCCAAGACCTGGATGCACAGTTGTCTGTGGGCTATCGCGCCTGGACGCACGAAGGCAGTCTGGCCCATCGCATCGCGCGCCGCCTGGTCAAGCGTTACTACGGTGACAGCACCGGGCGTCGCGATGAGGCCGGTGTGTGGCTGCTTACCGGCCGGGGCCCATCGGCCTGGTCGGTAATGGCCGGCTGGCCCCTGCGCGCCGGCGCGCGCCGGCTGACCGACTGGCGCCTCGGAACGAAGCGCTTGGCCCTGCACTACGGCAGCGTTTGGTTCGGCGCCCGCCGACCCGTCGTCGAAGGCCTGGTGCGGGCCTATCGGCAGCCCGGTCTGTGCGATCGCTTCGCCCGCATGCATATAGCCGAAGAATTTCTGATCCCCAGCCTGCTGATGCAACTGCGCCCGCAGCGCGGTCCCATGAATCACCTGATCGCCCGCTTTGACGGCGCCCACCCCGGTGTATTTGGCAGCGGGCAACTCGAAGCTCTGCGCCGGTCCCCAGCCTGGTTTGCGCGCAAATTTGCCGACGCTCTGTCGTCCAACAGCCCGCGAGTGCCCCGCTTCAAAGAAAAACCCAACGGCGACGGCGCCTGGGTCAACGGAGAATTTTTCGTCCTCGAGCCCGAGGTGATCGAGCTGATCGAGGGCGACGAAACAGTCTGGGAGCGCGAGCCACTGGAAGCCCTGGCCGAACAGGGCCAACTGGCGGCTTTCAGGCACGAGGGTTTCTGGCAGCCCATGGACACCCTGCGCGACCGCCAGAGTCTGGAATCGCTCTGGTCCAGCGGCCAGGCGCCCTGGCGGCGCTGGTAGAGACCCGCCCATTCAAACGCAAGGAGCCCCCATGCAGATACAAGCCACCGCCCTGGCCGGTGCCACACTGATTAAGCCCGACCGGCGCAGCGACGACCGCGGCTGGTTCGCGCGGGTTTACTGCGAGCGTGAGTTTGCGGCTTACGGTCTGCCGCATCGCATGGTTCAGACCAACCGGTCGCTCACACGCCTTGCGGGCACGCTGCGCGGCATGCACTACCAAGTGGCACCACACGCCGAAGACAAGCTGGTGCGCTGCGAACACGGTGCGATCTGGGATGCCATCGTCGACCTGCGCGAGGGCTCGGCCACCTACGGTCGCTGGCTGGGCTTTGAGCTGAGCGAAGACAACGGCCTCATGCTGCTGGTGCCGCGCGGCTTCGCCCACGGGTTTCTGACGCTAACCGATAACGCGGCCGTCAGCTATCAGGTGTCCAACTTCTACGCGCCGCCATCGGAACGCGGCTTGCGCTATGACGACGAGGCCTTCGGCATCGAGTGGCCGGCTCCCGTCCGACATCTTTCGACCAAAGACGCTGGCTGGCCAGCCCACCGCAGCCTGACGGAGAACGCATGATCCTGATTGACACCGCTCTGGTCCGACGCGTTGCGGAAGGCCGTCCCCTGAAGATAGGCCTGGTCGGCGCCGGCTTCATGGCCCGCGGCATTGCGCTGCAAATCGCTCTGTCGGTCCCCGGTATGCGGGTGGCGGCCATTGCCAATCGCCATCTCGGTCACGCCCGCCAGGCCTATGAAGAAGCCGGCATCACCGACTGCGTGGAGGCAACATCACTGGGCCACCTCGAGGAGGCCATCGTAAAAGGACGGCCAGCCGTCACCGAGAACGCCATGGCACTGTGCCAGGCCGAAGGGCTGGAGGTCATCGTCGAGGTGACCGGCACCATCGAGCACGCCGCTCATGTGGCGCTGCAGTCCATGGCCCATGGCAAGCATCTGGTGCTGATGAACGCCGAGCTCGACGGCACCCTGGGGCCCGTGCTCAAGATCTACGCGGACCGCGCCGGGGTGGTGTACACCAGTGCCGACGGCGACCAGCCCGGCGTCATGATGAACCTCTATCGCTTCATCAAAGGCATCGGCGTCAAGCCGGTGCTTTGCGGCAACATCAAAGGCCTGCACGACCCCTATCGCACGCCGCACACCCAGGCAGGCTTTGCAGCGCAGTGGGGACAAAACCCGCAGATGGTGACCTCGTTTGCCGACGGCACCAAAATCTCCTTCGAAAACGCCATCGTGGCCAACGGCACAGGCATGCGCGTTGCGCGGCGCGGCATGCACGGGCCTGCCGTGCCGCCGGGCACGCCGATTCAGGAGGTGGGCCGCCTCTATCCGCTGTGGGACCTGGTGGATGGACCGGGCATCGTCGACTATGTGGTGGGCGCCATGCCCGGGCCCGGCGTGTTTGTGCTGGGCACGCACGACCATCCGCGGCAGCGCCACTACCTAAACCTCTACAAGCTGGGGGAGGGACCGCTGTACTGCTTCTACACGCCCTACCACCTGTGCCACTTTGAGGTGCCCCACACCGTGGCGCGGGCAGCGCTGTTCAAGGATGCCACGCTAGCGCCGCAGGGCGCACCGCAAGTGGAAGTGGTGGCCACCGCCAAGCGCGATCTGCAGGCCGGCGAAACCCTGGACGGCCTGGGCGGCTTCATGACCTACGGCCTGGCCGAGAACGCAGCGACCGCACGCGCCAAAGGGCTGCTGCCCATGGGCCTGGCTGAAGGCTGCCGCCTGCGCCATCACTTGCCGCAAGACACCGTGCTGCGCTTTGACGACATCGACCTGCCCTCGGGACGGCTTTGCGATCAGCTCTGGCAAGAGCAGATGCACCACTTTTTTCCGCAACACCTGGCTACCTCCACCTTTGCAAAGGAACACCATGAAGCTGCTGGTCACCGGTTCTGAGGGCTATATCGGCTGCCTGCTCACGCCGTTTTTACGCGCACGCGGCCACGAGGTGACCGGGCTGGACACCGGCTACTACCGCGATGGCTGGCTGTTCAACGACCCGGCCCTGGTGCCGCAGGTGCCGGCCACCCTGAACAAGGATATCCGCCATGTGGATGCCACCGACCTGCGCGGCTACGAGGCGGTGGTGCATCTGGCCGAGCTCTCCAACGACCCGCTGTGCGAAAACTCGCCAGAGCTGACTTTCGAGATCAACCACCGCGGCTCGGTGCATCTGGCCGCCATGGCCAAGGCCGCCGGCGTGCAGCGCTTTGTGTACATGTCGTCCTGCAGCGTCTACGGCCTGGGCGAAGGCCACACCCCGGTCGATGAAACCTCGGCCACCCAGCCACAAACTGCCTACGCGCAGTGCAAGCTGCTGGTCGAGCGCGATGTCGCGGGCCTGGCTTCGAGCAGCTTTTCGCCCACTTTTTTGCGCAACGCGACGGCCTACGGCGCCTCGCCACGAATGCGCTTTGACATCGTGCTCAACAACCTGTGCGGACTGGCGGCGACCACCGGCAAGATTATTCTGAGCAGCGACGGATCGCCCTGGCGGCCGCTGGTCCATGTGCTCGATATCTGCGAGGCGATAGCCTGCACCCTGGAAGCTCCGAAAACCTCCATCCACAACGAGGTCTTTAATGTCGGCCACGATGCCGACAACCACCAGGTGCGCGATATCGCTCGTATCGTGGCCAGCGTCTATCCCGGCTGCGAAGTGCGTCTGGGCTTGCCCAGCGCTGACAACCGCAGTTACCGGGTGAGCTTTGCCAAGATCCACAGGCAACTGCCGGGGTTTGAATGCCGATGGAATGCACGGCAAGGTGCGCAGCAGCTGCACGATGTGTTTGCACGCATCGGCTTGGATGCCGCCACATTCAATGCGAGGCCCTTCACCCGACTCAAGCGGCTGAAGAATCTGTCAGAGACCGGGCAGGTGGATGATCACCTGGCCTGGGCCATGTAGACCCGATCGCCCTCGCAGCGATGCCCCGGCATGTGTGGGAGCCGCGCCCTCGCGGCGACTCGATCGCGCCGGGGGCGGCGCTCCCACTACCCCCCATCGCAGGCCCTGTTTGACTGTGTGGGAGCCGCGCCGTCGCGGCGATTTAATCGCGCCGGGGGCGGCGCTCCCACGCGCGGCGATGGCGTCCTGCAAAACCCGCTATCCTGCGGCTTTCCACAACGCCTGCTGGAGACCGCACATGCCCCTTCTGAAAACCCGTCGCCGTCTGACAGCCGCCGCCCTCGGGCTGATGGCGGCTTTGTCCCTGCCCCACCCGGCCCTCGCCCAACAGGGCTACCCAAACAAACCCATCCGCCTGATCGTGCCCTTTACCCCAGGGGGCGTGACCGACACCAGCGGGCGCCTCATTGCCGAGCAACTTTCAAAGCGGCTGGGGCAACAGGTGATCGTCGACAACAAGCCCGGTGCCTCCGGCAATATCGGCACACAAATGGCTGCCGCAGCCGAGCCCGATGGCTATACCCTGGTTCTGGGCTTCGATGGCACCCTGGTCATCAATCCGCATGTCTTTCCCAAGATGCCCTTCGACACCGTGCGCGATCTGGCACCGGTGGGCAAGATCGGCGATGCGGTGCTGATTTTGGTGGCACACCCGGGTCTGGCGGCCAAGACGCTGCGTGATGTGCTCGATCTCTCCAAAAAACAAAATGGCGGTCTGTCGTACGGCACCTCGGGCACCGGCGGCACGCCGCATATCGCCGGCGAATTGCTCAAGATGCGCACCGGAGCCAACCTGGTTCATGTGCCCTACAAAGGCGGCGGTCAGGCCATGACCGATGTCATGGGCGGTAACATTCCGCTGGTCTACACCGCCATCGCCGGTGCGGTGCAACATGTCAAAGGGGGCAAGCTTCATCCGGTGGCGGTATCGAGCGCGCAGCGCTCGCGCGCCCTGCCCGATGTCCCCACCTTTATTGAAGCAGGCGTTGGTGATTTCGATGTCAGCTCCTGGGTCGGTCTGCTGGCGCCGGCCAAAACACCGCGGTCCATCATTGAGCGGCTCAATAGCGAGCTCAATGCCGTGCTGGCCGACCTGGAGGTGCGCGAGCGCCTGAATAATTTGGGCATTGCCGCCACGCCCGGCACCCCCGAGAGATTTGGGGACGACATCCGGCGTGACTTGGGTCGCTATGGGCCGGTCGTCAAGGCAGCGGGCATCAAGGCCGAATAAACCCGGGAGAATAAATCCTTGCATCAAGCCCTGAGAGCATCGCCATGCCCATGAAAATGTTCAGGCCCAGGGCCTGCCCGCGCGCGCTCTTGGCCCTGACCATCGTGGTGCTGATCGGTACCGCCTGCCCGCACGCACAAGCACAGCGCCTGTACGACGGCAGCTCGCGGCCCCTGGGCCGCGTGGACGGCGATCGCTACTACGATGAGTCAGGCCGGCCCATCGGGCGAACCGAGGGCGGACGGGTTTACGACGCCTCCGGGCGGCCTCTGGGCCGAATCGAAGGCGACCGCATCTATGACGCCTCAGGCCGGTCCATCGGTCGTGTTGACGCAGAGCGCCTCTACAGTGCCTTGGGAACCCCCATGGGCCGCATTGAAGGCGATCGGCTCTACGATGCATCGGGTCGCCCCATCGGCCGGGCCGATGGACTCAGGCGCATGCAAATGCTTGTGTTTTTCTTCTTTTTTATGTGAAGACATCCACCGACTGGAGCTGGCACTTTCGCGCCTGGCAGGCCGGGGCGCGGTGGGACTCAACGCGCGCCTGGGTGCACGACTGGCTGATGAGTCAGCCCACGGCCCATGACACACTGATCCTGATGGGGGGCAGCGCCGGCTGGATGATGTCGCCGCGCTTTCTTGAGCGCTTTGCCACCGTGGTACTGATCGACATCGACCCCTGGGCGGGCCGCCTGTTCAAATGGCGACACGGCAAGGCGCTTGCATCGGGCCCAACTTCGCTGCAATTTGTGTGCGGGGATGCCCATACCCTGCTGGAAGAGGCCCTGGCCCAACATCCGCGGGCCTGCCTGCTGTTTGATAACTTTCTCGGTCTCGACACGCTCCACACCCGCGACCTGCAACGCACCGCCGAGCGACTGCGCGCCATCCGGCGCAAGCTCAGGGGAAGGCTGTGGGGCAGCCTTCACGACCGCTTTTCAGGGCCGGGCACCCGGGACTGGGCGCGCGCCGCCTGCTGGCAGCTGGGGCGTCTGCAGGCCACATCGGGACAGCCGCTGGCCAAGGCCTTGTACGAATCGGTGCAGGCCCGCGGCGAATGGCTGGACCACGGCACCGATGTCATTTTTGAGCCCGGCACAAGCGTTCGCATGATCCCTTGGCCGCTCATCCCCGGACGCTGGCATTGGCTGGAGGCGGGGTGGGCTCAGGTTTGAGGCTCTCATCGGGCTCTGCGATAATCATCAATTGTTTGTCGATTGACTTGCAGCATTGAGCGGGGCCGGAAAAAAATTCCGTCTGGACCCCGTCTGAGGTCGGTATGGTCTAGTGAATTGGCGCAGGCCTCAGGCAGGCCCCGACCTCAAACCATAAACCTGCGCGTTCAGAAAAAGATACTCGGCTCGAAGTACCGGGCCACCCTTTTCGCCGCTGAAGGTAAATCCCAACAGAGCCAGCGTGGTGCCCGGCTTGATCTCGGGGACTTTCCAGGCTTCCATGCGGGTGAGCGGGGCCAGCTCGATGTCCCAGAGCCG
>VGHR01000117.1 GCA_016868205.1 Betaproteobacteria bacterium
AGCACATGCGCCGTGTGGCGCCCCAGGTGCCCATCATCCTCGACGCCAAGCGCGGCGACATCGGCTCGACCGCCGAACAGTACGCCAAGGAAGCCTTCGAGCGCTACGGCGCCGATGCAGTCACGCTATCGCCCTTCATGGGTTTTGACTCGGTGCAGCCCTATCTCAAGTACGAAGGCAAGGGCGCATTTTTGCTGTGCAGAACCAGCAACCCGGGCGGCGACGACCTGCAGAACCAGCGCTTGGCCTCGGTTGAGGGCCAGCCCCTGCTGTATGAACATGTGGCGCGCCTGGCCCAAGGCCCCTGGAATCTCAACGGCCAGCTCGGTCTGGTGGTGGGCGCCACTTATCCGAATGAAATCGAGCGGGTGCGCCAGGTGGCGCCGACCGCGCCCCTGCTCATCCCCGGCGTGGGCGCGCAGGGCGGTGATGCAGCCGCCACGGTCAAGGCGGGCTGGCGCGGCGCGGCCGACGGCAGCAGCACTGGGCCGATCATCGTCAATTCATCACGGGCCATTCTCTACGCCAGCAAGCAGGACGACTACGCCCAAGCCGCCCGCCGGGTCGCCCAACAAACCCGCGACCTGCTCGAGGCGGCCAAAGGCTAAGAGGCAAGCCGGCGGCGCCGCTCAGGCCAACAGCCGCCTCAGATAGCGCCCGGTCGAGCTGTCCGGGTTGGCCGCCAGCTGCTCGGGGGTGCCCACTCCCACAATCCAGCCACCGCCGGCGCCGCCTTCGGGCCCCAGGTCGATCAGCCAGTCGGCGGTCTTGATGACATCCAGGTTGTGCTCGATCACCACGATGGTATTGCCCGCATCGCGCAGGTGGTGCAGCACCTTGAGCAGCAGCTCGATATCGGCAAAGTGCAGGCCGGTCGTGGGCTCATCCAGGATGTAAAGCGTGCGGCCGGTATCGCGCTTGGACAGCTCCAAGGCCAGCTTGATGCGCTGGGCCTCGCCGCCGGACAGCGTGGTGGCCGACTGCCCGAGCTTGACATAGCTCAGGCCCACATCGAGCAAGGTCTGCAGCTTGCGCATGATGTGCGGCTGGGCGCTGAAAAACTGCGCCGCCGCCTCGACCGTGAGATCCAGGATCTCAGCAATGTTGCGGCCCCGGTAAGTGATCTCCAGCGTCTCGCGGTTGTAGCGCTGGCCGTGGCAAACATCGCAGGGCACATAGACATCGGGCAGAAAATGCATCTCCACCTTGACCATGCCATCGCCCTGACAGGCCTCGCAGCGGCCGCCAGCCACATTGAAGGAAAAGCGCCCGGGGCCATAGCCGCGCTCCTTGGCCGTGTTCATTTCGGCCATCAGCTCGCGAATGGGCGTGAACAGGCCGGTGTAGGTGGCCGGATTGCTGCGCGGCGTGCGACCGATCGGTGACTGGTCGACATTGATGACCTTGTCAAAGTGCTCCAGCCCCTCGACGGCCTCGTGCTCGGCCGGCTCGTCATGGGCGCGGTAGAGATGCCGCGCCACCGCCGCATAGAGCGTGTCATTGACCAGGGTGGACTTGCCCGAGCCCGAGACCCCGGTGACGCAGGTGAACAAGCCCACCGGAAAGTCCACCGTCACCTTCTGCAGGTTGTGACCCCCGGCGCCCACGATACGCAGTCGCTGCACATCCGGGGCCCCGGGGCTCCGACCCGGGGCGCCCACGGGCAGCCAGGGCGTGCGGCGCGCCGGCACGCAGATGCCCCGCGCGCCGCTGAGGTAGCGGCCAGTTAGCGACTGCGGCGCAGCGGCCACTTCATCACAGGTACCCTGGGCCACCACCTGCCCCCCGTGGACCCCGGCCCCCGGCCCCATGTCAATGACATGGTCGGCGGCACGCATCATGTCCTCATCGTGCTCGACCACCAGCACGCTGTTGCCCAGATCACGCAGGTGGCGCAGGGTGGCAATCAAACGGTCGTTGTCCCGCTGGTGCAGCCCGATGCTGGGCTCGTCGAGCACATACATCACCCCGGTCAGGCCCGAGCCAATCTGGCTGGCCAGCCGGATACGCTGCGACTCGCCGCCCGAGAGCGTCTCGGCGCTGCGGTCCAGGCTGAGGTAATTGAGGCCGACATCGTTGAGAAACTTCAGGCGCTGCGCAATTTCGCGTACCACTTTGTCCGCAATCTCGGCCTTGGCTCCCTGCAGTTGCAAATGCCGGAAGTAGTCGTAGGCCTCGCGCAAAGTGATCCGGCCAATCTCGTAAATGGCCTGGCGACGACCGCCTTTGGCGTCGACCAAAAAAACATGCCTGGCCTGCGAGCGCAGACGGGTGCCTTGGCAGTCGGGGCAAGGTCGCAGGCTGCGATAGCGGCCCAGTTCCTCGCGCACCACGGGAGATTCGGTGTCGCGCCATCGACGCTCGAAATTGGGAATGATGCCTTCGAAAGGATGTTTCTTGTTGAGCTTGCGTCCAGCCTTTTCACCCGATTCAAGCACATAGCTAAACCGGATGACTTCGGCTCCAGAGCCATACAGCAGCGCTTGCTGTACTTGAGGCGGCAAGGACTCGAAGGGCTGGTCCACCTCAAAGTCATAGTGACGGGCCAGGCTTTCGATGAGGGAAAAGTAATGACTGTTGCGCCGGTCCCAGCCCTTGATGGCACCGCTGGCCAGACTCAGGCTGGGGAAGGCCACCACCCGCGTCGGATCGAAGAACTCACTATGCCCCAGACCGTCGCAGCTGGGGCAGGCGCCCATCGGTGAATTGAAGGAGAACAGGCGGGGCTCCATCTCGGGCAAGGCGTAGTCGCACAGCGGGCAGGCAAAGCGGGCGCTGAACCAGTGCTCAGCCTGACCGGCCGGCGCATCAAGATCAAGAGCGAGGGCTTTTCCGCCGGCCAAGGCCAGTGCGGCTTCAAAGCTTTCGGCCAAGCGCTGACGCTGCGAGTCCTTGGGCTCGCTTGAGGCGCGCACCTTGAGCCGGTCGATCACCACATCAATCTGATGCTTTTCATTCTTCTTCAAGCGCGGCAGTGCCTCGGCCTCAAGGATCTGTCCGTCGACTCTGAATCGCACGTAACCGCGAGCCTGCATTTGCTCGAACAGGTCGACAAACCCGCCCTTTCGCTCGCGCACCACGGGAGCGAGCACCATCAGTCGGGTCCCCTCGGGCCAGGTCAAAACGCTGTCGACCATTTCGGCCACGCTCTGGGATTGCAGAGGCAGCTGATGCTCCGGGCAGAAGGGAGTACCGGCCCGCGCAAAAAGCAAGCGCAAGTAGTCGTGGATCTCGGTAACGGTGCCCACGGTGGAGCGCGGGTTGTGCGAGGCCGCCTTTTGCTCGATTGAAATGGCCGGACTCAGGCCCTCAATCAGGTCGACGTCGGGCTTGTCCATCAATTGCAAGAACTGCCGCGCGTAGGTGGACAAGCTCTCCACATAGCGCCTCTGCCCCTCTGCATACAGGGTGTCAAAAGCCAGCGACGATTTGCCCGAACCCGATAGGCCTGTAATCACCACCAGGCGATTGCGCGGGATGTCCAGATCCACACTCTTGAGGTTGTGGGTGCGCGCCCCCCGCACGCTGATGCGCTGGGCGGCCAGAACCTGGCCCAGGTATTTGCTGTCGGACGGCGTGTTCATTGGGTCGAAGCGGGGCAACCGGTCATCATAAGCGGCCCGGGCGCTGCGCGTACAGCGCCTGGGGCCCCTGCCCAGTAAAACCCACGGCGACCCTGCAGGGCAGGAGAAGGCGCTAGGGCGCTCCCCGCAGCAGCGCACGCGCCCTCTGGAGCAACTCGGGCACACGCCAGATCAGCCAGGCCAACATCAACAGATTGCCCAAGGCCAGACAGAAGAAAAGCCCCGGCAAGGTAAGGCCAGCAGTAAGAAGGGCTGCCGCGAACAGGGCACTGGCCACCATGTAAAGCGCGTTGAGGATATTGTTGGCTGCGATGATGCGCGAGCGATGAGTCGGCCGGCTGCGCACTTGCAAGAGCGCATACATCGGCACACTGAACAATCCGGCACTCATACTCAGCAGGCACAAGTCGAGCAAGACCCGCCAGTGCGCGGGCTGGGCCAGAAAGGTGGCCACATCCATCAAGGGCTGGGCCGGCAGGCCGCGCGTGGCCAGCCAGAAGTCCAGGGTGAAGACGCTCATACCCAGCGCGCCCGGCGCAACCAGGCCGATTTCAACCCGGCCGCCGCCAAGTCGCTCGCACATCAGCGACCCCAGGCCGATGCCCACGGAAAACACTACCAAAAGCAGAGAAGCGACCTGCTCATCACCCCGCAACACCTCTTTGGCCAGCACCGGAAACTGGCTAAGAAACACCGCGCCGAAAAACCACAACCAACTGATACCCAGGAGCATGTGCCAACTCACACAGTCCTCCCGTGCCAGGCGCAGGTTGCGCGCGGTTTCGGTCCAGGGATTCCAGTTGATCTGCAAGTGCGGATCGGTCGCAGGCAGCGGCTCGATGCGGCCGGCGGTCCAGCGACCCAAGCCTGCCAGAGCCAGACAGGCGATCGCCACGGCCTGTGGGCCGACATCGGGCAGCGCAATGAGCAGACCGCCCACCAGGTTGCCCAGCAAGATGGCCACGAAAGTGCCTGACTCCACCAGGGCATTGCCGCCCACCAGCTCGCGCTCGGCCAGCACCTGAGGCAAAAGCGCGTACTTGACCGGTCCAAAAAGAGTCGAATGCAGGCCCATTAAGAAGGTACAGGCCAAGAGAGTCCCGGCCTGCACCTGCGGACTGTCGATCACAAAAGCCCCCGCGGCCACCGCCATAATGGTGATCTCGAGATTCTTCACCGCGCGGATGACACGGGTTTTCTCAAGCCGGTCGCAGATCTGACCCGAGGTGGCCGAAAACAAAACAAAGGGCAGGATGAAGAGCGCCCCAATGACCAGGCCCGCCATCGCTGGGGGCAACCAGCCAACCTGAAGCTGGTAGGTCACCAGCACCGTGAAGGCAAACTTGAACAGGTTGTCGTTGGCCGCACCGGCAAACTGCGTCCAGAAAAAGGGCGCAAAGCGGCGCTGGGCGAGCAGATCAAACTGATTAAGAGGCGCTACAGACATACAACCCATTCAGGCGGGCGTGACCCAGTAGGTCAGCCATCGCCGCGTATCCTACACACTGCTTAACAGTTATTGTGCTGGCGGCTGCTAAAGTGATTACACAAAACTTTTATGACGGTTTTTCGGGATGCTCTCGCCATGAAAAATACGCTTCGTTTCCTCGCCATTTCTGTCCTTATCGCCGGTACGACGCCAGCGCACCTAGGGGCCCAGCCAAGCGATCAGGCTCCGACCCACCCTCCCACATCATCGAAGCCGATCCGTGACCGGTACATTGTGGTCCTTAAAGCCGATGTTGTTGATCCTCGGGGCTAGGCTGAGGCCCTTCTACGAAACACGGCCAACAGCCGTCTCCACCATGTTTATCAGGGCGCTATCAAAGGGTTCGCGGCTACTCTCCCGGCACAGGCCTTGGACGCTATTAGGCGCAATCCGAATGTTGACTACATCGAACAAGATGCAACGGTCGAGTTGCGCCAAACTTCGGTACAAAACAGCGCGACCTGGGGGCTGGATCGCATCGATCAAGCCGACCGCCCTTTAGACACCCAGTATCACTATGGCCCAACCGGCAGCAATGTGTATGCTTTCATTATCGACACTGGCCTGAGGGTTGACCATGTCGAATTCGCCGGGCGCGTGTTGCCCGGGTATGGGGCGATAGCCGACGGGCAGGGTACCAACGACTGCAATGGGCATGGCACGCATGTGGCCGGCACAGTGGGTGGTAGTACCTGGGGCGTGGCGAAGCAAGTTCGCCTGGTGCCAGTGCGTGTCCTCGACTGCGCAGGATCGGGCTCGCTTTCGGGGGTGATCGCGGGCATCGACTGGACGGCCTCCAGCTCAATGCGGCCAGCGGTGGCCAATCTGTCTCTTGGCGGCGGCCTGTCGAGCTCTATCAACCAAGCAGTAGCTGGCGCCACCGCCAAGGGGGTCACGATGGTCGTTGCAGCGGGCAACGAGAATGTGGACGCATGCACCCGCTCGCCAGCCTCCGAGCCCAGCGCCATTACTGTGGGAGCAACAACCAGCGCCGACCAGCGAGCCTCCTACTCCAACTTCGGAACCTGCGTGGATTTATTTGCGCCGGGGTCAAGCATCACTTCTGCGTGGAACAGCAGCGTTAACGCGACGAACACCATCAGCGGCACATCCATGGCAGCGCCGCATGTTGCGGGTGTGGCTGCGCTGATCCTGCAGGGCAATCCAAGTGCTACGCCAGCCGCTGTTGCTGAAGCAATCAGGTCACAGGCAACGAGCAATCGCTTGGGCGGCCTTGGCGCCGGCTCACCCAATTTGCTCCTGTTTTCACTGGTAAACGGAGCTCCCTCGCCAAGCACACAAGTGGTGGCCGTGCGATCACTAAACGGCTCCTCTGCCAGCGCCAAAAAAGGTTGGGTCGCATCGGTTGAGGCGAGCGTGCGCAATGTCAACACGCTGGCAACCGTCGGGGGTGTCACTGTCAAAGCCACTTTTGTCCCCGGTGGCGCCGTCAGTTGCGTGACCAGCTCCACAACCGGTGGCTGCAGCCCGCGCAGCGCGCTCTTCGCGAAGACGGTAGCAAGCACCACCTTGACGATTGATAGCTTGTCGGGCAGCCAGATGGTTTACGACGCCACCCAAAATACCGCTACTCGAGTAACCGTCGGCCGGCCATGACTTGTTGGAGTTAGCGCCTCAGGTTTTAAATCCACCGGCCAGCCCTTGACGCAGCGCCTGGACCAGTGCGACCACCGCGCGCGGCACATGCGGTGAATAGGGCCGAATCGCATAAATCGTATCGGCGAAGGCGCCGACCGGCCTCCATGTGGGAAGCACCCGCACCAGCTTGCCCTGTTGCAGGGCCAGTTGCGCGCTGAAGTCCGGCATCAGGGCAATGCCGGCTCCGCTGAGCGCGGCCTCACGCAGGGCCTCACTGTTGTTGGCAGCAAAAGTCCCGCTCACCGGAACGGTAATACGCTGCCTGTCCTTGCCAGGGCCTGCCCGTTCAAATGTCCAAGCGGGGCTCTCCTGCGAGCGCGGGTAATGCAGACAATTGTGCGCGTGCAGGTCAGCTGGTTTGCGCGGCAGGCCCTTGCGGCGCAAGTAACTGCGCGTGGCCACCAGCACCGACTGGGTGCTGCACAGCGTCCAGGCCACATGCGTGTCCGGGGCGCGCTCCGTGTGGCGTATGGCCAGATCAAAGCCCTCGGTAGTCAAGGCGCTGAGTCGGTCCGACAAATCCATCTCGACCCGAACCTCCGAATGCTCGCGCAAAAACTGTGCGATCACGGGGACCAGTTGCTGACGCGCCAGGGCCACCGGGGCCGTGAGCCGGATCAGGCCGCTAGGCCGTTCAGCGCGGTCGCGCACCCGCTCAAGGCTGCTCTGTATTTGCTCGAAAGCCGCGCGGGTTTCATCGACCAGGCGCTGGCCCGCTTCGGTCAGACGCACACTACGGGTCGTGCGCTGAACCAGGGCAACCCGGGTCGCACGCTCGAGTTCGGCAATGCGCTGGCTCATGGCCGCCTTGCTCACGCCCAGCCGCGCCGCAGCCGCGGTAAAGCTGCCGTGTTGAGCCAGGGTGCTGAGCCAATACAGGTGGCCCCAAAGACCGCCGATTTTTTGCAGATCCATCTCGGTATTGTTCATCAATCTGAACAATCCGTTCAGCATCCGGCGCTTGTAAGGACTCTGCAGCCTGCCTAGACTCAAGGTTTTATTTGGTGCTGCCTTCGGGTCGAGCGCGATCCCTGCGCAGCTAGAGGCCGGCGCCTAGGAGGCCATGTGAACACCCCTTTCATCGATCATTACATCGCCGG
>VGHR01000118.1 GCA_016868205.1 Betaproteobacteria bacterium
GCTCGCCACAAATTCCCTTGAACCCGAGCAACTCGGCAAACCAGCGCAGCTCGTCCTCCTGGTGCATACCGCCGGCGCGCAGCGCCCCCTTGTTCAGCGGGGCGAAGCAGAAGGCGTCAGCCTGCCCCGAGGCGGCCAGCTTGGCCCCAGCTTCCAGCCCCTGCAACATATAGCGCCCGTTATCAGCCCGTGCCTGGGCGCGTTCAAAGGCCGGTGCATCGACGCCGACCCAGTCCTGCCATTGCACGCCCTCGGGTACCCGTAACTGTCCGCGCTGCCCGATCAACAGCACATGGGCACGGCTCAATGTGGCGGGGTCTGCCAAGAGCTTTTCGACAAGTTCGGGACCGATTCCCGCGGGGTCTCCGGAAAACAGGGCAATGGTCGGTTTCATTTCGGTTGCTTTAAGAGTTCGGTTCGCACACAAATGACGGTTGCATCCAATTGGAGTACTTCCTAGCCCACGGCCAGACGCGGAATCCACAAGGTCAGGGCCGGGAAAAAGGTAATCAGCGCCAGCGTGGCCAGCAGCGGGATATAAAACGGCATCATTTCGCGCAAAACATCCTTCATCTTAACTTGCGCGATATCGGCCACCAAAAAGAGCGCCAGCCCCATGGGCGGGGTGACCAGACCAATCATCAGGTTAAAGACCACCACCATTCCCAGATGCACCGGGTCCACACCGGCGGCAATAAGTGGCTTGGCAATGATGGGTGCGATCACAAGAATAGCCGTGGCACTGTCGAGGAACATGCCCACCACCAGCAGCAGTGCGTTGACCAGCAAGAGCAGCATCAGGGGGTCGGTAGAAATGGAGAGCATGACCTTAGTCATGGCTTGGGGAACCTGCTCGACTGACAACACCCATCCGAACAGGGCGGCCACGGCGACGATGAGCAAAATGGCGGAGGAGGCGCGCAAAGTCTCCAGCGCCGCGTCAAGAAGGCGCTGCCAGGTCAGTTCACGGTAGAACAAAGCGCTGACCAGCAGCGCGTAGGCAACGGTGACCGCTGCAATCTCGGTCGGGGTAAACCAGCCAGCGAGCATGCCCGCAATCAGAATGACTGGGGCCATCAGGGCAGGCAGAGCCGGCAGAAAATCGGCCCACAGCCGAGCCCAACTGGGCCAGGCGTCAGCGCGGGGATAGCCCCGTTTGACCGACAGCCAGGCGGTCATGACCATCAAGGCGGCCACGCAGAGGAGCCCGGGCAAGATGCCGCCGAGCAGCAGCTGGATCACCGATACACCGGTGACGGTGCCGTAAAGAATGAGCGGAATGCTGGGCGGGAAGATGGGACCCACCACAGCCGAAGCAGAAGTAATGGCGCTGGCAAAGGCGGGCTTGAAGCCTTTTGCCTTCATGGCATCGATCTCGATGCGCCCTATACCGCCAATGTCGGCCAGTGCCGAGCCAGACATACCGGCAAACACCAAGCTGCCAAAAATATTCACCTGCGCCAAGCCGCCAGGCAACCGGCCCACGGCTGTATCCGCAAAACGATAAATCACCTTTGAGATACCCGCCCCGTTCATCAGGCTGCCCACGAAGATAAACACGGGCACCGCGACCAGGGGAAACGAATCGAGCGCATACAAGGTGCGCTGCGCCACCATCTGTAGCGGCAGATCGTTGATCATGAGGTAGGCAATGCTGGGCAGGCCAATGGCCAGCACCACTGGAAAGCCCAGCATGAACAGCGCCAAAAAGGCCAGGACGACCAGGAATCCGCTCATAGAACGCTCTCTTGACTCACGCGAGGGTGGTATTTTTTTCGTCGGCGCGACCTTGGCGCAGCGTCCGCAGCAATTGCAGAAAGTATTCCAGGGTCAGAAGTGCCATACCTACAGTCAGGGGGGCCATGAACAACCAGTAAGGCATTTCCAGGGTGGCGGTTTGGTTGTTGAGGTTTTGTCCGATGGAGTTGACTGAGGCCAGGGTCATGAGTCCAAACATCCCCACGGCACAAATATCGATCAGCAGTTGCAAGGCAAACCGGCCGCGGGGAGGCAGCATGGCTTGGAACTCTTCCATACGGATTTGTCCCCCGCCATGCGTGACATACGCTGCACCCATCAGGGTTAGAGCGATCAGGAAGTAGCGCGCCAGCTCTTCTGCCCCTGCCATCGGGACATTGAAGACCCCTCGCATAATGATTTGCAGACTGGGCGTGGCAATCAGCGCGGCCAGCAAGGCCAGGCAAAGAGCCACGAGAGCGCGGCGCACGAACTTCATGTTTACTTCACCGCCTGGATCTGCTGGATCAGCTGTGTCCACTCGGGGAAGTCCTTGATCACCTGGGCGGTAACCGCCTGCCGGAAGGCCTCCAGGTTCAGTCCCTCCCGGTCAGAAACGAAGGTCATGCCCTTGGCTTCCAGATCTTTGCGGTAGCGGTCGAAGGTCTGGCGATCCCAGTCCAGCGTTTTCTGGCCTACCTCATACATCGTGTCTTCAATAATTTTTCGGTCCCCGGCGGGGATCGATTGCCAGATCCGTTCGTTGACAAAGACCGACAGCACCGATTGCATATGACCGGTGAGCATCACGAATTTCTGCACCTCGTAGAGCTTGAGGTTAAAGATGTTGGGCAAGGGATTTTCTTGTCCCACAACCAGGCCGGTGGCCAGCGCGGTCGCCAACTCGGCCACCTCTACGGGCGTGGCGACGGCACCCATACCGGTGAGCATGGACGACCAGAGCTTGACGGGCACTCCTCGGTATTTTTTACCCTTCATGTCAGCGGGGGTCAGAACTCTCTCTTTGGATGTCAGATGCCGCGTACCCTGGAAGAAGCTGCCAACGATTCGCATCCCCCCTTTTTGAACCAGCTCGGCGTTGATGGCTTTGAGGGCATCGGAGCTTCGCGAATCGGTAGCGCGCAGGGAGTGCGCCGCGTCCCGGTAAATGAAGGGGGCATTGAAGACCGCCGTATTCGGGAGAATCTTGCCCAGCGATGCGAAGTCGTGGTGGCCCATGGCAATGGCGCCGGCCTTGATGCCGTCGACCATCTCGCCGACACCACCAAGCTGCGAGTTGGCAAAGACCTGTATTTCGACGCGTCCCTGCGTGCGTTCTTTGACCAGTTTGGCAATTTCGTCAGCATAAAGGGTCTGGGGGGCGTTGGCCACACCGACATGGGCATAGCGCAATTTGATTTGCGCGTGCACCGAGCCGGCCATCACGAGCGCGGCTGCGCTGATCAGGGTCAGAGTTCTAAGCAGTTTCATGAAAGTCTCCTTGGTGGGTCGTTATGGTGAGTGGGTTGAAACGCAAGACAGCCGTACCGGGGCCTATCTGGGGGAGGTCGATAGGCTTTGAGCCATCGCCGACGGCCGCCCGTTGGCGTCTTCGTAGATTTTGATGACCGCCGAGGTATCGAGCTCGCTGTGGCCCTGATCGGCAAGCGCCTGGTAGAGCGCTTGAGCCTGTTGGGTCATTGGAGTGGCCGCCTGTAGGCTTCGTGAAAATGCGATCACCATATCCAGATCCTTGAGCAATTGCCGGACATAGCCGCGGGGTGCGAAGTCACGAGCGCGCATTCGGGGATAAATCTGCTGGAACAAAATTCCGTCAGCGTGGCCGCCGGCCAAGGCCTGTGGCACCAAATCGGCCTGGATGCCCGCCTTTTCTGCCACGTTAGAAAGCTCGGCCACCGTGGCATGGAGGCAGCCCACCATTAACTGGTTGAGCATCTTGGCCACCAGTCCGCTGCCTGGGGGCCCGAGCACGGTAAATCGTTGGGCCACATCGGCCATCAAGCTTTCAACGGCGGCCCGACCGTCGTCGGTAGCGCCGGCCATCACGGTCAGTGTGCCCGTGGCCGCGGCAGCCGGTCCACCGGAGACGGGGGCATCGATCCAATGGCAGCCGCTTTCACGGTGCAGACGCGCGATAAAAGCACGGCCCTGCTCAACGCTGATCGTTGAAAAATCAACGACCGTTTGCGGGGGGCGCAGATGAGGACTCAGGCCCTGGGGACCAAACATGACGGTCTCAACGGCCTGGGTGGTTGGTAAGTTGAGTATCACGCATGCAGCGCCCTGTGCGGCTTTTTGTGCGGTATCGAACAATTCAACGCCTTGTTTGGCCGCCGCTGCCATCCGATCGGCTGCAATATCGAAGCCACGAACGCTCCACCCACGGGAGACCAAGCGGCCGCTCATGGGACCGCCCATCAGGCCCAGGCCGATGTAGGCCACGGTGCGATCGGGTGCGCGCGTCAATCGTCTAGCCCCATGTTGTAAATCGAAATCGCGTTGCGTCTAAACAGTGCGTCTTGCTCGTCGCTGCTGAAGTCCGCTACGATCTGAGCAAAGCCCCCAAAAATCTCGTCGAAGCGTCCACACAGGCTGTCAACTGGAAAGTTGCTGGCAAACATGCATCGGGTCACGCCAAAAGTCTCGATCAGATGCAGGACGACTGATTGATTGGCTCGTGCCGTCCATGGCTGACCAGGAATCCCGATCCCCGAGATCTTGACAAAGGCGTTTGCGCATTGGGAGACGAGTGTCATGGCGTGCGCCCATTGGGCCAGGCCTTCGGCGCTCCGATCGGCCGGCAGCCCCGCGTGGTTGATGATGATGGGCGTATCAGGGAAGGCCCGGGCCAAAGCCGCAGCTTCGGGCATATGCCACCAGGGGGTCTGCAGGTCAAAGCGCAGCCCGTGGCGAGCCAGGTGGGCGTAGCCCGCTCGCCAGGCCGGTTCGACCATGCTGCCTGGCTCGGATCCACTGGGCTCGGTACGCCCACGCGGCTTATGCCGGATGCTCCGCACAAAGGTGTGCGCCGCGTGATGCTCAATATGCTCGGCCGCCTTCGGGCTGTCCAGTCGGACATGCGCCACCATGACAGTGGGCAGTCGCTGCTGATCTATGCATTGCCCCAGATAAGCCACCTCGCCCAGCGGATCTTGGGGCATCCATTCGGTTTCGACATAGACCGAGCCCTGCACTTCGAGGCCTGCCGACCGCACATCACGCAGGTAATCGTCCGGCAAATAGCTGCGTCGAATGGCTTGGTAGTTCCCGTACCTGAATGCAATGGGAGGGTCCTCGCACAGCCAGGGTTGCCGGCCCAGCGACAGATCCCAGAAGTGGTGGTGGGCGTCGACAATACGGCGGGGCATGACGGTGTGTGAGAGTTTCGGTTGTGGCCAGACTATGGTCCATAGCCTGGGCCCACGATTTGTAATCCGTAATTACAGCCGCAGGATACCCAAAACCCGGTGCAGCCCGATCGTGGTTTTCCCTGCACCGAGAGGTCTTCTGGCCGGCTGGTCTGTGTCGGCGGCGCCGGCTCTTTGGCGCTCGGCTGGATAATTCGTGGGCGAGCCGGTTACACCAATGCGCCAGAGACTACCCCCACCCGAACTTGAGCATGTTTGCGATCTTGAGATCGCGGTCGGCCAGCCTCTGGACATTGGCCTGACGGCCGCCGGTCTGCGGCGTGTGATCCCCATCATCGGTGGCACGGTCAGCGGCCCCTTGATCAAGGGCCGGGTCTTGCCCGGGGGAGCGGACTTCCAACTCATTCTTGAAGAGGGTCGTCAGTCCCATCTCGATGCGCGCTATGTGATCGAGCTGGACGATGGCTCCCGGATTTTTGTGCAAAACACGGCCTTGCGTGTAACTTCGGCGCAGGACGCGTTGCGCCTGCATCGGGGTGAACCGGTGGATCCGACCCGGGTTTACTTTCGGTGTCAGCCGCGGCTGGAGGCGGCTGGGGCCAACTGGAGCTGGCTGGGCCAAAGCCAGTTCGTAGGCACGGGCCAGCGCGCCCCGGATACCGTGTTTCTCAGCTTCTATCGGGTGGTCTGAGCAGGTGGATCGCTGGCCAGTACATGGGCCCGCATGAGCAGGACTTGCTCATCGACCTGGTTGAAGGCCAGGTGTTCAAAAACCAGGGTGCCGCGGTGCGGACTTTTCGCCGATCGATGGATTTGCACGACGGTGCTTTGTACGCGTAGGCGGTCACCCGGCCGTACTGGCCGCAGCCATTGCAGGTCCTCTATTTTTTGGCCGATGATGCCGCCGCGCAGGTCGATACCGGAATCGTGAATCAGTCGAAAGCAAACCGCTGCGGTGAACCAACCGCTGACGGCCAGCCCCTTGAAGGGCGATTGTCTGGCCGCCGCCTCGTCGAGGTGGAAGGCCTGCGGGTCGAATCTGCGGGCAAAGGCCAGCGCCTCGGATTCTTCCAGGAGGCTTTCGGGGGACTCGAATCGGTCGCCCAGCTTGAAGTCGCTCAGTCCTCGCATAGGGATTCCTCTGGGGGTGACGCGATGGATGGTAAGTAAGCCCTTCGACGCAGGGGCAGGTTGTTGGGGCAAACTCTCGCAGGAGTTGAGAGCCTGCCAGGAGTTAAGTCCCGCCGCTTCGTGCTCCGGCGGCTTGAACGCCTTATTCCATTTCGATCTTCGCCGACCGAACTACCTTTTGCCAGCGGTCCATCTCGGAGATCATGTAGCTCTGCAGCGCCTCGGGTGTTGACAGAGAAGGTTCCACGCCGGCATCGAACAAGGCTTTCTGGGTATCCGGCTGCGCCATGATTTTGGCAATTTCGCTGTTGAGGCGGTTGACGATCTCGCGCGGGGTATTGGCTGGCGCCAGCAGCGCCAGCCAAACCGAGGCTTCGTAGCCTGGCACGCCGGCCTCCTGCATCGTGGGCACATTGGGCAGCTGCGGAATCCGCTTGCTGGTGGTGACGGCGAGGGCCTTCAGGCGCCCGTTGGGGACATGCGTCAGGGCATTAGGGACGCCGGCAAAACTGGTCTCTACGACGCCGGCCACCAGATCGTTCGCTGCTCCGGCGCTACCACGGTAGGGCACATGCTTCATATTGACCCCCGCCATGGCTTCGAACATGCCGCCCATCAAGTGCTGTGAGCTGCCGTTGCCCGAGGAGGCATAGTGCAACTTGTCGGGCTGAGCCTTGGCCAGTGCGATCAGTTCACGCACATTGTTGGCCGGGACCTTGGGATGCGCGAGCAGGACATAGGCTGAGTCCACCAGGCGGGTGATCGGGGTGAAAGACCTGATCGGATCGTAGGGCAAGGTTTTGTAGATGGATGGGCTGATGGTGTGTGTTGTGGAAATCATCACTAGCGTGTAGCCGTCGGCGGCTGCCTTGGCCACCTCGGCGGTGCCAATAGTCGAGCCCGCACCCGCTTTATTCTCGATAACGAAAGACTGCCCCAAGCTGACCGACAGCTTCTGCCCCAGCACCCGCGCGACTACATCGGTAAATCCGCCGGGCGCAAAAGGCACGATCAGCCGTACCGGACGGTTCGGGTAGTTTGATTGCGCCAAAGCTAGCGTGGCCACAAGGACTCCACTGAGACCGATGAGAAAGAAACGGATCGTTCGAAGCATGACT
>VGHR01000119.1 GCA_016868205.1 Betaproteobacteria bacterium
GTGCTGATCCTGCTGGCGCTGTTCGGCGGCATGCTGACGCCGGCCGATCCGTACAAGTCGTCGATGCTGTCGCGCCTCAAGCCGATCGGCACGCCGAACTTTCCGCTGGCCGCCACCGCCCAAGACGCTGGCACCGCCAAGATTTCGGTCAACGGCATGGTGTGCTCGTTCTGCGCGCAGGGCATCGAAAAGCGCGTGACCGCCATGCCCGAGGCGGGGCCGCTGTACATCAACCTGTCGCGCAAGGTGGTGGCGGTGCAGCCCAAGGCCGGCCAGCGGCTGGACGTCGAGCGCCTGCGCCGCGAGATCCAGGACGCGGGCTACGAAGTCACCGCCATCGAAGTGGTGCCCAAAACGGTGGCCATGCTGCGCGACGAATACCGCGCCAAGAAGTGACGCGCGCTGACCTGAATGCCACCGGACGCACACATGCACAACGCAAACGCTGACCTGGGTGATGACGCGAGCGCGGTGCAGTGCCAGGGGCTGGCCAGTGCCTGGCTGGCGCTGCTGGCCAGCGGCTCCACCCTGGTGTGCTGCGCACTGCCGGCGCTGCTGGTGGCGCTGGGCGCGGGCGCTGCCTTGTCCACGCTGGTGTCTGCCGTGCCGCAACTGGTGTGGATCAGCGAACACAAGACGCCCGTGTTCATCACTGCGGCCGTGCTGATGACCGTGGGCGGATGGGTGCAGTGGCGCAACCGCACGGCGCCCTGCCCCATCGATCCGGCCCTGCGCAACGCCTGCCTGCGCACCCGGCGCTTTTCGGCGCGGCTGTACCTGTTCTCGCTGGCGATGTTGCTGGTGGGTGGCTGGTTCGCCTTTGTCGCGCCCTGGCTGGCCGGCGTCGAAACGGGCTGATCCCGTCGGCCGCCGGCGCCGGCCTGTCAGCGCTCAGCCTTGCCCGATGAGTGATCCGCACCGGGGGGCGGCGCCTGCGGCGGCGCAACAAAAGCGATCAGCGCCATGCGCATCGCTTCTTCCACCGACATGTCCACCGGCGTGACCCAACTGCGCGGCACGAACACGGTGTAGCCGCCGATCATGTAGCCCATCGGCAGGTACACCGCCACCTGGTCGCCCAGATCGCCCAAGCCGCGCGGCAGGCCGCGCATGTTTTGCCGGGTGGTCAGGCCCAGCGCCGAGATGTCCGAGCCCGGCTGGCGCAGCAGCACCACCTGCTGCGCATCGTGCTCGTGCGGCGAGAAGTAGTCGGCAAAGTTCTTCAGCGACGAGTAGATGCTCTTGACCACCGGCAGGTTGGTGAAGGGCAGTTCCAGCCACGAGAACAGCCGCCGCGTGAACGGCTGCGACACCAGAAACCCCAGGGTCAGGATCAGCACGGCACCGATCAGGATGCCCAGCCCCGGCAGGTAAATGTCACCCACCAGCGGGCGGAACCAGCGCATGGTGATGCGCTCGATCCACGCCACAAAAATCACCATCGCGTAGGCGGTCAGGGCCAGCGGCAAGAAGGTGATCAGGCCGCGAAGAAAGTATTGCGTGAGTCGGTGCATGGACGGCGTGTGGGGCAAGCGGCGTCCGGCAGTGTGCGCCGTGCGGGCAGTGTGCCGCAGGGCCATCAGGACTGTCGCGGTCAGGGTCGTTTCGGTACCGAACGCCCGGATGCGCACGGCCGGAATGTCCGTGGGCGCTTTGCTACAATCGCGCCCTCCAACCGGGGCCACCTGCGGTGCGCCTCGCGACCGCAAGGTCATCGGGGTGTAGCTTAGCCTGGTAGAGCGCTACGTTCGGGACGTAGAGGCCGGAGGTTCGAATCCTCTCACCCCGACCATATTTTCTTGAGCCGGAGACGGCGCAAGTATTTCACAAGCGGCTCAAGGCTCGAGCAAGTACAGAGCCGGATTCACCGGCCTGTCGTTTCTGAGAATCCCGAAATTCAAATGCACCCGGTCGGTCCCTGTCGACCCCATGGTCCCGATTCTCTGGCCTTTGCGCACCGACTGCCCTTGTGACACCAGCAGGGTCTGCAGGTGAGAGTAGGAGGTGATGTGATGATCACTGTGCTTGATGATGATCACCAAGCCTCGACCATCCGGAACAGGGCCGGCGTGCCATATGTTGCCGTCAGCTGAAGCCACAACCGGGTCACCCAGCTTTCCCTGGATGCTCAGTTCCCTGTCTTCGCTCATTAGATTGAGTCCTGGACCTGCACGATGATCTGGCGCAGGCCACGCCCAGGACAACTCATCCTCTATTTCCTCCACATCGAAGAATGAGATCTGTGGGCCTACGGATGTGCCGGGGCCAAGATCCCGGAGTCTTACTTCTATGGGCCCCCGGGTGTGTGTGCGCCAATACCAGCGTGTCTTGTCTTCGCAGGGCGAGTTAGGTCCACAAAACTCCTTGGGCAGGTTTCGGTAGTACTGCTGGAAAAAACGATAGGTCCCTGGCTCCACCAGGAGAGCATGTCGCCGGGTGTCGTCGCCCGTCGTCCACAGCCTGCATGTCAGCTGTCCGCTTGCAGCCTCCTGCGCGCATACCTCCATGGGCCAAGGCGAGCTCCATGGATCCAGAGCTGATGGATCTTTGATCTCGGGAGGAAAAGGTATCCAGATCCGGTGCCGACCATCGCGAACGGCTGCCTCTCTTTGCTGGTACAGCTCAAAGCTAAAGTGCTGGACAGGCGGAAAGTTTTCGAGGTGGCATAAGTGTGACCAAATGGGCGCCAACTCGCTCAGGGCAAGAGGCTTGCCTTGGTTGACAGCCTCATACCAGTGGTCCAGTCCTTGGGTCCACCCCTCTGAGCTGTGGTTGTAGAACATGGTCTCAGTTCCGTTCATTCCGAGATCGTTTTCGTACAAGGACTTCAGGTGACGGAACTCCTGGCTCGGGCAGATGTACTCGTAAGTGGCTTGTTTCGAGCGATAACTGATCATGGCCGAGGACATTGGATCCTGCCAACTCGAAGCCTTAAATGGCCCTTGCCTTAGGATCCACCCGAGACGCGATAACCATCCGTTGCTGAAATTCAGGTTGAGGGATTCAGGATCAATCTCAACTTCATAGGTGGTTCGCACGGACACGATACCGTTCGAACCACCGTATTCGTAAGCCCGCTCGATACGGTAACGCACGTCTTTGTAGGGAACGTGATCATCACCCTCTTGCCCTGATCTGTTTGCAGCAGCCGCGTTGGATGGAATCCAGCGATTCCACTGTTGTACGTCAACCTGGACCCAACTGTTTAGGGAGAGTTGGGCGGCCCCGATCCAGAGCACAGGGGCAAGCGCTAGCCCACCAATTAGAAAGAGGCCGAACCAGTACCGCATCACGAGAATGCGTAGCCGATCAATTAACTGTCGAGCGATCATGCGATCCAGCCGCTTGAGCTTCGAAGGGTGCCACGAGGGTGGCCTTTGTCCTGTGTCAGATGAAAAGCATCATATCCGGGTGTAGCTTAGCCTGGTAGAGCGCTACGTTCGGGACGTAGAGGCCGGAGGTTCGAATCCTCTCACCCCGACCATTGAGGTTGAATCCATAGACCCATCGTTCACGCAAGTCGACGATGGGTTTATTTTTTTCGACGCTGGGTAGCTAAGTTCTCACTGTGCCGCGAAAACCTTGTAATGTGGGTTTTTCCGCTCGCCGCAGTCTCTTTTTGGAACAGGTGCAGAGCTGTCCACGGCGGTGGTCAGCGCTCGCCACATACCGGCCGACTAAGGGGAATCCTGTGATTTAAGGCCTTACCGGGCGTGGTCAAATTTAGCCGTAATTCACTCTTTGACGATCCAGGAGATCCCACCCATAAAAACCCGCCGCCAATTGATCCAGGGCGTTGCTGCCGCCAGCGTCCTCAGCCTCAGCCCCATGTTTGCCCGGGCCCAGACGCGAGTCGAGACCCTGCGCATCATTGTGGGTTTTCCGCCTGGGGGCACGACCGATGCGTTCGCGCGGCGCGTGGGCAAAAAAATGCGCGGTACCTACTCCAATACCGTCCTCATCGACAACAAGCCGGGGGCGGGTGGCCAACTTGGCGTGATGACGCTGAAGTCGGCCGCCTCGGATGGCGCCCATATTCTGTACTCGCCCGCTTCGATGATGACGATCTACCCGCACTCCTACTCGCGCCTGGGGTACGCCGTCTCCGATGTAGAGCCCATCGGCATTGGCCACTCCACCGACCACGCTTTTGTTGTGGGTCCGGTGGTGCCCGATTCGGTGAAGAATGTGCGTGACTTTGTTGAATGGGCCAAGGTCAATCCGGGTAAAGCCAGCATCGGTGACCCGGCTGCGGGCTCCATGCCTCACCTGCTGGCCGGCCAACTCGTGGGCATGTCCTCGCCCTTGGGCGACTGGGTGCAACACCACAAAGGCGGCAAGGCCCGCATCCTGGCAACCTCCGGCCCCGATCGTTCGCCCTACACCCCCGATGTGGCTACTTACAGAGAACAGGGCTTTGGTGAGCTGATGGTGCGCGAATGGTTTGGCTTTTTTGCGCCAGCGGCTGTCAGCGAGGCGAACCGGGAGGCGCTGAACTCTGCCCTGCGCTCTGCGATGAATCAGCCCGACATTCGCCGCTTCCTCACGCCCCTGGCGGCCTACCTTGAGGCCAGTACCATCGTTGACCACAACCGCCGTCTGGCTGCTGACTCGGAGATGGCCCGCCGACTTGTCAGCGCTTTGGGCTTCAAGGCCGATTCCTGAGCGTCTGCTCCGGCGGCACTTGAGGCGGCGCCGCGATGACAGGCGGTCTTTTTGGGGCCCGTCTTCCCCGAGCCGTCTCAGTGCAGTTTGACGGTGGGATTGGTCTGCTTGGTGATCATCCGCGCCAGGGTGTAGAGCGTGGTCTTGAGGGCGCCGTGGATGGCCAGCTCATGCATCTTGTAGAGCGACAGGTACATGAGCTTGGCAAAGTAGCCTTCGATCATGAGGTTCTTGCCAATCAAGAAGCCCATCATGTTACCGACGGTGCTGAACTTGCCCAGAGACACCAGTGAGCCGAAGTCGCGATAGCGGTAGGGCTTGAGCGGCTGCTGGGCCAAGCGGCGTTTGATTTGCCCGAGCATGTGGGTGGCTTGCTGGTGCGCTGCCTGCGCGCGCGGCGGCACAATGCCCGCCCGTCCCCCGTCGGCGTCCGAGCAAGGGCAGGCCGCGCAGTCGCCCAGCGCAAAGATGTCAGGGTCGCGCGTGGTTTGCAGCGTATCCAAAACCACCAGCTGGTTGATGTGGTTAGTCTGCAAGCCTCCGAAGTCTTTGAGGAAGTCCGGCGCCTTCACGCCCGCAGCCCAAACCACCAGTTCGGATTCGATTTCGCGGCCATCGGCCAGCCGGATACCGGTGGGCATGACTTCCATCACCCGTGAGCCGGTGAGAACTTGAACGCCCAGATGGGTGATAAGTTTCTCGGTGGCCTCCGACAGCCGCGGTGTCAGGGCTGGCAGGATGCGGTCGGCTGCTTCGATCAGACTGACCTTGATATCCTTGTCTGCATCGATGCGGCTCAGCCCAAAGGCCACCACCTCGCGGGTGGTGCGGTGCAGTTCGGCCGCCAGTTCTACGCCCGTGGCACCCGCGCCGATGATGGCCACATGCAGTTGCCTTTTATGGATCGTGCTGGCCTGATGGTGGGCACGAATGCAGGCATTGACCATCCTCGAATGGAAGGACTTAGCATCGTGCTGCGTCTCCAGTCTCAGGGCGTGTTGCCTGACGCCGCGCGTGCCGAAGTCATTGCTCAGACTGCCAATGCAGATGACCAGGGTATCGTAGTCAATCCTTTGGCTGGGCGTGACAGCCCGGCCGTCCTCATCCTCATAGGGGCCCAGTTCAATGCATTTGTTCTGGCGGTCCAGTCCCTGGAGTTCACCGATCCGAAAAGTGAAATGGTGCCAATAGGCCTGGGCCATGTAGTCGACTTCGTGATCGCCCAGGTCCATGCTCCCCGAGGCAATTTCGTGAAGCTTGGGCTTCCAGATATGGGTTCGCTTCTTGTCGACAAGCGTCACCAGCGCGCGTTTGCGCCGGCCATAGGTGCGACCGAGCCGGGTGGCCAGTTCCAGCCCCCCGGCCCCCCCGCCAACGATGACGATTTTGTGTTGTTGGCTCATGGTCAATTAATCAGCTCAAACTTCGCATGCGCTCGTGTTGCACCCAGAGCGCTGCAGGCCTTTCCAAACAGGCAAGGCCTGCGAGCCGTGGAGCGCCTTACTGCAGCTTGATGCCCGCCTCCCGGATCAACTTGCCAAAGCGCTCGAACTCTTGGCGGTTGAGGTCGGCGAACTGAGCCGGGCTCATGGTGGACACCTCGCCGCCGAGACCCTTGAGTCTGGCCTCGACGTCAGGGAGCTTGAGCGCGCGCGCAAGCTCATTTTGCAGCCGGCTGACCACATCGGCCGGGGTGCCTGCGGTGACATACAACGCGTACCAGGTGCTCATGTCTGCACCGCGAACACCGGCTTCGGCCAGCGTGGGCACGTCGGGCAGTTGCGGCGACCGCGCCGGGGTGGTTACAGCCAGAGGTTTGAGTTTACCTGCCTTGATCTGTGCCATGGCCGACGAGGTGGTGTCGAACATCATCTGTACGCTGCCTCCAATGATGTCCAGATGCGCCTGGCTGCTGCCTTTGTAGGGAATATGCTCGCCTTTGGTGCCCGCAGCCACATCAAAGGCCTCGCCGGCAATGTGCTGAGTGCTGCCTACGCCAGAGGAGGCGTACTTGAAGTGCCCTGGCCTGGCCTTCATGGCCTTGACTAAGTCGGCCACACTATTGACCGGCACTTGCGACCCCACCGCCAAGACGTTGGGTACGGTGACGATGAGTCCAATGGGCACCAGGTCTTTCAGCGGATCGAAGGCCAGCTTGATCAGATGAGGGGCTATAGCCTGCCCGGTGTTGGTGGCCACCAGCAAGGTATGACCGTCCGCGGGGGCTTTGGCCGTCATGTCGGCAGCAATGGTGTTGGAGGCGCCCGGCCGGTTTTCAACCACGAATGTGCCTTTGAGGCCTTCGGCAAACTTTTCGGCCAGCATGCGGGCGATGATGTCGGTGCCTCCGCCAGGGCCGGCGCCGACCATCAGACGCACTGGCTTGGACAGATAGTT
>VGHR01000120.1 GCA_016868205.1 Betaproteobacteria bacterium
GCACCTTGTCGGTCATGCCCGCTTCTTTGACCCTGCAACGGGCGTAATCGGCCATCTTCGGGTTGTATTCGATGCCCGCCGACTGCGCGCCGAACTTTCGGGCGGCAGTGATGGCAATGATGCCGTCGCCGGCACCCAGGTCAAAGACCCGGTCCTGCGAAGTGACCTTGGCGGCGGTCAGCATTTTGTCGATCAGCCCCTCAGGGGTGGGGATCCAGATCACATCCTTGCCGGCCTGGCCGCGGGTGGGCGCGAGGTCCTTGCACGGATCGGCCCAGGCTGGACTCAGGGCAATAAAGCCGGCCAGCGTGGCCAAGATCAATTGTCGGAAAGCGATCACAGTGGACTCCTGTTGAAGAAATAGTGTTTCAAGGTCGACCGGGTGAACAACCGGTCGAAATTGAGCCACCGCGCAATTTAAAAGATTTCGGCCCTCAGGCATAGCCGTGATGGCAATATCCTCTGACTCAAGAGCTAAGGACTAACCCTTGATCTTGCGGTTCGGGGGAAAACCTGTCATGGAGCAGCTCGCACCTCCAGCCCGCCGGGCGGACGCATGTCGAGCGGCCGGCCCGCAGGGCCGGCCCTGGGTGGGGATCAATAGGTTTCCAGGTGCAGGCGGCCCTGCCGCTTGAGGTCGCCCGCCAGGCTTTCCCAGTCCAGGCCCGCATGCTCGGCCACCTCGCGCAGCGCCAGCACCACGCCTTCTTCCATGCTCTTGAGGCCGCAGACATAGAAATAAGTGTTGGCATCCTTGAGCAAGGGCACCAGATCGGCAGCACGCTCGCGCATGGCGTCCTGCACATACTTCTTAGGGCTACCTGGCGTGCGCGAGAAGGCGAAGTGAATGTCGATGAAGTCCTTCGGCAGGTTCTGCAGCGGGCCGAAGTAGGGCAGCTCTTCCTGGGTGCGGGCGCCGAAGAACAGCATCAGCTTGCCGCCCTCGAACTTGCCCGAGGCACGCAGCCGCCGGCGCCACTCGGTAATGGCGCGCATGGGCGCCGAACCGGTACCGGTGCAGATCATCACGATGTTCGAACGCGGGTGGTTGGGCATGAGGAAGCTCGCGCCAAAGGGCCCGATCACCTGCACCTGGTCGCCCACCTGGAGGTCGCACATGTAGTTGGAGCCTACGCCGCGCACCGGATTACCCTGGTGGTCTTCAAGCACGCGCTTGATCGTCAGCGACAGGTTGTTGTAGCCCGGGCGCTCGCCATTGCGCGGGCTGGCGATCGAGTATTGGCGGGCATGGTGCGGGCGGCCGTTGGCATCCGTGCCCGGCGGGATGATGCCGATCGACTGGCCTTCGAGCACCGGAAAGGGCATGGCGCCAAAGTCCAGCACGATGTGGTGCGTGTCGTACTCCTTGCCCACCTCGGTCACGCGCACATTGCCGGTGACGGTGGCGGTGATGGTTTTGTCAAACGCTTTGGGGCCATAGAGGTTGGTGTAGGCATGGGCGGCCGACCAAGGGGGCTGGCTCGCGCCATACTGGCCGCTGTTGACGCTGCTTTCGCCGGGCAGGCCACCGACGGAGGAGGCGGCCGCTTCCTGGGCCACCTCTTGCACAGATTCGGCCGCCGCCGGGCTAACGCCCAGCTCAGCGAGCTGCTCCTGTGAGAGCTCCTCGGGCAGGCTGTCCCAGCCCAGCTGCTCCTCGACACTGTAGGCCTTGACGCGCGGCATGGTGCGCCAGTTGTCAATGGAGCCGGTGGGACAGGGCGAGACGCAGGCCATGCACAAGTTGCACTTGTCTGCGTCGACCACATAGTTGCGCGAATCGTGGGTGATGGCGCCTACGGGGCAGATGGCCTCGCAGGTGTTGCAGCGGATGCAGATCTCGGGGTCGATGACATGCTGCTTGATCACGAAGGCATCTGCGGGGGCGTTCATCTGTGTCTCCTGGCAAGGTCCTTGGGCCTATTTTGTTATCAATACCTGCGATCGATTGGCCGTATCAAAGCGCCGGGCGCGGCTCCCACACAACCCCCAGCCTGGCAGGGGTGTGATGTGTGGGAGCGCCGTCCCCGGCGCGATGACAACGATTTTCAGTTAAAGCGCACATACTCGAAGTCCACCGGCTGACGATTGATGCCCACGACCGGGGGTGCAATCCAGTTGGCAAACTTGCCCGGCTCGACGCAGCGGCCCATCAGGCTGGCCACATAGGCGCGGTCAGCGCCCGAGGGCAGCCAGCTGTCCACATTGGCGTTCCACTCGGCTTCGCTGACCACCTGGCCCTCGGGGCTGACCTTGACGGCAGCCAGGGGGCCGATATTGCGATGGAAGGCCTTGTGCGGTGCTTTGAAACGAAAGCTGATGCCGGCCTTGTCCAGGATCTTGTTCCAGCGCTCGACGCCGGCGACCGAATCCTTGATGTAGTCGTCACGCAGCACCTCGTTCAGGGCGTTGAGCATGGGGACTTCTTTTTCCGCCAGCTTGCCATTGCGCACTTCCAGCACGCGGTAGGTCTGGCCCTTGAGCACATGGTCGTCCGTGCGCTTGCCTTCCTCGTAGCGGCCCTTCAGACCGGTGGAGTAGAAGGTGGCGGCATTGCTCGACTCGTCAGCGCCAAACAGGTCGATGGTGACGCTGAAATGGAAGTTGATATAGCGCTGAATGGTCTGCAAATCGATCACGCCAGCGGCGCGCAGCTTGGCCGGATCATCCGTCTTGAGCTCATTGATCATCTGCGCCGTGCGGCTGATGACGCGACCCACGCCGGACTCGCCCACGAACATGTGGTGCGCTTCCTCGGTCAGCATGAACTTCGTTGTACGGGCCAGCGGGTCGAAGCTCGACTCGGCCAGTGCGCAGAGCTGGAACTTGCCGTCACGGTCGGTGAAATAGGTGAACATGAAGAAGCTCAGCCAGTCGGGCGTGGCTTCATTGAAGGCCTGCAGGATGCGGGGGTTGTCTTCCTGGCCCGAGCGGCGCTCGAGCAGCGCTTCGGCTTCCTCGCGGCCGTCGCGGCCAAAGTACTTGTGCAGCAGATAGACCATGGCCCACAGGTGACGGCCTTCTTCCACATTCACCTGGAACAGGTTGCGCAGGTCGTACTGGCTGGGCGCGGTCAGGCCCAGGTGGCGCTGCTGCTCCACCGAGGCGGGCTCGGTGTCGCCTTGCGTGACGATGATGCGGCGCAGGTTGGCGCGATACTCGCCAGGCACATCCTGCCAGGCGTTTTCGCCCTTGTGGTCGCCGAAATGGATCTTGCGATCGGCTTCGCCGGGGTTGAGGAAGATGCCCCAACGGTAGTCGGGCATCTTGACATGGCCAAACTGGGCCCAGCCTTGCGGGTCCACGCTGACGGCGGTGCGCAGGTAGACATCAAAGTTCTGCGAACCGTCTGGGCCCATGTCCTGCCACCAGGACAGGTAGTTGGGCTGCCAATGCTCCAGAGCGCGCTGCAAGGTGCGGTCTTCGCTAAGGTTGACATTATTCGGAATCTTTTCGCTGTAATCGATGCTGGACATGAGAGTCTCCAAAACGGTGCGTTGTTCCGGTGGTGAGGGTTCGGTTGCAGCGCTCCACCTCAGCCACGCTGCACAACGGGGTTGGCCGGGTCGCCTGGGCGGCCCGGCCGATTCAATTTCAGACGCGGTTCCAGTCGAAGGCAGCCTTGTCGCCCTTGCCATAGACCTTGAGCGCTCCCTTGTCGCCGACAGCGTTGGGGCGCTGGAAGATCCAGTTCTGCCAGGCCGTCAGCCTGCCGAACACGCGGGTGACCATGTTTTCCTTGCCGTTAAAGCGCAGGTTTGCTTCCAGACCGGTCAGCGAGTCGGGCGACATGCTCACGCGCTCTTCGATGGCCAGGCGGGTCTCGTCGGCCCAATCGATGTCGTCGGGGTTGGCGGTGACCAGGCCGACCGCGAAGGCGGCGTCGGCATCGAGGGCCTTGCCGGCCTGGGCGCGCACGGCGTCCAGCGCGGGCTGCTCCTCATAGAAGCGGCGGGCCAGTCGGCTCTGCCCCGTGGCCATCGGCAGCAAACCGAAATTGGCCTCACCCACCGTGATGGTCGGCGCCTGGGCAGCGTCGTCAGGCAGGGCCAGCATGTAGCTGCGGTCGCAGGCCAAGGCCAGCTCAAGGTACGAGCCGGCAAAGCAGGAGCCGGGCTCGATCAGGGCGAACAGGCTGCGCGAGGAGACATCGAGGCGGCTGAAGGTGCGGCGCAGATAGCCGATGGTCTGACGCACCAGCCAGTGGTCCTGGTGGGTGGTGAGGAAGGCGTCCATGCGGAGCACGGCCTGGGCGTCGCCCGAGGTCTTGATCAGCCACAGGCCGATGTCGAGCTCGTTGGTGCGCATATGCAGGATGGCGTCTTCGAGCTGGCGAACCATGGCCAGGGGGAACCACTGGTCGCCCAGGGCCTCGACGGCGGCCATGTCGGCAGGCTGCGCGCCGGTGGGGGCCTTGATCACCAAGGTGGCCAGGCGCTTGGCGCGGTCGATCTCGACGGTGACATGCTCATAGCGCAGGGCGTCGGCTTCGACGGTGCGCTGCAGCGGGGTCAGGGCCACCGGCTTGGCGCTGTCGGGGCGCTGGCTCTTGGCGGCCAGGGCCAGGGCGCGGGCCTTGACGCGCTCGCCGAACACGGCCGGCTTAGCCGCCTCGTCGACCAGGCGCCAGTCCACGGCCTTCTGGCCGCGCACGCCTTCGACGCTGGTGCAGAAGATGTCGGCCAGGTCGTGGCGCACCTTTCGCTTGTCGGTCACGCGGGTCAGGCCGCCGGTGCCGGGCAGCACGCCCAGCAGGGGCACCTCGGGCAAGCTCACGGCGCTGGAGCGGTCATCCACCAGAACAATCTCGTCGCAGGCCAGGGCCAGCTCATAGCCGCCGCCGGCGCAGGCGCCGTTGACCGCCGCCAGAAACTTCAGGCCCTCGTGCTGCGAGGAATCTTCCAGGCCGTTGCGGGTCTCGTTGGTGAACTTGCAGAAGTTGACCTTCCAGGCGTGGCTGGAGACACCGAGCATGAAGATGTTCGCGCCAGAGCAGAACACCTTGTCCTTGGCGCTGGTCACGACCACGGTCTTGACTTCGGGGTGCTCGAAACGGATGCGATTGACCGCATCGTTAAGTTCGATGTCCACGCCCAGGTCGTAGGAGTTGAGCTTGAGCTTGTAGCCAGGACGCAGGCCGGCGTTCTCGTCGATATCCACCTTCAGCGTGGCCACCGGGCCTTCGAAGCTGAGCTTGACATGGCGATATTGCTCGGGGGCCGTGCGGTAGTCGACGATGGGGGCGTTGTTTGAGGTGGTCATCTGGAATCTCCTTGAAGTGTCTTGTTGGCGTTTTGAACCTCGGTTTATGCATCAAAGTGCATTTTTCGGAACCGATAACACGCATGATAGTGCACACAAATCCTACCGTCAAGCACTTTCTTGCATCTTTTTCAAAAAATGAGCCCCCCCTCAAGCCGGCAGCTGCAGGGCCTCGCGCACCGCCTGGCGCAGCAGGACAAAAGTCTGCTCCAGCGGCTGCGCGCTGGTGTTGATGTGCAACCGGGCCTTGGAGTAGAGCGCGGCGCGGCCCGCCAGGATGCCCTTGAGGTCCTGCATCGCCTCCTTGCTGGCCGCCATGGGACGCATGTCGCCCTGAGCCTGCACCCGCTTCATGTGGTCCTCGGGGTCAGCCTGCAGCCAGACCGTGGTGCAGTGCGTGAGCAGCTCGTTGAAGCTCGTCAGGTCAGAGACCAGTCCGCCCGGGGTGGCCAGCACCGCCTCCGGATAGGTCTGGATCGCCTCTTCAAGCGCGCGTCGTTCATACCGCCGGTAGGCGTTTTGACCGTAAAGCGCCTGGATCTCCGAGACACTGCAGCCCGCAAACTTTTCGATTTCGCGACCGATCTCGACGAAGGGAAAGCCCAGGTCGTCGGCGAGCATCTGCCCGAGCGTGGACTTGCCGGCGCCGCGCAAGCCCACCAGCGCCACGCAGGGGCTGATCGCGCGGGCACCGCCCGTGCTCAGTATTTCCCCAACGGCCACGCGGACACGACGCAAGTCGGCCTCGCCGCAGGTTTGCAGCAACTCGCGCAGCAGCAACCACTCGGCCGACGAGGTCGTCACATCGCCCAACAATTCGGCCAGCGAGCACTGCAGAGCCCGAGCGACCTGCAACAACACCAGGATGGAGGCGTTGCCCTCGCCGTATTCCAGATTCGCCAGGTGACGCTCGGAGACATCGGCGGCCACGGACACCGCCTTGCGCGTCATGCCGCGCCGAGCACGCAAGGCGCGCACACGCTCGCCCAGGGCCAGGAGAAAGGCGTTTTTTTCGGAATCTGAAACACGCTCGGGGCTTGAGATTGGTGTTAACCCTGATATATGCACTATATTGCTTGACACGGCACTTTCTCGCCTTTAATGTTCGAGGTGGGCACAATAATTCATATCGCCTGGATTGGCAAGCAGCCCTTTGCAAAAGCCCGGTCAAGGCCCTTTCTTTTGGAGACCGCCGACATGACCCCGGAGACCTTTCGCGAACAAATCGTTCAACTGACGGCCCAGATCGGCAGCCGCCCCCTCGATGCCGAACTCGACCGCTGGCTCAATGCCGAGCATGGCGCCCAAAGCGCCACCTACGCCCAATTGCGTGCGAGCTGCCAGGCCGGTGTGGCCGAGGGCTGGCTGGCCAACCGCGAGGGCGGCGGCCTGAAATACGGCCGCATCTTCAAGGCCGCTGCTGATCTGCAGGACTTTTCCGTCGATGTGGTCGACATGAAGGACATCGCCGGCCCCCACCATGTCCATCCCGAGGGCGAGATTGACCTGATCATGCCCATCGATGAGGGCGCC
>VGHR01000121.1 GCA_016868205.1 Betaproteobacteria bacterium
AGCTGTTGATGGTGGGCCAAAACATCGGGGCAAATTCCATCAGGCAGGCGATCTGTCCGGCCAAATAGCTCTCAAACAGGCGACTCATGCCCGATCGACCCCGTGGATCCGAAAACAGGTTGCGCTTGCCATCGCTGAGCGACTGATGAATATGGCCGCTGCAGCCCGGGTAGGCCTGATTCCATTTGGCCATAAAGCTGGGCATGATGCCAAATCGGCTGCCGATCTCCTTGACACCCGTCTTGAACAAAATGGCGCGATCGGCCTGATCCAGGGCGGAACTAAAAGCGATGGCTGCCTCGTACACCCCGGGACCGGTCTCGGTGTGCAAGCCTTCAATCGGCACGGCGAAGGCAGCCATTTCGTCGAGGATGGCATTGAAAAAATCGCGGCGCTGATTCATACGCAGCAGGGAGTAACCGAACATTCCGGGCGTCAGCGGGGTGGGCGCCCCCCCCTCTTTTTCCGCCCAGGATTGCGGCGTCTCGACAAAATTGAACCACTCGAACTCCATCCCGCACATGGGTATCAAGCCCATGGCCTCGGCTCGCTTGAGCACACGCTTGAGGGTCTGCCGCGGACACACCGGATACGGCGATCCGTCCGCATTGATGAAATCGGCCAGAAAGAAGGGGACATTGTCGTCCCAGGGGACGCGGCGGGCAGTCTGTAAATCAATGCGCGCCAGTGCATCGGGAAAGCCGTGATGCCAGCCGGTGACGGTCGTGTTGTCGTAGCACTGGTCATGCGCATCCCAGCCAAAAACCACATCGCAAAAGCCGAATCCTCCGTCCGGATACGGCTGGGCAGCACCGAGAAATTTATCGCGGTGCAGGTATTTGCCGCGCAAGATGCCGTCGATATCGCTGACGGCCACCTTCACCTTGCCACTGTCGGCCAGCAAGTCGGCGGGGGCCCGGGCACTGCGAGCCTTTGCTTTGGCGGACGCCTTACGAACCGTTTGGGTGGCCATGGTGTAACTCCCAAAAAAAACAGAAACTTCACATCGAAAGAGCAGCCTCAGGCCGGCGCACCGCTGGCAATCCCCAGATCCCTGAGCGCCAACCGAACCGCCTGAACGGCCTGCTCCATTTCCACCGGCCCGATGGCACCGATACAACCCACCCGGAAAGTCTCGATTTGCGTGAGCTTGCCCGGATAAAGGATAAACCCATACCGCTTGGCTGCCTGGTAAAACGCCTTGAATTCGTAGCGCGAATCGCCCGGCGCATGAAAGGTGACGATGATCGGGGCCTGGATGGTAGGATCCAGAAAGGGTTTAAAACCCAGGGCCGCCATGCCCTGAATCAAAGTCCGGTAGTTGCTCTCATAGCGCGCCAGTCGAGCCGGCTGCCCGCCTTCTTCCTGGAACTGCCGGATCGCCTCGTCCAGCGCAACCAGGACATGGGTGGGCGGCGTAAAGCGCCACTGACCCGTCTTCTCCATATACACATACTGGTCGTGCAAATCCATGGCCAAGGACTGGCTGTGCCCTTGGCAAGCCGCAACGATCTCCCGGCGTAAAAAAACAAAGCCCATACCGGGCACGCCCTCCAGACACTTTCCACTGGCTGCAATCAGGGCATCGAAGCGGATACGACGCGCATCGATCTCCAGTGCAGCAAAAGAACTCATGGCATCGACGATCAAGCCACGACCATGGCGTGCGCAGACCTCGGCAATGTCGTGGAGCGGGTTGTGAACTCCAGCGCCGGTCTCGCAATGAATCATCACCACATGGCTGATACTGCCGTCGGCCTGCAGATGGGCCTCCAGGCTTTGCGGCGAAATGGCCTGCGCCTCGTCAAAGGCTGCCACGGTGGTCTTGCGCCCCATGAGGGTCGAAAGCCTGGCTGCCCGCTTGCAATAAGCCCCGTTGTCAAGCACCAGCACATGGCCATCGCGCGGCACGACCGTCGCCACCGCCGCCTCCACGCTGAAGGTGCCACTGCCCTGCAGCGGGACGACGACATGAGAGTCCTGTCCGTTGATGATGTCGAGCAAGGCGCTGCGAACCCGCGCGGTCACTGCAATAAAGTCACTGTCCCACGACCCCCAATCGCGCAGCATGGCAACCTTGGTGCGCAAGGTGGTGGTCAAAGGGCCCGGGGTCAGGAGAATGGCTTCGCGGTGCGCCGTGTTCATGGACTGCTCGCTCCTCGTGTTTGAGTCAGTTTATTGTTCAATTGATGGGCTCTAGCGCCGGCGCCAGGCCTGCGTTTTGCGACCAGCCCACCCGCCCAGCAGCGCAAACAGCCCCGTGGCCGTGGCAGAAATGGCCGCGATAAGAACCGCCATCGCGGCAGCGGCGCCCATGTCTCCCGCCTCATCGAGATTGAGAATGGCGATGGAGGCCACCTTGGTCTCGGGCGAATACAGAAACACTACCGCCGAAATGGTGGTCATCGCATTGATAAAAAAATACCGCGCGATATCAATCAGGGCCGGGGTACAGATGGGGACGGTCACCCGCCAGAATGTTTTATAGAAGGGGACCTTGAGCGAAGCGCTCACCGCCTCAAACTCGGCATCGAGCGATTTGAGCGCAGTGACCGCCGTCAAGTGTCCGGTTGTGTAGAAATGAACGATGGTGCAAAGGGTTAGCAGGGTCATGGTGTGATACAGACCCTGCAGGGGGTTGCCCGGCTCGTTGAAGAAAAAGATGTAGCCCAGACCCAGGACCAGGCCGGGCACGGCCATGGGTACAATGGCCAGCATCTGCACTGGGCCGCGCAACAGGTCGAGGCCCCGGGTTTTCTCCAGCAGGTAGGCGGACACAAACACCAGCACCGTGCCAAGCACGGCCGTGCCGGCGGCCATCTTCAGGCTGTTGACGAAACCCTCCGCCACTGCGCCGTCAACCAGTCCCATGCGGTAGTGCTGCAGCGAAGGGGCCAGGTTGTAAGGCCAGAAACTGGCAAAGCTGGCAAAGACGGCCATGCCGAGCATGGCCAGCATGAGGGCCGAGACCAGCAGACAGTAGGCCAGCAGAAGGCGGTCACGCCATAGCGCTGGCTTGGGCACCAAAGGGACAGCCCGGGCAGTGAGCATGGCCGTCTGCCGGCGGCTCACATACCGGTCCACCCCAAAACTGAACACCGCAGGCGCCAACAGCAGCAGTGCCACCACCGCCCCCTTGGCAAAGTCCTGCTGACCGATGACCAACTTGAAGACATCGGTGGCCATCATGTTGAAGTTACCGCCAATGACCTTCGGGATGCCGAAGTCGGTGATAACCAGCGTAAAGGTGACCAGAGCGGCCGAAATCAAGCCATATTTGGCACCCGGCAAGGTGATGGTAAAGAACTTGCGCAGGGCCCCGGTGCCCAGCGCATCAGCGGCTTCGTACAAGCGGGCGTCGGCCAGGCTCAGCGCGGTCACGAGAATCATCACCGCATGGGGAAAGACCGAAAAACATTGGGCGATCACCACCCCCACGGCACCGTAAATCTGCGAAACGCCCAGAGCCGTCAAAAATTCCTTGAGGACACCCTGGTTCCCGAACCAGTAGATCAAGGAAATGGCCGACAGCAAGGAAGGGGCCAGCAGCGGGATCAGGCTGACCGCGCGCAAGACGCCGGCGCCCGGTACGCAAGCGCGGACCAAGGCATAGGCAAACACAAAGGCCATCGGTATGACAATCACCGTGACCATGGCAGACACCCACAGGCTGTTCCACAAGCTGGCCAGCAAGGTGGGCGTGCGCGCATAGGCCAGGAAATTAGCCAGCCCGGCGTAACGTCCCTGATCGTCCTGCAGGGCCTGTACCAAAATGGCCAATAAAGGCGCGGCCAGAAACGCCAGCAGCACCAAAAGCACCAGCACCAGAAAGGCACGACCGAGCCAATCGCTCCAGTGCGCTTTCTGTCTGACCGTGCTCAAGACCAGCTGAGTCATGCCGGGCCGTGCTTAAAAGATCTTGATGCGCTCGGGCATCAGACTCAAGGGCAGATCCGAGCCTTCGCTGAGGCCCTGCTCGGCCAAAAAGTTCAGGGAAAGATAGACCACCAGCGGACGCGAACTGAGCTGCGGTGCCTGCACATGCACATGACAAAACGCACCCAGGAATTCGATTTTCTCGATATGGCCTTGAATCAGCGCCGCCCGGCTGACGTCGCCTGACCGGGCCCGAATGTCTTCAGGACGCAAATAGACCTTGACCGCTCCGTTACGGTCCCGCGCCGACGGAACCTCCCCCGTGCCAACGGACCACTGACCGACATGCAGCCGAGCTCCCTCGATGCGGCCAGGCAGTACATTTACCTTGCCAACAAAATCAGCCACGAAAGCGCTAGCCGGTTCGCGGTAAATCTCGGTGGGCGAGCCCACCTGCTCGATCACGCCATGGTTCATGACCACGATCCGGTCGGCCACACTCAGGGCTTCTTCCTGATCGTGCGTCACCATCACGGTCGTGACCCCAAGCTGCTTTTGCAGCGAGCGAATTTCCTGCCGCAATCGCACACGCTCAAGCGCATCCAGCGCCGACAGTGGCTCATCGAGCAAGAGCAGGCCCGGCTGCATCGCCAGCGCCCGCGCCAACGCGATTCGCTGCTGCTGCCCACCGGAGAGTTGGCTGGGGAACTTGGCAGCGCTGCCGGGCAGCCCCACCAGGGCCAACAACTCTTCCACCCTTCGGTCGATCTGCGCCTTGGGCAGCCTGCGATTGACCAGCCCATAGCCGACATTGTCCGCCACGCTCAGATTGGGAAACAGGGCATAACTCTGGAAGACGATGCCGTAATCGCGCTCAGCCGGCGGCAAGCGGGAAATATCGCGGCCGGCCTGCTCCACACGGCCCTGGGTCTGCACCTCAAGGCCTGCGATGATCCGCAGCAAGGTGGTCTTGCCACAGCCCGAGGGCCCCAGAAAACAAAGCAGTTCACCGCTCAGGACATCAAGATCGACCTCTTTCAAGGCCTGGAAGCTGCCGAAGCTTTTGTTGATGTTGCGCAGGGATAAATAGGCGGCCATGCAGGGGCAAGAAAAAGCCGCACTGGCTGGGGGCCAGGCGGCTGAAAATGCAGAGGTCAGCGCTTTTCCGACTTCCCGTCGTAGCGCTTGATCCACTCGGCCAGGATGCGCTCACGCTCGTTGGCCGCATAGTTGAAATCCAGCTTGATCAGGCGCGCCTCATAGTCCTTGGGGATGTTGGGCAGGGGCGGAGCCACCCCCGGCTGCGCGGTGATGGCGAAATTCTTGCCATAGAGAATCATGGCGTCCTTGCTGGAGGCCCAGTCGGCAAGCTTTTTGGCGGCATCGAGCTTCTTGGTCCCTTTGTGGATCGCAAACGCCTCTAAATCCCAGCCCAGACCCTCCTTGGGGAACACCAGATCAATCGGAGCACCGCGAGCCTTGTTGGCATTGGCCCGGTATTCGAAGGAAATGCCCACGGTGAATTCACCGCTGGCAGCCATATTGCAGGGCTTGGAACCCGAGTGGGTGTACTGGGCAATGTTCTGGTGCAGGCCGTCCATGTACTTCCATCCCCCTCCCTTGCCCTTGTCGTCGCCGAACAGAGTGAGCCAGGCGATCACATCGAAATAGCCTGTACCGCTGGAGGCCGGATTGGGCATCACGATCTGGCCCTTGTATTCCGGCTTGAGCAGGTCCTTCCAGGTTTCGGGCTTGGGAATGTTGCGTTTCTTGGCCTCGACCGTGTTAAAGCAGATGGTGGCGCCCCAGACATCCATGCCCCACCAGGCCGGCGGATTCTTCTTGTCCCGGTACTGGCTCATGATCGCGTCGAGATTGAGCGGTGCGTAGGGCTGCAGCATGCCCTGCTTGTCCATCAGGGCCAGGCTGGTCGCCGCCACGCCCATGACCACATCGGCCTGCGGGTTGTTTTTCTCGGCCAACAGCTTGGCCGTGATCACCCCGGTGGAGTCTCGCACCCACTTGATCTCAATATCAGGGTGGATCCGATTGAAAGCCTCCTGATACGCCTTGAGTTGATCCGTCTCCAACGCGGTGTAGACCAAGAGCTGAGTCTTCTGGGCCCAGGCGCTTGCTCCCAACAGGAAGGAGCAGACCAGGATCAGAGCATGACGAAGTGCGCGCATAGCCGTCCTTTGAAAGTTAAACAAACAATGAACTTTCGGGTCCGATCATGACAATCTCATGAACGGGGCCGAACTCATTGGAAATGAGCGGGCCGCTCTTGTCAATTGTTTTTTGTTGATTGTTGACAAAACCGGAATCGAGCGGTCCAATCCCCTCATGCGCGCTTCGCTTGTTGACCCGCACGCTGCCGGCGACCCGGCCTCGACGGCCCACTCCACCATTGCCATGCTGCGCAGCAGCAGCCTGGCCAGCGCGGTGCAACAGGAGGTCGAGCGCCTGATCTTCTCTGGCGAGCTCGGCCCGGGCGACAAGCTGACCGAGGCCTGGCTGGCCGATCGCCTGAGCGTCTCACGCGGGCCGGTCCGAGAGGCCTTTCGGGTGCTCGAAGAGGCGGGCCTGTTGCAGCTGGAAAAAAATCGGGGCGTCTTCGTGCGGCAAATTCCGATCGAGGAGGCTCTCGAGATTTTTGAGCTGCGCGCGATGATGGAGGCACATGTGGGCGCCACACTGGCCCAAAACGCCACCGAAGTGCAGTTGCGCGAGCTCGAACAGCTGATCGGCCAGATGGAGGCTGCGGTAGCCGTTGACGACGAGCCTCTTTATTACCGGCTGAATGTGGAGTTTCATGAGCGTATGGTGAGCTTTACCGGCAATCGCA
>VGHR01000122.1 GCA_016868205.1 Betaproteobacteria bacterium
TTGAAGGCGGGGATGCCGTAATTGTTCTCGGCCGCGTGGTCGAGCAACTCGCGCATGGAGACGAGGGCCATGGTGCTGTCCTGATGGGAAGGGTTGGAAGGAATTCGGTCGATGGGGTAACCGACTGGTAACCGGGCCGATTTTACGGGGCCGCCTGAATCGGAGCAGTCAGAGCGGGGGGCTCTAGGCGGGCCCGGGTTGGCCCGGCGCCCATGAAATCCGACCGGACCGGCCGGTCATGGGCCGATGATTGAGCGCGGCTCCCACAAAGCCAGCCCGGGCCCGCTCAAGCCACCTGGCAGATCTTGAGCATATTGGTACCGCCTGGAGCGCCCATGGGCTCGCCGCAGGTGATGGCATAGACATCGCCCGTTTGGACAATACCGCGCTTGAGCAGATGGCCTTCGGCCTGCTCGAGCGCGGTATCGCGGTCGGCCGAGGTGTCCATCAGCAGGGGGCGAACATTTCGGTACAAGGCCATCTTGCGCTGCGTACTGAGCTTGGGCGTGAGCGCGTAGATCGGTGTGCGGATGTCGTGACGACTCATCCACAGGGCGGTTGAGCCACTGTCGGTCAGGGCCACAATGGCCTTGGCGCCCAGATGCTGGGCAGTAAACAGAGCGCCCATCGCAATCGATTGGTCGATGCGGCTGAAGGTCTTGCCGGTAAAGTCAGCGTCGATTTCGTGGCTACTGGCTTTTTCTGCTTCCAGGCAGATCTTGGCCATTTCTTCGACCGTCTCCAGCGGGAATTTGCCGGCCGCGGTTTCGGCGCTGAGCATGACCGCATCGGTGCCGTCGAGCACCGCGTTGGCCACATCGCTGACCTCTGCGCGGGTGGGGACGGGATTGAGGATCATGCTCTCCATCATCTGAGTGGCTGTGATGACGACCTTGTCGGCGGCACGAGCCATGCGGATCATTTGCTTTTGCAGGGCCGGCACCGCCGCGTTACCCACCTCCACCGCGAGGTCGCCGCGCGCCACCATGATGCCGTCGCTGGCGCGCAGAATGTCCTCCAGATTGGGTATCGCCTCGGCGCGTTCGATCTTGGCAATCAAGCCGGGCTTGTGGTGCTGCGCTGAGCCTGCCACATTGCACAATTGTCGCGCCATCTCCATGTCGGTGGCATTTTTCGGAAAGCTCACCGCCACATAGTCGGCCCGCAGAGCCATGGCCGTCTTGATGTCCTCCATGTCTTTGGCGGTCAGGGCGGGCGCTGTCAGCCCACCGCCTTGCTTATTGATGCCCTTGTTGTTGGACAACTCCCCGCCCAGTTTGACCGTGGTCTGAACCTGATCGCCCTTGACTGCATCGACGATCAGCACGATCAACCCATCGTTGAGCAAAAGCACATCGCCCGCTTTGACATCGCGCGGCAATTCCTTGTAGTCCAGCCCTACGCCGTGGAGGTCGCCGGCTTCGGTGCGTGAGGCATCGAGCACAAAGGCATCGCCCGGGCTGAGCATGACCTTGCCCTCGGCAAACTTGCCCACCCGGATTTTGGGGCCCTGCAGGTCCGCCATGATGGCCACCTCGCGGCCGGCCCGCTGGGCCGCCTGCCGAACCAACTCGGCACGCTCGGTGTGGTCTTCGGCCTTGCCGTGACTGAAATTCAGACGCACCACATTGACGCCGGCCCGAATCATTTTCTCCAATAGGTCCGGGTCGCTGCTGGCCGGTCCTAAAGTGGCAACGATCTTGGTGGCTCGACTGGGCATGGGGCGCCTCCTGTGTTGTGAACGCATTCATTCTCACACAGAGGGCTTGGGCTCCTTGCCCTCCTAGAACACGATTTCCGCACCGATGCCTCCCTCCGGACAGCGAAGCGCATCGCCTGCGTTCTTTGAGTGGCCACAGGGCAGGCGGTGGACCGAGCCTTGGTTGCCCAAGAGTACGGCGGGGCAGTGCGGGCCATGGCGCTGAGGACGACGGCCAGGCTCACCGACCCGCGCATCCTGACTCTGGCTCGGCATGGATAGGGGCATCCGGCAACAGCCTCAAGCAGACACAAACTTTTACTAGCTGCATATATTAATAATAATTATTAATGCATTGCTTTTTGTAGTCAGCCTTATCGCCTTTTCATGACTTGCTTTCGACTCGCTCCATTGATTAGCCTGTTTCTTGCAGTGCACACGATGGGTATTGCCGACGCGGCGGCCCAAGTTTCCGACTAGGCGCGCCGGGCCGCTGAACAGGCGCGAACGACGCAGGAGCGTGCAGCCGGCGAACGCCAAGAACAGCGCCGTCGTCAGTTGCAGACCGAGCCCCGAGTGCAGATGCAAGGCCCAACTGATTTGCCTGCGCGGGGTCTTCTGTCGGTGGATGACCAACCCTGTTTTTTCATCGCCCGGGTAGATTCCGAAGGCTTAGAGGACACGCCTTTTGACCGTGCCGCGCTTGGGCTTGACTTGCGCGGCCCCGATCGGTCTGATCCCCCAGAGGGCCAGGGCCAAGGTGGGGTCATCGTAGAGCGGTCTGGTCCGATCAACCTTGACTTGCAGCGCTTTATCGTGGCCAACACCAACCCTGAGATACCCTTGGGCTACATGATGAGCACATCACAATCGCAAAATTCACCACAACCAGTGCGGCGCAGGACAAGCTAGTTGTCGCGTCTATCACCCCGCCATGGCCCTTTTTCGAAGGTCGGCCCGCCGCTGATCCTGCGTGCGCGCCAGGCGATCGATCGCATCCTGGTCTGTGCCGCCGCGCGCCGGACTGGGCAATACGCGAGGGCCTGGGTGCCAAGTAACGGTGCGGTCTGATGGCGCGTGCAGTGGTGGCCCTGGAGTGGGCCGACCCTGCGGGCGGAGCGCCATGGCGAGGGGTGTGGACCGAGCCACTGAGGCGTATCGTGGCACATACTCCAGAGGAGTTGTTGACTGCTCTGCGAGATGTAGAGCGTTGGGCGCAAGCGGGATATTGGTGCGTGGGTGCGGTGGCCTATGAAGCCGCTAGCGCATTTAATCCAACCTTCACCACTTACCCGTTGCCAGGGCCTTTGTTGTGGTTTTGGGTATTGGGGGAGCCCGAGGCCCAGACGCCGGAAGAAAGTCCGTCGACCATCTGCAACGACCAGGCGGCCGTGCACGCGGTGTGGACCGAGGCGACGCCTGCCGATCGCAGCCGCTTCAACACCGATCATGTGGTCATTCAAGAGGCGATTTCGCGCGGCGATGTGTACCAGGTCAATCACACGACCCGCTTGTCTGGTCGACTTGCCCTTGGCGATGCACTGACCCATTTCAGGTCGCTGCAACGCGCACAGCCTGGCGGCTACGCCGCCTACATCGACCTGGGTGACCGGCAGCTGGTGTCGGTATCGCCGGAGTTGTTGTTCGACTGTGCGGACGGCCGTGTGCTTTGTCGACCGATGAAGGGCACGGCCCCGCGTGGAGTCAGCCCACAAGAAGACAGTGAGCGGGCGCAGGCTTTGTTGGCCAGCGCCAAAGAGCGAGCTGAAACTGTGATGATCGTGGATCTGATCCGCAATGATCTGTCTCGCGTGGCCAAGCCGTTTTCGGTGCGGGTGCCGCGGCTGTTTCATCTGGAGGCTTTGCCCAGTGTGTGGCAGATGACCTCGGATGTGAGCGCCGACCTGCGGGATGGCCTCGGTTGGGTGGATGTGCTGGCCACATTGTTCCCCTGTGGCTCGGTGGTCGGAGCACCCAAGCACCAAGCCATGAGGGTCATCCATCAGCGTGGGTCCACTCCGCGTGGTGTGTATTGCGGAGCCTTGGGTGTGGTGCGCCCCGGTGGCGCTGCCCGCTTCAGCGTGGCCATTCGCACGGTGCAGGTCCAGTCCGATCAACTGGTGTATGGTGTGGGCAGTGGCATCACCAGCGATGCCACCGCCGATGGGGAGTGGAGTGAATGGCAGCACAAGCGCAAAGTGCTGCTGGATGCCACACCACCTTTTGCCTTGTTGGAAACGCTGGGCCTGCGTGATGGGGTGTGGGGGCATGAGCAAGACCATTGGGCCCGACTGACCGGGGCTGCCACCTTTTTTGGCTGGGTCTGGGGCGACGAGCAGATGTGCCGACTGCTTGAGCAGGCCGACGCGTTGGCCCGGGCACACCCAGCAGGCGCCCGGCGGGTGCGCTGTGTGCTGCACCATGGTGGTGAGGCAGAGTTGCAGGCGTTCCCACTCGAAGCCAATCCTGCGCGCGTGCGATTGGCCTTGGCGCCTGAGCCTTTTGCGCATGGGCACTCGCCGTGGGTGCGTCATAAAACGACGCGTCGCACCCACTATGAGCAAGCGAGCGTCTCAACCCCTGGGGTGTTTGACACGGTGCTCTACAACCCGGCGGGCGAGATCACCGAATGCACGCGCGGCAACATTGCCGCCTGTCTGGACGGCCGCTGGGTCACGCCCCCCCTGCGCTGTGGCTTGCTGCCTGGTGTGGGCCGCTTGCAGGCGCTGCGATCAGGGCGTCTGACAGAGGATGTGGTGCGGCTTGAGGACATCCCTCGCGTGAGTGCGTGGGCGTTCATCAACAGCCTGCGTGGGTGGATAGACGCCACGGTGATCGACTGCCGGCAAAGAGCGTGGGATGGAGCAGGGTTGGCACGCTGACGGGGTCGAGCGACTTATTCATCAGGCCATTGAGGTTTCTCGAGAGGGTAACGATCGCCACGGGGTGGGTCTGCGACCCTAAAGCAGCGACGCTTTTTTTAAAAAGTTCCCCTCACCCAGCCAGCGCGGGAAACAGCTTTACCAACCCGGCTGCCATCACCTCTACCGACAGCGCCGCCAGTATCAGGCCCATCAGCCGGGTCATGACATTGATGCCGGTCTGGCCCAGCACGCGCGCAATCGGCCTGGCCAGGGAAAAACACACCAGCGTGGCCAGCGCAATCACCACGCCGTAGCCCACCAGCGCGGCGTGCTGAAAAAAGTCTTGGCCTGATCGGCGTAGATCACCACGGTGGACATGGTGGCCGGGCCGGTCAGCAGTGGAATGGTCAGCGGTACCACCGCGATGGAGGTCTTGCTGTGCGCGTTGTCCACCTCGCTTGGGGTGGCCTTGGCTTCGGCCGGCTGAGCGTTGAGCATGGCGAGCGCCGAAGTCAGCAGCAGCATGCCGCCGCCCACCTGAAAACTCGCGAGCGAGATGTTGAAAAAGTCCAGCACCTCCAGGCCGATGATGGCGCAGACCGCGATGACCGCGAATACGCTGCAACTGGCCACCAGGATGGTGCGTTGGCGCTGCGCCGAGCTGAAACCCTGGGTGTAGTGGATGAAGAAGGGGACGATGGCAATCGGGTTGACCAGTGCCAGCAAGGTGATGAGCGGTTTGAAGTCCATGCCGCTATTGTGCGGGCGCAGTCGGGTGTGACGGTGGGTTCGTCACCCAGCGCAGGCCAGACAAATCTGGTCAGCTCGACGCGCTCATTCCGGGGGCGCCGCAGCACCGCCGGGTACTGCGGCAAGATCAGGCGTACGCCGGCGCTCTATCGATAGCCGCCATCGGCCAGGACCACTTGCCCCATCAGATAAGGCATGGTCAGCAGATGCAGGGCGCAGCGCGCCATTTCATCGGGCTCGGCCCAGCGGCGCATCCAGATCTTGGCCGACTCTTTTTCCCGCACATCGGGCGGCAAAGTGGCGTTCAGGTCGGTGTTGATCCAACCAGGCGCGAGCGCGTTGACGCAGATCTGCAGTTCGGACAGATGCTCGGCCGCCGTGCGAACCAGCATATTGGCTGCGGCTTTGGAGGAGTCGTAGTGAGCGGACACCGGATCCTGGCTATTGATCCCGTTGGTGGAGGTCACCAGCAAAATCTTGCCCCTGAAGTCGCCACGCAGCGAATTGCCCTTCATCGCCAGCGCCGCGTGCTTGGTCACCAGAAAAGCGCCGGTGGTGTTCGTGTTGTGCACCGTATCCCATTCCTGCTGGGTCTGCTCGAAGAAGTCGGTATTGGGCGAAACGCCTGCACTGTGAATGACATAGTCGATCCGGTGGCCTGCCTGACCGACCTGCTTGAAAAATGAAGCCACCGAGTCCTCCGTGCCGACCTCGCAGGCAAAGGCATCGGTGCGTATGGCTTTGCCTGCGGCGGCCGCTTTGATTCGCTGCAAGGCTTTTTCGGTTTTGTCGGGCCTGCGGCTGCTCGAGACGATGACATTGCCGCCGCAGCGCGCCACCAGTTCGGCGCAGGTCAGTCCGATGCCGCTGGCCCCACCGGTGATGACGGTGGTGGTGCCGCTGAAATCAAAGCTTGCTTGAGCCATGGCTTTCCTCCTGAGTGGGTCGGGTAAGTCCTGCCATTGCGCAGGAGCGCTACTAGAGTGAGAGCCGATTCAAGCCATCAAGGGCTGCTGTTTTGTAGCACTCGGCCAGGGTTGGAAAGTTAAACACGGCATCGGCAAAATAGTCGATGGTTCCGTTGTGGGCCATCAAGGTCTGTCCAATGTGGATCAGCTCGCTCGCGCCCTCACCCATGATGTGCACGCCCAGCAGCTTCTTGGACTCTGGGCTGAAGATGATTTTGAGCAGACCGGTACGGTCG
>VGHR01000123.1 GCA_016868205.1 Betaproteobacteria bacterium
TGCGAGCTTCCTTGCAGGAATCGGAGCCCGGTTTTTGGACCGGTCAAATCAGCCTGGAGTTGCCCTGACCATGCGATCGCAACGGCCTGCCCCTGCTGCGCCCTCGTCGTCGCGGGCCGACTGGGGCTGGGCGGTGCTGGGGCTCGTGGTGGGTCTGGTCGGCACGGTGGTGTACCAAGCTCCGGCGCGCTGGCTCTCGCCGCTGGTGGCGCGCAGCGGATATTTGCAACTCTTCGATACCCAAGGAACCCTGTGGTCCGGATCTGGCCGGCTGCTGCTGACCGCAGGCGCGGGCAGCCGCGACAAGGCGGCCTTGCCCGATCGCATCGAATGGCGCTGGAGTATGAGCGGCGATGGCATCCTGCTTGACTTGAACGCCCGCTGCTGCATGGTCGAGCCCCTGCGGCTGTCCCTGACGCTCAGCGGCGGCAAGCCCAAAGCGTCCCTGAGCGATCAGCATTCGATCTGGCCAGCCGAACCGCTGGCCGGCCTCGGAACCCCGATGAATACGCTCAAGCCCAGCGGCAGCTTGCACCTGCGGACCCAGGGAATCCATTGGTTGGGCACAGACCGAACATGGCATGGACGAGCCAGCCTGGAGGCGCGCCATGTGGCCTCGACCTTGAGCTCGGTCAAGCCCCTGGGCCAATACCGCATCGATTGGGTCGGCGGACCGGCCCCCTCCTTGCAGCTGAGCACCCTGGACGGCCCCTTGATGCTGCAAGCTGAGGGCCGTTGGCAAGCGGGGCGACTGCGTCTGACCGGCCAGGCCAGTTCCACGCCAGAGATGGAGCCGATTTTGGGCCCCATCCTCAACCTCATTGGACGGCGTGAAGGCACACGCTCCCTCCTTTCTATCGGATAAGGTCAAGTTATGAACCGCATTGCCCCGAAACATTGCGCCAGCCTGGCCCTGGTCTTGTGCGCCCACACTTGGGCCCAAGCCCAGCCTGCGGCCAACGCACCCAGTGCCGCCAGCGGCACGGCCCCGCGCAGCACGCAAAAGCCCAGCGATCAGGTTTCCTTGAATTTCACCAACACCGAAATCAGCGAAGTGGCCCGAGCCATGGCCCTCATCGCTGGCCGCAGTGTGGTGCTCGATCCGCGCGTCAAGGGCACGCTGACCCTCAACACCGATCGGCCGGTCAGCCGAGCCGCCGCCTTCAATCAGTTTCTGGCAGCCCTGCGGCTGCAGGGCTATGCGGTGGTGGAGTCGGCTGGTCTCTACAAAATTGTGCCGGAGGCCGAAGCCAAGCTGCAGGGCGGCAATGTCAGCGACCAGCCCCTGCCGGTGCCTGGCAACCAGATCGCCACCCAGATTTTTCGGCTCAGCCACGAAAACGCGAACAACCTGGTGCCTATCCTCAGACCTCTGATCAGCCCGAACAACACCATCAATGTCAACCCGGGTAACAACTCCCTGGTGGTGACCGACTATGCCGAGAACCTGCTGCGGGTCGGACGCATCGTTGCAGCACTGGACATACCCAACGCCACCGATCTTGAAATCATCCCGCTCAAGCACGCCATCGCTTCAGACTTGCTTCCCCTGGTCAACCGGCTGCTGGAGTCGCAATCGACTGGAGGCGCCGCACCGGCACAGTCCGACACCAGCTACCGCACCACACTCATCGCTGAGGCACGGTCCAACGCAATCATCATTCGCGCCGCCAATCCGGCCCGACTGGCCCTGGCGCGCAGCTTGGTCGAGCGACTCGACCAGCCCAGCAGCCTGGCCGGACCAGCGGGCAATATTCATGTGGTCTATTTGAAAAACGCCGAAGCCGCCAAGCTGGCTGCAACCTTGCGTGCAGCAATTGCGGCCGGCGATGCACGGGCCGGCGGCGCAGGCGCCGCAACGCTTACAACCGGGGCTGCACCAACGGGTGCCACAGGCAGTGCAGCCGGCGGGGTGCAAAACCAAAACCTTGCGCTGACCGGCGGCCAGATACAGGCCGAACCGTCGACCAACGCCCTGATCATCAGCGCTCCAGAGCCCCTGTATCGACAATTGCGCGCGGTGATCGACCAGTTGGACACGCGACGGGCTCAGGTGCTGGTGGAAAGCCTGATCGTGGAGGTTCGGGCTGAAAAGGCCGAGGAGTTTGGCATCCAATGGCAAGCCCCGCTGGGCCGGCGCGGGGACGGGACCATCGGCTTTCTGGGCACCAACTTCGGCACGGGCGGCGACAACATCTTGACCTTGCAAACCCAAGGCGCCAGCGGCAGGGTAAGCCCGGGCCAAGGGCTGAACTTCGGATTTCTCAGTCGAGCCGGTGGGGTCTACACCCTGAGCATGCTCGGGCGTTTTCTACAAGAAAGCGGCGACGGCAACATCCTGTCCACGCCCACCTTGCTGACGCTGGATAACGAGGAGGCCAAAATCGTGGTTGGCCAGAATGTGCCCTTTGTGACCGGCCAGTACACCAATGCCAATGTTGGAAGCGGGTCGGGATCGGTCAACCCCTTTCAGACGATTGAACGGCGCGATGTGGGCCTGACCCTGCGCGTAAAGCCGCAGATCAGCGAAAGCGGAACGGTGCGCATGCAGATTTTCCAGGAAGTCTCCAGCATTTCACCGACCGTCAATTCGAGTGGACGGATCACCAACAAACGGTCCATCGAATCGAATGTGCTGGTCGAAGACGGAACCATCGTGGTGCTCGGCGGCTTGCTGCGGGATGAGTTTTCGGGCAACGAAGACAAGATCCCCGGACTGAGCGACATTCCCCTGCTCGGCCGACTGTTCAAGAGCGAGGGGCGAAAGCGCAACAAGAGCAATCTGATGGTGTTCCTGCGGCCCATCGTGGTGCGCGATGCCGCGGCCAGCCACAGCCTGTCCTTGGACCGCTACGATCTGATGCGCGGCCTGCAACAAAACGCGCAGCCGACAGCCAATCCGGTGCTACGCCTTGAGGGGGCGCCAGTCCTGCCATCGCGCTCACCCGGTCAAGCGCCCACAGCGTCCCCTGCAAAGCCCTGACCATGCGCTACCCCCTGCCCTATGCCTTCGCCCGCAGCCATCAAGTGCTGTTGGCCGACAGCGGTTCGACACTGGATTTGTGGCTGTGCGGCCAAAGTGCTCGGGAGGCGGTGGGTGAGGTTCTGCGCGTCTACGGGAGCAAGCCGCAGTCCTTACAGATCCATCACCTTGATGTTCAAGAGCTGACCGAACGAATCAGCCGCGCCTATGCACAGAGCGAATCAAGCGCCGCAGCGGTGGTCAATCAGGTGCAGTCCGATGTCGACCTCTCGCGCATGATGCAGGAGCTCCCGGCTGTGGAGGATTTGCTGGAGATGGTCGACGATGCGCCCATCATCCGCATGCTCAACGCCTTGCTGACCCAGGCCGCCCGCGATGGCGCGAGCGATATTCATATCGAACCCTATGCGCAGTATTCGTCGGTGCGATTTCGCATCGATGGCACTTTGCGCGAGGTGGTGCGTCCGCACCGCGGCCTGCACTCGGCCCTGATTTCAAGGCTGAAAATCATGGCTGAGCTCGATATTGCCGAGAAACGCATGCCGCAGGACGGGCGCATCTCGCTGCGTATTGGCACCCAGGCAGTCGACATCCGCGTCTCCACGCTACCGAGCGCGCATGGAGAGCGGGCCGTCCTGCGGCTGCTTGACAAGTCAGGGCAGAGACTGCGACTTCGAGATGTGGGCATGCAAGGCAGCACGCTAACCCGCTTTGAAGGCCTGATCGAGCAGCCGCACGGGCTGATCCTGGTCACCGGCCCCACTGGCTCGGGCAAGACAACCACGCTCTACGCAGCACTCGGGCAACTCGACGCCTCACGCAGCAACATCATGACGGTGGAAGACCCGATCGAATACGAGCTGCCGGGCATCGGACAAACCCAGGTCAACCCGCGCATTGAACTTGATTTTGCACGCGCCCTGCGCGCGATCTTGCGACAGGATCCGGACATCATCATGATCGGCGAGATCCGCGATTTCGAGACCGCACAGATTGCCATACAGGCATCGCTGACCGGTCATCTGGTGCTGGCCACCCTGCACACCAACGATGCGGTCAGCGCAGTCACGCGCCTGACCGACATGGGCATCGAACCCTTTTTGCTCAGCTCTTGCCTGCTTGGCGTGCTGGCCCAGCGGCTGGTGCGCAAGCTGTGTATCCACTGCGGCGGCACCGGCTGCTCGTCCTGCGGGCAAAGCGGGTACAGCGGTCGCACCGGCGTCTTTGAATTGCTGGTCACCGATGAGCTCATACGCAGCCTGATCCACGAACGGGCGGCCGAGGAGGCGGTACGAAGCGCTGCACTGCGCGCCGGCATGGTCTTGATGCGCAACGACGGACAGCGGCTGGTCGAAAATAACATCACCTCACTTCAGGAACTCATACGCGTCACGCGCGACTGAGATCCTCGCGCACGGTCAAACATGCCCGCCTTCTCTTACGCTGCTGTCGATGCACAAGGCAAGGACAAGCAAGGAATCATTGAGGCCGACTCGCCCCGCGCGGCCCGCACCGCCTTGCGGACGCAAGGGCTCATTCCCCTGCAAGTCAACCCAGCCGTTTCGCTCGGACCGTCTAAGCACAAGCCCTGGTGGCAGCGCCAATTGTGGACCGCCCGCGCCTTCGGTCATGCCGAACTCACCCTCTTCACCCGACAACTGGCCGAACTGGTCGATGCCGGACTGCCACTCGAGCGGGCCTTGGGCATGCTGGTGGAAGAGGCCCGTCACAAAAGGCGGCGGGCTGTCATTGCGACCTTGCGGGCCGAGGTCAACTCGGGCAGCAGCCTGGCCAAGGCGCTGGCCGAGCTGCCGCAGGAGTTTGACCTGACCTACCGAGCCGTCATCGCAGCAGGCGAGCAAAGCGGCGAGCTCGCGCGGGTACTGACCCGTCTGGCTGAAGACCTGGAGCAGCAGATGACGCTGCGTGCCAAATTGTTAAGCGCCGCCCTGTATCCAGCCATCGTCAGCGCGGTAGCGATCGTCATCGTCTTTTTTCTGCTGGGCTATGTGGTGCCCCAGGTGGCCGAAGTTTTCACCGGCAGCAAGCGAGCGCTACCCGGTCTGACGGTCTTCATGCTGGCGCTCAGCGACACCGTTCGGCATTTCGGACCGTGGCTGCTGCCCGCTCTGCTGCTGGCTGCACTTGCCGTCCAGCAAGCCCTGCGCATCGAGACCCTGCGTCGATCCTTCGACGCCTTGTGGCTGCGCCTGCCGCTCATCGGGCGCCTCTCGACGGGCTACAACACCGCTCGATTTGCCGGCACGCTGGCGATGCTGGCCCAGGCGGGCGTGCCCATTCTTCGAGCGCTACAGGCCGCCACCGACACCCTGCATAACACCGCGCTGCGCAGCGATGCCCAGCAGGCGCTGGTTTTGGTGCGCGAGGGAGCCCCCCTGTCCTCGGCCCTTTCTGCGCACCCGCGCTTTCCCATGCTGCTGTCGATGTTTGCCCGACTCGGCGAACAAACGGGTGCGCTGCCGGCCCTGCTGCATCGCGCAGCGCAGCAGTTGAGCAACGAGGTGCAGCGACGCGCCATGCAACTTGCGACGGTGCTTGAACCCCTGCTCATCGTAGCCATGGGAGGCATGGTCATGCTTATCGTGCTGGCGGTTTTGCTGCCCATCATTGAACTCAATCAGTTGGCCCGCTAGGGTCCGACCTGCCATGCGATATGAACGCCTCAACGCTCTTCGCGCCTTGCCACATCCGCGCTGAGCCGCAGCGCCGAACCCGGCCGACCGCCTAGAGGCGCAGCCCCAGCTCGCGCAAGATAGCCTCGTTGTGCTGGCCAACACGAGGAATCGCGTCCATACGGGGTTCAAATCCGCTTTGATCGGCCGGAGGCTTGAGGGCCGGCAGCAAACCGGCGGGCGAATCGACGGTGGTCCAGCGTCCCCGGGCCCTGAGTTGGGGGTGGGCCCAGACATCGCCCATCGTATTCATGCGCGCGTGGGCAATCTGCGCCGCGTCCAGACGATGCTCGACCTGCTCGGCCGTCAGGCTCGAGAAGGCCGAGACAATCAAGGTCTTCAACGCTGCCTGATGGGCGCTGCGCTGCGCCACCGATTCGAAGCGGGGATCGGTGATCAAGCTTGGCTGCTCGAGAACCTGCTCGCAAAATCGCTGCCACTCGCGCTCGTTTTGCACGCCCAGAATCACGGTAGCGCCATCCCCCGTGGCATAGGGGCCATAGGGCTGTATGGTGGCATGAGCGGCCCCGGTGCGCGCCGGCGGCTGCGCCCCGTCCATGGCGTAATACATCGGGTAGCCCATCCACTCCACCAACGACTCGAGCATGGAGACATCAATGTGCGATCCCGCCCCGGTTTTTCCGCGCTGGATCAGAGCCGCCAGAATGGCTGAGTAGGCGTACATGCCCGCGGCAATATCGGCCATTGAGTTGCCCGATTTAGCCGGCGTCTCTGGGGTACCCGTCACGCTGATCAGGCCCGAT
>VGHR01000124.1 GCA_016868205.1 Betaproteobacteria bacterium
TAGGCTGCCACCATGACGAAGGCAATTTAGCCATGAACGCCCTCCTCCGCACGGACCACTAGGCACGCACAACCTGAACCCTGTGAAGACATCACCGAACTTCAACGCGAAGCCCTGCGGCTGGGCGGGGAAGCTGCCGATCAAACTAGGGCGGAATCCTCATTATGAAAAGACATGTTGCGCTAACCCTTTTGAACGTGACAGTGCAGCAATGCGGTCGAGGTCAGGGTGGCCATGTCCATAAGGCTTACTCTAAGGGCCTTGACCCGCGTCAAATGTTGATCCAAAGTCAGTTAGAGTTTTTCGGAGGTAGTGAGGCGCCCACAACCTCACAAATCCAGGCCAGACCCTCCCCCCCCTGTCGCTCGATCATGCGACAGCCAGAGTAGCGCGCTACAACGCAGGCGGTGAGCCTGACATGTGTGCAATCGTGGGTAGGACTTATCGCTCTGGTAAAAAACCTAGCAATCATGAGGGTTGCAGAGCATTGGCTGGCGGAGAGAGTGTCCGCATACGGTAAGTCCGTTATGGTTCAAGACAATCCAGAAAAACTAGCATTCATGGGGGTTACAGCGTGATCTAAGTTCCCCTAAGTTCGCACTAGTCCGAGAGAATCCATACGATTGTCGTGGGTAGATTCGTGTGTGCGGGGGGATCATGGAAATCGGCAAGCTAAGTGCTCTGAAGGTCAAGAACGCCAAGGTTGGCTATCACGGCGATGGCGGTGGGCTGTGGTTGCAGGCTCTGCAGGGTGCCAACGAAGATGCGGCGGTTGAGCCAGTCGTAGCGGGCATCGGCCGCCTGGAGTTGCACCACACTGCGGGCGTAGCGGCCACCTTCGGCCTGATCGTCGATGATCACGCGGTTGCGCACGGTGATGACGCAGCCGTCGTCGGTCTGCATCTCGTACAGGGCGTCGAGTTCCTTCACGCCGTCGGGCCTCAGCCACTGGCGGTCCGCGCCGCCGGGCAGGACGCGGCCGCGCAGCCTGGGGCCCTCAAAGTGCCCGCCCAGGATGCCCACAAAAAAGCGGTCTCCCATGGCGTTGCTGCCAAAAGACTGGCGCTCATCGATGTCGACCACCGCCACGTAGGCGGGCTTGAGGGTGGGTTCAGACATGGTGGTTCTCCACAAAGTTAGGCGCCGGCAAGCCAATGAGGATGGCTTGACTTGCTCCGACTTGTCGGACAGAAGCCCCGGGTAGCCCTTCAGGGGTACATCACCGGGCCTGACGACCGAGTTCCGGCAACTGCAGGTCGTCTCCCAGGTTCAGGCAGATCTTGTCGAGCACCTGAATGAATGTCTGTATGTCCTGGGTCGGAATGTCCTTGAGCATGCGCTGCAGGAATTCCAGTCGCACAGCCATGATGCGCTTGACCTGCGAGCTCCCTTTGGGCGAGAGCTTCACACGTGCCATGCGTGCGTCCAGCGAGTCTGGCGCCCGAACGATCAGGCCCTGACGTTCGAGTTCCTTGAGCTGCCGGGTGATCGATCCCGGGTCCACCCGGATCATCCTGATCAGGCTCTTCTGGCCTATTCCGGGTTGAAGGTGGATGAGGAACAGCAGCCGCCAGGCCGGCGCCCGGATGCCGGTCAGCGTCTCGAACTCCTGAATGCTGGCGTTGTAAGCCTTGCCCAGCCGCAGGAAGACCGAGGTGTGCTGCAAGGTCTCGTCAAGAAAAGGCTGGTTCATGATGACCAGACTTTAACCGGAGTGTCCCGGACCTTCTCAGGCTCAGTTCAGTACCGGTGATCGATGCTCTCCCTGCAGCCGGTCGCCTTCCACCCAGCAGGCGTGCGTGCCCACACCCATGCGTTCGGGCAGGATGATTCGGGCCACCGGACCGGCCGCCAGGTCATCAGCGCGCAGGATCATGATTTCTGAGGTGTTGGCGTTCATGTCGGCCATCATGGTGATGACATAGCCGTCATCTTCAGCGCGGGCATTGATGGCGCGAGCCATCTGTGGTTCGCTGCCGTAGCGGGCCTCTCCGTACTCGTAGCGGGCGGTCTTGCCGCTCAGCAGGTCATAGCGCTTGAGACCCGAGAACAGCCAGTCCCCCTTTTTGTACAACACGTTGTAGCTGTAGCGGTAGGGCCGGCCCACGTAGTCGTTGCTGCACACCGGAAACTCGGTGATCTCGTCGTCCAGCCGCTCTTCTATCGTGCGGCCAGTCTTGAGGTTGAAGCGCCAGCGGTGCATGAGCGTCGGGTTGTTGTGCTTGTCCAGGTTGGCCCGAATGCGGTCATAGATGTTGCCGGCGGCATTGACCGGTACGGTCTGGTACTTCGGCATGATGCAGCCATCCATGATGACCTCGTCGCCCGACTCGTAGCAGTTGGTGATGTGCAGGATGTAGCAGGGCGCTGCCTCGAACCAGCGCACCGATGCATTGTTGCCGTACCTCGGCAGCACCCCGAAACGGGCCGGCTGCTCGCGGTTGAAGATGAGCTTGTGCTCGCCGCGTTTGAGGCCCTCGGGTTCGAAATACAGCGGCAGGTCGTGCAGCACGGTGTAGTTCTGCGTGATGCCCAGGTCATGCGGCCAGCGCGAGCCGGGCAGCTCGATCGGCTCGTAATGCACGAGCTTGTTATCCTTGTCGATGATGCCGTAGTTCATGTACGGCGGTTTTTCCGGGTAGTTGAAGAACATCATCTCCCCAGTGAAATTGTCCACCTTGTAGTGGGAGGCCACGCCATCGGGCACCTTGCAGGCCCAGGCCGGATCGGGGCCCAGTGTCTCCAGCGTGATGGGGTCGAGCCGCCAGGGTTCGCTCCCCTGGGACATGCTGGCCAGCAGCTTGCCAGCATGGCATTTGACGTCGGTGCCGGCGTTGTCTTTCATGGCCCCCATGGCTCCCCAGCCACGGCGCGCCGCCAGGTCAGGCCTCAGCATGCCCGGCCACAGCGAGCGGCCGGCCGCCTGCTCCGCATAAAAGCCCGTGGTACGCACAAAGCGGTTGCGGTAGGTGGCCCGTCCGTTTTCGAACAGCATGGCATGCAGCATGCCGTCGCCGTCAAAAGGGTGGTACACGCCCAGCGGTTCGTGAACCTGGTTGTGGTGATTGCGGACAAACATGCCGTGCAGGTCACGCGGTATCTCGCCAATCACCTGAAGACTGTCGGTGTCCGCGGTGTATTCACGTGCATTGGAGGCGTAGGGACCGGCAAGGTAGGGGTTGTTGTTGTCTGGCCGGATGGTGAGGCGAACCTCATTGACGATTTCGAGCATCGCTTAAGTCTTTCATGCTTGGGTTGAAGGTTTGAAAAAGCCGCGCCGGGTCTAGCTTGCCTCTATCCATTCCGACAATGCCTGGGCAAGTTCAGTCGGTTTTTCCATGGGTACAAGGTGTCCTGCACCTTGAATAAGCACCTGACGCGCTCCGGGAATGGCGTTGGCATAGGCCATCACGGCGGGCGTGAAAGCCTGGTCATGGGATGCGCTGACGACCAAAGTGGGCCGGCTTCCGTCCAGCAGCGCTGTGCGATCTGGACGTGCCATGGTGGCCCGGACGTGGGCACTGAACTTCTCGGGACCGTAGTCGCGGACCATCTGCCTGCGCGCCTGCATGAGCGCCTCGTTGGCCAGGCTGTCCGGGTGGAAAGCATTGGCGGCTTGGGCGTCGATCATCTCGAAATACCGGCCCTGGGCCACCGCGTCCAGACCTGCCTGGCGCTTGGCCGCTGCCGCCGGGTTCTCCCCGGCCGGGGAGGTGCAGATCATGGCAATGCCTTGCACGCGCTCTGGCGCAGTGGCCAGCAGGGCCATGGCCACATACCCTCCAAAGGAAAAACCGGCCAGCCAGAACCGCTCGGGCAGCCCGGGCAGCAGGGCCTGGGCGATGCAATCCACGGAAGCAATGGCAGGGTTGTCCACGGCGATGCCTGTCACATGCGGGGGGAGTTCCCCAATGACCTGGTCAAACACGCCACGGGTGTTATTCAGGCCCGGTATCAGCACCAGCGCAGCGGTCATCGGCAGTCCTTCATGCTTGGCGCAGGGCCAGTGGTTGTAATACCCGGCCGTTCAAGGCTTGAGTGCAAGTGCCCGGTCCAGAAAGTCATGAACCACGCGGTGGTATTCCTCATGGCGTTCGCCCCATCCGTAATGGCCCACGCCCTTCATCTCATGAAATTCGCCGCGCGGCATCATTTGCGACATACGCTGCATGACCGAGGCGGGGCAGGTCAGGTCCAGTTCCCCGGCGATGCACAGCACCGGCATCTGCAGCCTTGCCGGAACGTCATCCTCCAGGTACTGGGCAATAGCCTGAATCGCCTTCTGAAAGGTGACGCCCTTCATCATCCGGATGTTGTAGAGCGCATGGTCCAGCGCGGGGTCTGAGGCGTCGGGGCCCATCATGGTGCGCAGCAAGGCAGGTGCGTATTCGGCAATCGACTGGCCCTGCGTGAGTGGCGCCACCCGGGTGCGCATGAATTCTTCCTGCCATTTCAAGCCGGAATGGTTGAAGGTGTGGGCGGTGGCCGACAGCACCAGGGCGTCGATGCGCTCGGGCTGTTGATCGGCCACTTTCTGCGCCACCATGCCGCCCATGCTGTGGCCCAGCAGCACGTTGCGGCGCGTGCAGGTGGCGTCCATCAGCCGGTTGACCATCTCGGCCATGCCGGGGATGGTGACCGACTCGGGCACTTCGGATATGCCGTAGCCGGGTGCGTCGCAGGCCACCACCCGAAAACCGTGCGCTACAAATCGCTCGATCGTGAACCGGAAATACTCCTTGGAACCGTAGGCACCATGCAAGAGGTAGAGCGTGGTGTCAGATTCGCCGCTGACCATGTAATCGGGAAGGCGGTAGGGGCGCATACGGCAGGTCCTCTTTTGATTGTTTAAGGCAAGGAAAATTCTAAGACCGGCTGGTTGTTGGCGTCAATATTCTTTCTACGCAGCCAGGTACTGCGAAGTTTGCTCTTCATGTCATGCAGTTTCATTTAGGGCAAGTAATGATTGCCACCGACAAGCATTTACGTTAGGCTGAGTTGTTAAGCCTTGCTGTTCATCCCCTTATTCATCAACCGTCTGCACCTGAAAGGAACCGCCATGTTCAATTCGCCCTTGAAACGCCTGTCTCGGTTCGGCGCACTGTTTGCCCTGGCCTGGGGCAGCGCCGTGGCCAGCGCCCAGGGCTTTCCGAACAAGCCCATTGTGTTGATCAACCCTTATGCGCCCGGCGGCTTTGCCGACAACGTGGCTCGCATCGTGGCCCAGGAGGCTGGCAAGGTGCTGGGCCAGGCCATCGTGCTGGAGAATCGTTCGGGTGCCAGTGGAAAAATCGGACTCGACGCGGTGCTCAACGCACCCAAAGACGGCTACACCCTTGGCCTGGGTGTGCCCGGCTCCCTGTCACTTTTTCCGGTGACCGATCCCAAGTACGCCGACCTGCATGCCCGATTCAGTCCCATCACGATGGCCGTCAGAGGCTATCTGGCGCTGGCCATCAATCCAGCAGTTGTGCCTTCGCGCAACATCCGGGATTTCGCCGGCTGGCTAAAGGCCAACGAGGGCTCGACGTCCTTTGGTTCGGCCGGTCAGGGCACCAGTTATCACCTCTGGGCTGAAGCCTTCAATATGTCCGCCGGCGTGTCACCCGTGCATGTTCCCTACAAAGGTGAGGCGCCCGCACTCACCGACCTGCTGGGTGGGCAGATCAAGTACCTCATGGTGACCGGGGCTGCCAAGCCCCACGTGGATTCCGGCAAGCTCCTCATCCTGGCCACCACCGGTGCCGAGCGCTGGACGGCCCTTTACCCCACCGCCCCCACCTTCAAGGAGTCCGGGTTCCCCCAGGTTGAAAGCAGTGGCTGGCTGGCCTTTGTGGCGCCCGCCGGAGTGCCCACAGAGGTGATTGCCCGTTTGAACGCGGCGCTGGTTCAGGCACTCAAGAGCCCCGCCGTTGACAAGGCCCTGGCAGCGCAGGGTTACAGCGTGGTGGGCAGCACGCCTGAGTACCTGCTGGAGACAGTGAAGCGCGAGTCAGAAACACTGCGTGCCGTGATCAAGGCGCGAGGCATCAACCTGCAGTGAGGCTGGGTTGCGGCAGCGGACGGGGCCGAGTGGTCAGCGCCGGGCGGGCTGCAGCCTGGGCAGCGCAATGATGTTCTGAGCGATCAGAACGCCCAGGCCAGCGCAGATGCCCAGCCAAAGGTCAAAGTACAAAGCCAAATTCGCAAGCGCATCGCTTCTCCTGCCATCACTGAACTTGGATCAACATTTGAAGCGGGTCATGAGCGCCTCGAACTGCTCCTCTGGCACATGCAGGGGCACCAGCACGGCGTCCACACCGCGCCGCTGCAATTCCCAGGTGATCATTTCAGGCGAGCGCACTTGCGCAATCGGATCC
>VGHR01000125.1 GCA_016868205.1 Betaproteobacteria bacterium
CACCGCGATCTCGAATGGCAGGGGGCCAATCCGCCATAAGGCCCTCGAAGCCCTCGCCTAATGCAGTGCAACCGTGACAGCACCACCCGAGAATCAGGGACGACGATGATGAATTCTGACCATGTACTTCCTCGCACCTAAATTTCTTGGGCTGCTGTCCTTTGTGCCGGGCTTGGCTTTCGTTACGACTCTCTGCCTTTCCACTGCGAAAGACCAAAATTTGCGCCTCGCCCCAGCTTTGTCACCAAACACAGATTCGTTATAAAAATAAAGGTAACAGCTGTTACCTTCAGATTTATAACAATATTTGAGGGGGGGTGGGGTGTTAAAAAATTGGGGCAGCGCAACCGGCCTTATAGTCTTTGTTGGTCTTTCTACGCTGAGTACCGCACAGGCGCGGCACGGCCCTCTGCAATGAGCTCGGTGCTCAGCTTGTACATCGTCGGGCTGTCCGACTCTTTGGCAGCCCTTAGCGCCAGGGCCGCTGCGTCAAATTGGCCCAGTTCCCGGTGCAGCTCGACCCGCTCGTACTCATAGCCGGGTCCCAGGGGCTCCGTTAAGCGCAAAAGCGCCTGCATGTTCTCGCGCTGCTCTTGGGTCGCCTCAAATACCGGAAAGGTCAGCGGCCGGTCAGGGGAGGGCCGGTACTGGGGGCGCCGTTCGCTGTTACGCCACCGCTGCCAAAAGTTGCGTCGGTCTGGGTTGGCCGCTTCCCAGGCGGCCTGCGTGGCTGCGTCTTCTGCGTCTCGGTGGGCGCGGTAGAGGTCTCGGTAGGCATGGTTAAGTTCGAGCCAGTAGTCGGTGCGCGCTGCCAGTTCCAAGGCGGGGCTATTGGCCTGCGCAATGGCCAGCGGTAGGTCTGCAGGCAATACGCGTGGCGCAAAGGGCAGGTCGCTTTGGTCCACCTGCGCTATCTCAACCAGATCACGCTGCAAGAAAAACTTGCCGCAGGTGCAGCGCCGCAAGCCCTGGTCATTGGGCATGAGCGACTGCTCTCGGTAGCCGTCAGTCCAAAAGGCCGAAGACATAAAGTTCATCGACGCATAGCGCGGCGTCTTGTAGCGCGCGCCGCAACACACTGCACCCCGGATGGAATAGCCTGCAATACTGGTCATGCCCTAGGTCCTCGAGGCCTCAGGCCGCAACCCGCTGCGCGCCGGCCAGCCGCTCCATCTGCCGCACCTCGGCCTTCAGCATCACGGCCAGGGCGAGGGCGCTTGATAGTCTGCTACTGATCATAGGATTCTTAAAAATGCTTTGATTGTGTTTCCGCCACCACCTTAGGCGCCGTCAGGCTCATCCGGTGAGCTTATCCCGGATGTCGCCCCAAAGCCTCAGACTGCAATTCAACAACTTGACCATCGCCCCCGCATAAGCGACACTTGCAGCACGCATTTAGAGATAGGGCCGACGCCCTCGCCAACCTGCCTACCCGGGCAAGGTGGTCTGCTGAAAGGCAATGTGACCGGAAACGGTAACCAAGCGGGACGCGTCGGCCCTCCTCACTTGCGCGGAGGGCTTCGTTCTTTCTGGCCCGGTAGTGAGTATTGGAATCCCGGGGTCCCACCAAAACAAGACCTGCTAAGTCGCTCCGCCGATTTGTTAGGCGTTTAGAGCCCCGCACCATTAACTGACCCCGTGGCCAAGAATGTCGGGAAAATCAGCCCTGTGCCGGCTTGAAACTGGTTTACTTTGCCTGCTTGCTCTGTAAACTTCACTTGGGTGGCATGTTCTGACGCAGGAACTCGAACATTTGCTTCGTCGCCTGCTCGGTCGCCCCCGGGTTGTAGGTGTAGGTCACCTGTCCGTGACGCCCCGGTTTGGTAAAGCCATTGAGAGACTTGCAATCAAAGCAGTGGGTCGCATTGTCAAAGTGGGTATGAACCACGGGCCTGCCTTTTTCGATGACCGACTTGAGCCGTTTCTGGCAATCTTCAAAGGGCGTCTCGTTGTCCAGACCACCCGTGAACACTAGGTGGGGTCGGTCCATGTCGTCTTGAACCAGTTGACCTGCGAAGTTGCCTGGGCCGTTGCGCGAGTAGCCGCACAGAGGGTAGTAAGACACGTAGGCATTGAAGCCATCGCCGATCGCTATGTTTTCCCGTACGCCCTTGCTGTTACTGAGTAAGCCGATGATTGCGCCCTGGGAAAAACCCACCAGGCCCACGCGCGTGGGGTCCACGCCGGGTTGCATGCGCAGGTATTCGGCGGCTTGCATGAAATCTTTCACAGTGCGTCCGAAGGTCACGCCGTTCTCGGGCATCGCACAGACCGAGCGGGCATTACGCTGGTCCATGAAATCCACCAGCAAGGTAACGTAGCCGTTTTGCACGAAGGTTTTGGCCCACTCGAGCATCGACCAGTTGACCGCACGTGGGTTGGCCTTATTGAAGATCAAGCCAGCGCACTGGTGACCTAGAGCCACGGCAGGGAAAGGGCCGTTACCCTCTGGCCGTAGCAGCATCATGCGCGGCGAGGTGGCCTCAGTGATGGCAGTGACCGTATCCGGAAATACGAGGTCTGGCGCGCTTTTCGAGTCAAAGGCGAGTTGTCTGCCGGGATAGTGGGCCAATGACTGTGAGGCCATAAGGCACAATCCGATAAGGATGAACGATGCGCGGTTCATGCGGTCTCCTTGTGTCGAACCATCGATGCATTAACTATGTGAGGAAGTGTATCCCCCCATCCCCCCTCGACTTCCCCCTCAGTCTGACCCCCACCGTACCCCCACCCCCCGGCTCCAGGGCATAGCCTGCCGACCAGCGTAATCACTGTTTTGCACAGATCATCAAAAAATCTGGGCGTCTTTGTCTAACGCTGGATATCAGGGTAGTGTGCGCTTGCGGCACGGCATCGATGCTCTACGCGGATCAACAGGGCGATGGTGGTCCCTCTACCCCCTAAGGACTTTTCCCGATCAGGCCCCTAGGCCCCCCCATTCCCCTGATTTTCCTGGATGGGACCCATCGTCGATCTAGCGCTCAAATCTGCTCAAACGAGGGGGTATTGGCCGAATTGACGAGTCAAATGTAGACTCTGAAGGCATGAAGGGCCTCATCCGTCTCCTGCTGCTTTTGCTGCCGCTGGTCTCCGCAGCGCAGTCTCGGCTGCCGCCGTGTCCTGCTAGTGGGTACAAGCACAATTGTTTTGGCGCTGCTGTTTTCACAAATGCGCGATATGAGGGGGAATTCCAAAACGACAGGCCACATGGGCGCGGGGTAGGGACTTTTGCTGGCGGCGAGAAGTATGACGGTGAGTTCCGGGATGGCAAGCAAAACGGCCAGGGGACGTTGACTCGTCCGAGCGGCAAGAATTACATCGGTGAGTTCCGGGATGGCAAACAAAACGGTCAGGGGACATGGACTCATCCGAGCGGCGGGAAGTACGTTGGTGAGTTCAAAGATGACAAGCGTAACGGTTGGGGGACATACACCTTCCCCAATGGCAATAAGTACGTCGGTGAGTTCAAAGATGACAAGCGCAACGGTCCGGGGACGTTCATCCTCGCTAGTGGTTCTAGGCATGTCGGTGAGTGGCGGGATGATTTGCCAATTGGTCTTGGAATTAAGTACGGTGCCGACGGAAACATCCCTGATTGAGTTGGCCAGATCCCTAGCCCCCCACCCTCCAAATTCAGCAGATGGAACTTACTCGCAGCCCTTGCACCTTGAACCGCTCAAACGAGGGGGTATTGGCCGAATTGGCGAGTGAAATGTAGACTCGGGGCCGTGAAAGGTCTGATCCGTCTCCTGCTGCTTTTGCTGCCGCTGGTCTCCGCAGCGCACAAGCAACCGCCAGCAACCTTGGGAATATGGGAGCCTGACAGGAGGTGCATTGGTCCTTTCCTCGATCCGGAGGGCGGGGAGATGATCGCAGATCGGCAAACTGTCCGGATTTTTCTCCTCCTGTAATGAAATGTATTTTCTAAATATGAGATATTGCATCGGACCCCTTCTGACTTCAGCAGTCCTATTGTGTGCGATCCAAGGCTGCGCAACGACCAAAGCAACAACAGCTAATGATGAACAGGACCTGCGATTTACTGGGGTAGTCACAGCGGGCGCGGTCAGAGGCGAACGCTCTGCGCAAGTACTCGGGGTTATTGAATCTGCACTTCTGCAAAAATTTCCAAAAGCAAATTGGATTGCTGGACAATCAGCAACCGCCGACGTATTACTGGATATTACTGTTTACTCGGCTCGCATTACCGAATCACGCTCAACGCAAGAGACGCGAATCTGCCGTCGATGGTCAGAGCCGGACAAGAATGCAAGCGGGATATTGAAGCGAATGATTTCACGCCAGTGTCTTGACTGGCAAACTCAACAGAATCCTTGTATTACACGAAACTACGAATTAGATGTCCAGATACGGGCTCGTCAGCGTGCTACCGAGCGGATTTTGGTTAGTGACAGACAAGTATCGGCTAGCTCGGACCGGGCCTGCGGCAACGAGAGACCAACCTTGATTACACTTCAAGCAGATACGGAGTCTAAATTGGCGCGGTGGGCAATAAATCTCTTGCGTGATCCATTAGCTGAATTGGCAAGCTCTCCGATTCGAAGCCTTCCAAATCTATTGGCCAGCCAGCCTGCCCAAACAGCATCAATAACCCAATCACCAGCGCCTGATCCGCTCAAATCTGATCGTGACCGACAAGTCGCAGAAGTCGAAGCCGCTCGTCGCAAGCAACAGGAGCTTGAAGAGAAACTCAACGTAGAAGCTCGCGAACGTGAAAGACAAGTCGCAGAGGCCGAAACCGCTCGTCGCAAGCAACAGGAGCTTGAGGAAAAACTCAGCAGCGAATTCCGGGAACGCGAGAGACAAGCGGCGGAAGTAGAAGCTGTCCGACGCAGGCAGCAGGAACTTGAGGCCCAACTGGCTGCCCTCCAGTCCCAATCAGCGCCTCGACCATCGCAACAGACGGCAGTCGTCCGTAATGCTCACGCCCTTGTCGTCGGTAACGCCGCTTACCCCGGCTCGATGAGGCTTGCGAATCCAGTCAACGACGCCACCGCGATAAGCCAGAAGTTACGGTCTCTGGGCTTTACGGTGACCACCGTGACCGACATGAACCGCCAGCGCCTCGTGCAGGCCATGACTCAGTTCCGCCGGAGCGCAGCCAGTGCCGACCTGTCCCTGCTTTTTTACTCAGGGCATGGTGTTCAGATTTTCGGTACCAACTACATCCTGCCAACGGATGTGGACCAGAGCGATGTGGCACAGGCAACCATTCAGGGGGTCCGGCTCAACGAGGTCGTTGAAAACTTCATGCCGGGCAAGACCAAACTGGTGTTTCTAGACGCATGCCGTGACAACCCATTGATGAAGACTGGTGATCGCAGCGTCTCAGTAGGGCTGGCTCCCATTGCTGTGGCTCAAGGAACCCTCATCAGCTACGCCACCAAAGACGGACAGACGGCCTCCGATGGAGTTGGTGCCCGCAATTCACCCTTCACCACCGCCTTGCTTGAGCACCTGGCTGATCCACAGGATATCGGAGTAGTGCTGCGTAAGGTCAGGGAGAAGGTGATGCAAGCGACGGGTGGAAAACAACAGCCATGGGAGTACGGCAGCCTGACCGGCGGCGAGTTGGTGCTGTCGCGGATCACTGCCCGCTAGAGTCCTGTGAATAAGCCATGAAAAAGTTGATTTGCGGACTTCTAGTCTCGATCCCGCTAGTTTGTAACGCTAGTTCTTGACGGCCTGCCTGAGCAGTACAGCCCGTACGACCTGATTTAACTCCGGTTCAACCTCGCCCATCAATGCTGGTTTGCGTCCCGGGGTGCGAGTCCCCTGCATAAAGCCAAGTGCATGACCTGCCATCTCGAGCACCGCCAATCGGGCGCTGGCAAGGCGGCGCTCCTTGCGGATACTGGTCGTTTCTTGACCGTGGACAAGGCGTGCCTCGGCACAACGCTGCCGGCCTTCTGGTGTCTTCGGGCCAGTACTGTGGCCGCCATGTAGCTTGCAGACCCGTTTGCCCTTTGTGGCTGGCAGACGGCATTGTTGACGAGTGCTTTTGGCTGTGGCTTGGCACTGGGTGCAAAGGATACGACCGCCTGCTGTTCTAAAGGTAATGTTCGTTGACATCGGATTGCACCTTGTTAAAGGGGTCAGGGGACGAAACAAAAAAATTATTCGCTAAGGACCTCAAGAGTCATGTCGCGGTAGAACGCGCAAAGCGCGGTCAGTGATGTCGATGGCTCGTTCAACCAGAGGCTCCAGCATCGACCCGCCTTGCCTCATGTGCCGGTACTCCACGCTGATGTTTTTCTTGATGGTCCTTCGGACCGACTCAAGTG
>VGHR01000126.1 GCA_016868205.1 Betaproteobacteria bacterium
TGGGATTGAGCTGCGGAGATGACGACGGAAGGATTGTGTCATCGGATCGACTGGGCCAGGGTGTCTGGGGCCGATGGCTTACAGGCGGGTTTGGGCGGCGTATTCCTTGACATCAGGTTCGAAATTACGCTTTGGCGTAAGCTTGGGGGCAGGAGGTGAGCCGCATGAAAATCCTGATTGCCGCTGTTGTCTGTGCGGGGCTTGCGGGGCCGGCTTCTGCAGATTCACTGACTTATCGTGTGTCGCAGCTACCGGAAGCGCTCAAGAGCGTCTGGCAGCGCACCGTCCCTGAGATGACGGCGGCCAGTCGGTGCGCTGCGGCCTTTGATGCCAATGAGGGGCCGAAGATGACGCTGCAGTGTTCGGTCTACATCCGGATGGCGGCCGAAGGCGAGCGTCGCGCGTTGAGGATGTGCGAGGACAAGCGTCGCGAACTCGCCATTGCATCGCCCTGTCGCCTGGTGCAACCTTGAGGCCGCGCCGATCCTTCGGGCCGTCGAGAGCGCGGCTGTAACGGCGTTTAAACTGCCCCGCCGTGGACTTGCACCAGGGCTTGAGGTTCTCACGCGTGCGTTCTTCCGCTATCAAACGATGTGCTGTATTGCAGAAAGAGGGGTATTGAGATGTCGATTCAAAGGGTGGGTGTGATCGGGGCGGGCACGATGGGTAACGGCATTGCACAGATTTGCGCAGCCGCTGGCGTGTCTGTGGTGATGCTGGATGTATCGCAGGCGGCCGTCGATCGTGGCCTCAAGACTATCTCTGCGAGTCTGGACCGGCTGGTGCGAAAGTCGACCCTGGACGAGGCTGGAAAGCAGGCGGTGCTGGGCCGTATCGCCGGCACGACGCGCTACGAGAATTTATCGGGCGCCGATTTGGTGATCGAGGCTGCCACCGAGCGCCTCGACCTCAAGTTGTCTATCCTCAAGCAGATCGAGACCCTGGTGACCGAAGAGACGGTGATTGCCACCAACACATCGTCGATTTCTATCACGGAATTGGCAGCCGCGCTGAACAAGCCGGAGCGATTTATTGGCACCCATTTTTTTAATCCGGTGCCTGTCATGGGGCTGCTCGAACTCATACGCGGCCTACAAACATCGGATCAGACCCATCAAGCGATGTTGGCCTTTGCAACGCAGGTGGGCAAAACAGCCGTGACCGCGCGCAACGCCCCGGGCTTTGTGGTCAATCGCATACTGGTGCCGATGATCAACGAAGCAATTTTTGTGCTGCAAGAGGGCCTGGCTTCGGCCGAGGATATCGATGCTGGCATGAAGCTCGGATGCAATCATCCGATTGGCCCGCTTGCTCTGGCCGACATGATCGGTCTGGATACGCTGCTGGCGGTGATGGCGGTGTTTTATGAGGGCTTCAACGATTCAAAGTACCGCCCGGCGCCTTTGCTCAAGGAAATGGTGGCCGCTGGCTGGCTCGGCCGCAAGAGCGGGCGCGGTTTTTACCATTATTAAGCCAAGCCGCTGGAGCGGCCGCGCCTACAATTGCCGCACCTGCCCGGCGTGCCGTCCCAGCCCCGGGTGGTTTTCTGTTTTTGGGACCATGTAGAGGAACACCATGTACAAAAACCTCCGGGCCGCCTTGGCGGCCTTTTTCCTGCTCGCTTTCGCCTCGGCTGTGTTGCCGGCTCCGCCGGTCTTGAAGGCGGCGGTGGTTCATGTGGCGCCTGTGACCGAGGCGGGTTGGGTGCGTCAGCACGAGAACGCCCGGCTGGCCCTTGAAAAAGCGCTGGGCCGCCAGGTGCAGACCGTCGCCGTCGAGAATGTCGCCGAGGGCGCTGATGCCGAACGGGTCATCCGCGATTTGGCGCAGCAGGGTTACGGCTTGATTTTTACCCCCAGCTTTGGTTACATGGAGCCGACCTTGCGGGTGGCTCGCGACTTTCCCGCAGTCCGCTTCGAATCCCTGACGGGGTACAAGACGGCGCCCAATGTGGCGGTGGCCAATGCCCGGTATTACGAGGGGCGCTACCTGGCTGGTATCGCTGCCGGCCGCATGAGTCGTAGTGGTGTGGCCGGCTATGTGGCTGGATTTCCCATCCCCGAGGTTTTGCAGGGCATCAATGCATTTGCTTTGGGCATGCGATCGGTGCGCCCCGATGCGATGGTACGGGTGATCTGGCTGCAGAGCTGGTTTGACCCAGCGCGCGAACGCGAGGCCGCCATCACCCTGATGAATCAGGAGGCCGATGTACTGGCCTTTCACACGGCGTCGACGGCCGTCATGCGGGCAGCGCAGGAGCGGGGCCGATGGGCGATTGCCTATCACTCGGACATGCGCCATGTTGCACCCGAGGCGCAGCTTCTTGCGGTGACTCACCACTGGGATGCCTACTATCTGTCTCGCGCGCGTGCGGTGATCGAGGATCGCTGGCAGAGCCAGTCGGTCTGGGGTGGCGTGCGAGAGGGCATGGTGCGGGTCGGCGAATTCAGTCCGCGCATGCCCGAGGCAGTGCGCCGAGAGGTCCTGGCGCGTCAACAAGATCTGGCTGCAGGACGATTGCAGGTGTTTGCCGCTGCCGACAAGCCGGTGCTTGATGCAGCCGGTGCCGTTTTGATCGCAGCCGGTGCCGCGCTCAATGACGGCCAAATCCGGTCGATGAATGTTCTGGTGCAAGGGGTGCAGGGCGGCTTGCCCCGCTGACCGCGCTGCCTCCAGCCGAAACCCAAAGGCCCATGAGCGCCAGCCCCTTGCGATAAGCTTGCAGCATGTTTGCCTACCGCGCCGCCCTGCTTTATTTTCGTGACGACGACTCCCTGGCCTACGAGGCCGATGGCCTGCTCGTCACCCAGGCCGATGCGCAGGGGGTGCAGCGGGTGCTGCATGTCGGCCCCTGGTCAGACCGGACGGCTCGCGGCGTGGCAGCCGATGTACAGGTGCAGCATTATCCGGGGCGCATCATCGCCCCGGGCTTTATCGACTTGCATATTCACTATCCCCAGGTCGATGTGATCGGTTCGCCGGCCGAGGGCTTGCTGCCCTGGCTCGAGACCCACACCTTCGTCCAGGAAGCGCGTTTTTCGCAGCCCTCGCATGCGGCTGAAGTGGCTGATTTTTTCCTTGATGAAATGCTCAGAAACGGCGTGAGCACCGCGCTGACCTTCTGTTCTTCGCATGCCGCCTCGGTCGACGCCCTGATGCAAGCCGCGCGGGCGCGTGGTTTGCGGTGGATCGCTGGACGCTGCCTGATGGATCGTCATGCGCCTGACGGAGTTCGCGATTCAACCGAGCGCAGTCTGCTGGAGACTGAACAACTCATCGGGCAATGGCATGGGACGGATCGCCTCGGTTATGCCATCACGCCGCGATTCGTGCCCACTTGCAGCGATGCCCAACTGGCCGGAGCCGGCGAACTGGCCAGACAGTATCCGGATGTATGGATCCAGTCGCATGTAGCCGAGAACCGGGACGAGGTCGATTGGGTTCGCTCGCTGCATCCCACGGCGCGCAGTTATCTGGCGGTCTACGAGCAGTTTGGTCTGCTCCGACCGCGCAGTGTTTATGCGCATTGCATCCATTTTGACGACACGGATCGAAGGCTCATGCTCGAGCACGGGGCGGCTGCAGCCGTCTGCCCCACCAGCAATCTGTTTTTGGGCAGCGGTTTTTTCGACGGGGCTGCAGCTGATCGCATCGGCATGGGCTATGGCTGGGCCAGCGATGTCGGCGGCGGCACCAGTTTTTCCCCGTTCCACACCCTCAGGGCCGCCTACTATGTGGGGCGGGAAGGACAAGGCAAGACCGGCTATTCGCTCTCGCCCCGGGCGCTGTGGTTCGGGCATACCGCTGGAGCAGCCAGGGCACTCGGGCTGGAAGGGGTCATCGGCAACCTGCAGCCCGGCTGCGAGGCCGATTTCGTGCTTCTCAACCCCAGGGCGACGCCTTTGCTCGAGCGGCGCACGGCGCAGGCGCAAAGCGTCGACGAACTGCTTTTTGCCCTCATCATCCTGGGCGATGATCGGGTGGTGGAGCGTACGGTCATCGCAGCCTCGGCTCGCCCTTGAGGGCCACGCTCAGCGCGGGCGGACTGCCTACAATGGGCTTGCAAAGGACGCGCAATGACGATCAAGAGCGACAAGTGGATACGGCGCATGGCCGAGCAGCACGGGATGATCGAGCCTTTCGAGCCGGCCCAGGTGCGGCAAGCCGAAGGCGGGCGACGGATCATCAGTTACGGCACCAGCAGTTATGGCTACGACATTCGCTGCGCGCCCGAGTTCAAGGTCTTCACTAACATCCACTCGACGGTTGTCGATCCCAAAAACTTCGACGAGAAAAGCTTTGTCGACTTCTATGGTGACAGCTGCATCATTCCGCCCAACAGTTTTGCCTTGGCGCGCACGATGGAGTACTTTCGTATTCCACGCAATGTGCTGACCATCTGCCTGGGCAAGAGCACTTATGCCCGCTGCGGCATCATCGTCAATGTGACCCCGTTTGAGCCCGAGTGGGAGGGCTTTGTGACGCTGGAGTTCTCCAACACCACCCCGCTGCCGGCGCGCATATACGCGGGGGAGGGCTGTGCGCAGGTGCTGTTCTTCGAAAGCGACGAGGTCTGCGAGACCTCCTATAAGGACCGCGGTGGCAAGTATCAGGGCCAGGTGGGCGTGACCCTGCCCAAGGCCTGAGCGATGCCGCAGCGCCTCGCAGGCCTATAGGTGCTTGTCAAAACGGCGAGCCTTAGAATGTGTCTTTGTCCCCAAAAACGGCTTGCGCGCCTTTTCTGACCTTGAACGACCCCAAGATTCACTGGCCTGATACCGGCCCCTTGGTGCCGCAACATGTGGCCATCATCATGGACGGCAACGGGCGTTGGGCGCGTCAGCGCGGCTTGCCGCGCAGCCTGGGCCATGACAGCGGTGCCCGGGTGGTGCGATCGGTAGTCGAGCATTGCGCGGACCGTGGCATCGGGCATCTGACCTTGTTTGCCTTCAGCTCTGAAAACTGGAAAAGGCCCGCAGAAGAGGTGTCCAAGCTGATGAGTCTTTTTGCCCTCTATCTGGATAAAGAGGTTCGGGAGATAGAGCGCAGCGGGGTGCGGCTGAAGATCATCGGCGAGCGTGGGCGCTTTTCCCCCCGGCTGCAGGCGCTGATCGAAAACGCCGAATCTGCGACGGCGCACAATGATCGCATCGTGGTGCATGTGGCGGCCAACTATGGGGGTCGGTGGGACATGGTGCAAGCCGTTGGACGCTGGCAGCAGGCTCGCCCAGACCGATCGGTCTCGACCCTCAGTGAGGATGATCTCGCGCCTTATCTCAGTCTGGCCGACGCCCCCGAGCTTGATTTGCTTATCCGTACCGGTGGTGAGTCGCGCATCAGCAATTTCCTGCTCTGGCAGGCTGCCTATGCCGAGTTGTATTTCTCGACGGTTCTCTGGCCCGACTTTTCGAAGGCCGAGTTTGATCAGGCCTTGACTTGGTTCGCCGGCAAGGAGCGCCGCTTCGGTGCCATCCCCAGCCGTGCGCTCGGCTGAGCCTGCCTCAGATTCTGTCGAGGGCCCCGCCGCTGACACGCAGGTCCTGCTCTGACTCCAGGGTGGTCAGGATGACCCGCTCAAGGCCGATCGCCTCTCGGCCCTAAAGGCATCGAAACCCGTGACCAGGACGAGTCGATGGGACTGGCTCAGACCAGCCCCATCGACCGCGCCAGATGGCTGGCCTGTGATCGGCTCTTGACTTCCATGCGCCTGAACAGACGCCAGAGGTGAACTTTCACGGTGTGTTCACTGATCTGCAATTCCGCGGCAATATCGCGATTGCTCATGCCCCGGTCGAGCATGACGAGCAACTGCTCCTGCCGTTTCGACAGTTTCTGCGGGGCACCCTCCGGCGTCTGACCGTCCTTGCTCAGCAAGGCGCGCAGTTTGCTTGCTATCTGGCTTGCGCCTACCGATTTGGGCAGATAACACTGCGCACCGGCTTCGAGGGACAGATCCTCGTAGTCCTGCGCCGAGGAGGCTGAAAGCACCACCACCGGCACATCAGGCATCTGTATCTTGAGCTCGCGCAAGCCTGAGACCCCGTTTGTATCCGGCAGTTTGAGGTCCAGGCAGATAAGGTCTGGGATGCCGTGACGATCAAGCGCTGGCGCAACGGCTGCGATCCGGTCGAGTTCGACCACACGAAGTTTGCCGTCGATACGCCGCAGCAGCACAACCAGAGCCTCGCGCATCAAGGGATGATC
>VGHR01000127.1 GCA_016868205.1 Betaproteobacteria bacterium
CAGCCTGGGGCGGCGGGCAGCCTTGAGGGCGCGCGCGCGGTGGTGCTCGATTGGTGGCGGCAGGCTCTGCCGGGACGCGCCCTGCCGGTGCTTGACAACGGCTCCGGCTTGAGCCGCATCGAACGCATCACCGCTCAAGGCTTGTCGGATTTGCTCGAGCGCATGGGCCGCAGCCCGGTCGCGGCCGAGCTGCTCGCTTCGCTGCCGGTGGCTGGCATCGATGCCACCATGCGCAACCGTGCCAAGTCGGTGGCCGGCCAGGCCTGGCTCAAGACCGGCTCGCTGCGAGATGTCAGTGCCATTGCCGGCTATGCCCAGTCGGTGGCCGGCCGGCGCTATGCAGTCGTCGGCATCATCAACCACGACAATGCAGGCCCTGCGCGCGCTGCCCTCGATGCCCTGGTGCAGTGGGTGGTGCAGTCGGAGGCGCCCTGACCTACACTCAAAGCCATGGTGCGTCTTTCCGTGCTCGATCTCTCGCCCATCGCTCAGGGCTCGACGGCGGCGCATTCGTTTCGCAACTCCCTGTCCCTGGCGCAGCATGCCGAGCAGTGGGGCTATGCGCGCTACTGGCTGGCCGAGCATCACGGCATGCCGGGCATTGCCAGCGCAGCCACCGCTGTGTTGCTGGCGCATATCGGAGGGGGCACCTCGAGGCTGCGCATAGGCGCTGGCGGCATCATGCTGCCCAACCATTCGCCCCTGGTGATCGCTGAGCAGTTCGGCACGCTCGAGTCGCTGTTTCCCGGCCGCATCGATCTGGGTCTGGGGCGGGCGCCGGGCTCGGACCCGCAAACCGCCCGGGCTTTGCGCCGCCATCTGCAATCGGACGCCGACGAATTTCCGCAGGATGTGCTCGAACTGATGGACTACCTCTCCGAGGCGCCGCGCCAGCCCGTGCGTGCGGTGCCTGGCACCGGACTGCGCATGCCAATTTGGATTCTTGGCTCCAGTTTGTACGGCGCCCAACTGGCTGCCCTACTCGGGCTTCCCTTTGCGTTCGCCTCACACTTTGCCCCGGCCCAGATGATGGACGCGGTGGCGATCTACCGAGAGCGTTTCAGGCCGTCGCCTCAGCAGGACCGCCCCTATGTGATGCTGGGCTTTAATGTTTTCGCGGCCGACAGCGATGCGCAGGCGCAGCTGATCGCCTCCTCAGCCCAGCAGGCTTTCGTCAATTTGCGCACGGGACGGCCGGGCCAGCTGCCACCGCCCAGGCCGGGCTATGCCCAGCAGCTCGGCGCCCCCGAGCAGGCGCTGCTGCGGCATCTGCTGACCTGCGCGGCCATCGGCTCGCCGCAGACCGTGCGCGAGCAGATGGCCGATTTTGTCGAGCGCACTGGTGCCGACGAACTCATGATCGCCGGCCAGATCTTCGATCACCGCGCTCGCCTGCATTCCTACGAGATTGCCATGCAGGCCGCGCGCGAGCTGGTGGCTGCCTGAGACGGCAATTTTCGGCTCAGGCAGCCGCTCGTTGCAGCCGGTCTCGCACCCCGTCCCATGAGGTTCCGGCCGGCGGCGGCTCCACCCAGATTTCTTCCACGCCGCAGGCATCGAGTTCACGCAGCACGGCAAACAGCTGGTGCGCGGCCGAGACGGCGTCGCTGGCTTGCCGGCGCCAAACCAGTCCCGGCGGGAGCGGCCTGGGTTCTTGCTGGCTCCATAGGCCCACCGTAGCGTTTGCCGCTGGGGCCAGATCGCTCAGGGCCTGTATCTTCTGATGCCACTGCGCTGTGCTCAGCAGCCGCACGCGCGCGCGCGGGGCGTAGTGCGACTCCAGCGTGCCAGAGGCGCGCGGCGCAGCCTGGGGCAGCGCTGCGGCCAGGGGCCTGCCGCAGGCCGCCTCGATCTGTTCGGCGGTGATCTGACCGGGCCTGAGCAAGACCGGCGCGCCGCGTGTGCAGTCGACGATGGTCGATTCGATGCCCACCGCGCAGGGGCCGCCATCGATCACCATCAGCTCAGGGCCAAATTCTTCCTCCACATGCGCGGCGGTGGTGGGGCTGACCCGGCCGAAGCGGTTGGCGCTGGGCGCGGCCAGCCCCCCACCGAAGGCCTCCAGAAGCGCGCGCGCCACCGGGTGCGAAGGACAGCGCAAACCGATGGAGTCCTGACCCCCGGCTGCTGCGGCGGCCACCCCGGGCCGGCGCGGCAGGATGAGGGTCAGGGGTCCGGGCCAGAAGGCATCGATGAGGCGCTGCGCAAATTCGGGCACCGTGGCGGCGTAATCGCCCACCTGGGAGCGGCTCGCCACATGCACGATCAGGGGGTGCTCGGACGGTCTGCCCTTGGCCGCATAGATGCGCGCCACAGCAGCCTCATTGAGCGCATCTGCGGCCAGCCCATAGACGGTTTCTGTGGGCAGGGCCACCAAAGCACCTGCGCGTAGTTGCTCCACGCCCCGCTCAATCGTCCCGGGCGCTTCAGCGGCCAGCTTCATGGCATGGCTTCCAGCGCGGCCAGCGCCGGCAACCCCAGACTTCGCGCGCACATCACGGCGCTGGCCTGCACCTGGTCCAGCTTGGCCCCAGTGACGGTGAGGTGGCCCATCTTGCGACCGCACCGGGCCTCGGTCTTGCCGTAGAGGTGCAGGTGGGTTCCTGGCAGGGCCAGCACCCGCGCCCAGTCCGGTGTGCGCTCGCGTCCCTGAGCATCGAACCAAATGTCACCCAGGAGGTTGAGCATCAGTGCTGCGCTGTGCTGCCGCGGCCGAGGCAGTGGCAGGCCCGCCATCGCAAGCACCTGCATGTCAAATTGAGAGTGGTCGAAGGCATCGAGGGTGTGGTGGCCGCTGTTGTGAGGCCGCGGGGCCATCTCATTGACAACCAGTTCTGGCCCCTCTGGTCCCTGCACCACAAAAAACTCGATGCACAGCAGGCCCACATAGCCCATGGCCTGCGCCAGGGTTCGGGCCGCATCTTCTGCGCGGCGGGCCAGCGCGGCGGGCAGACAGTCCGGATGGGCTTGTGTCAGGGCCAGGATGCCATCGATATGCAGGTTGCGTTGGGCCGGATAGGTCACCATCTGCCCATCGCGGCCGCGCGCCACCAGTACGGAGCATTCGGCCTGCAGCGGCAGCATTTTTTCCAGGACGCAAGCCACCCGGCCCAGTTGTATCCAGGCTTGAGTCAGCTCTTGCATCGTTTGCACCCGCAACTGGCCCTTGCCGTCATAGCCCAAGCGGGCGCTTTTAAGGATGCCCGGCAACACAGCGGGGTCGATGCTTGACAGATCCTGCTCTTGCCGCACCACCGCATGCGGTGCGCAAGCGACCCCGGACAGGGCAGCACAGGCGCTGAAATGGGCCTTCTCGGCGATGCGGTCCTGGGCAATGGCAACGCAGGCTGCGCCCGGGGCCACCGGTCGCAAACGGGCTAGCTGTTCGAGCGACTGGGCCGGCACATTTTCAAACTCGGTCGTGATGGCCGCGCTTAGCCGGGCCAGTTCCGCCAGGCCTTGCGCATCGGTGTAGGCCGCCTTGAGGTGATGGTGGCTCACCCGTCCAGCCGGGCTGTCGGGGTCGGGATCAAGGACGGCGGTGAAGTAGCCCAGGCGCTGGGCCGCATGCACAAACATGCGCCCCAACTGGCCTCCGCCCATCACGCCCAGCGTCGCGCCGGGCAGTAGAGGCCCAAGGTGGGGCCACGCCGCTGCGGGGGTCTGTGCTCCGCGCTGTGCGTTCATGTCGGCGGCAGCGTCATGGCCTGTGCCGCGCGCGCCTGCTCGGCCCGATAGGCGGTCAGTTTGTGTGCCAGAGCCCTGTCGTGCAAGGCCAGCAGCGCCACCGCGAACAGCGCGGCATTGGCTGCACCGGCCTGTCCTATCGCAAAGGTCGCTACCGGAATGCCCTTTGGCATTTGCACGATGCTGTGCAGGGAATCGACCCCCTGCAGATGCCTGCTGGGTACCGGCACTCCGAGTACCGGCACGGTTGTCTTGGCGGCGAGCATGCCGGGCAGGTGGGCCGCTCCGCCCGCCCCGGCGATGATGGCTTGCAGCCCCCGGCTGTGTGCGGCGGCGGCGTAGGCGAACATCTCGTCAGGCATGCGGTGGGCCGACACCACCTTGGCTTCATGGCCGATGCCAAAGTCCCGCAGGATTTGCACGGCGGGCTGCAGGGTGTCCCAGTCGCTGCTGGAGCCCATGACCACGCCAACTTGAAGGGGGGTGTTGCTGCTCATTCGGGGCGGCCTTGGCCGGCTGTTTGGGGTTGGTGGCGCTCAGAGCGCTGCAGTTGAGCGCCGAGTCGGTAAGGGTAATTCGTGATTTTATGCGGCTGCGCTGGCGCGCCGCCTGGTCAGTCGCACGGACTCGGGCCCGGGCAAGAGGCAGCGGGTACCATAGCCGCATGATCGATGTGACCATGGCGAATTTTGAACAGGAAGTCATCGCCGCTTCCATGAGCACCCCGGTTCTGGTTGATTTTTGGGCTCCCTGGTGCGGGCCATGTAAATCCCTGGGCCCTGTTCTTGAAAAGCTCGAGCTCGATTACGGCGGCCGCTTCAAGCTCGTCAAAATCAATTCTGATGACGAACAGCAGCTCGCCGGTGCTTTTGGCATCCGCAGCATCCCTACCTGCGTCTTGCTCATCGGTGGCCGGCCGGTCGATGGCTTTGCCGGCGCTCTGCCGGAGGGCCGGGTGCGCGAGTTTCTGGACAAGCATTTGCCCAGTGACGAAGAGATGCAAGCCCTGGCCGATGCCGAACAGGCGCAAGAGCTGATGGAAGACGGCGACTTGCAAAGCGCCATCGACAAGCTCGCCGAAGCCCTGGCCACCGATCCGGCCAACGACGAGGCGCGCTTTGACTATGTCAAGCTGCTCATCGGCACCGGGCAGCTGGAGCAGGCGGGGCAGGCGCTGGCGCCGGCGATGTCGCGTATTCCGGTGCCGCTGCGTTTTGACGCGCTCAAGCACTGGCTCGCCGCCTTTGAGTTTGTCACCACCGACCCGCGCGGACAGTGGGGTCTGAAACAGTTTGACGCCGCCATCGCCCAGAACAAGCGCGACTTTGACACCCGCCTGGCCAAGGCCCGTGTGCTGATGGCCGCCGGCCAGTGGACCGAGGCCATGGACGAACTGCTCGAGATCATCATGCGCGACAAAAAATGGGCCGATGAGCTGCCGCGCAAGACCTTCGTCGCCATCCTGGAGCTGCTCACGCCGCCCAAGCCCAAGGCGGCCGGTGCGGCCCCCGGAAAGACGGCGGCGGGCATCGAGCTGGTCGGCGCCAACGCCGTGCAGGAAGATCCGCAGGCGGCTTTGGTCTCAGGCTACCGCCGCAAGCTCAGCATGATGCTCAACTAGGAAGCCGGGCGGCAGAAGGCGTCGCCGCAAAAGAGGCGAAAACCCAGGATCGCTGGCTGGCGCCGACAGGCCCCGCTTGGGCCCCTGAGGCGCCGGGGACGATGCCCGGTGAGACCGCGAGCCTCCTGGCCATGCCATTTGTTGGTGCGCGCCGGACTTTTCCGCACCGAATGTGTGCGCTTCCTCGCCTTTTTCGGGAGTCTGGGTCCAAATGGCCTGGCACGGCTTCTGCAAGAACAGGTCGTTTTCTTCTTGAACCTTGCAGGAGCCTTCCATGAAATCTGTATTCCTTCCCCTCGTGTTGGCCGGTGCGACCATGCTCGCCTCTTCGGCCGCGATGGCCCAGGCCGCTGTCCCCGAGTCCAGCCTGTCCTTCAACGCCGGTGTGGTGAGCGACTACCGCTACCGCGGTATTTCGCAGTCGCGGCTCAAGCCGGCGGTGCAGGGCGGTTTTGACTATGCCGACAAGAGCGGTTTTTATGTGGGCGCCTGGGGCTCGACGATCAAGTGGATCAAAGACACGCCCCCTGCAACGGATGGCTCTCTTGAGCTGGATCTCTACGGCGGCTACAAGGGTACTGCGGGAGCCGTCTCCTACGACGTCGGAGTGCTGCGTTACGAGTACGTCGGTAGCAAGGGCTACTCGCCCAATCCGAACACCACGGAAATTTACGGTGCCGTGACGGCCGGCGTTTTCACCGTGAAGTACTCGCATGCTTTAACCAATACCTTCGGGAATCCCAGCAGTAAAAACAGCAATTACATCGACTTGAGCGCGACCCTTGATCTCGGTAACGGTTTGTCCCTGGTTCCGCACGCAGGCAAGCAGAAGATCAAGGGCCCGAACCAGGCCCTCTGCTCCTACAGTGATTACTCCGTCACCCTCG
>VGHR01000128.1 GCA_016868205.1 Betaproteobacteria bacterium
CATACACCCCAACCGACAGCTATGCCTTGAGCGCGTGGGGCGGAACGCTTTCACCCGACAAGGTGGCCTGCTTCACGCACTTTGAGCGGCTGATCGCTCATTGTCAAGACGATCTGTCGGGCTATAGCTGCCTCAAAGCTCTCAAGGACAAAACCTCCAACCCGAATGCCAAGCTCCACAAAAACTATGGCTATGGAGGCCGTAACAACTACATCGAAGCGCAAATTCATTCCCGTATCTTTGTTTTTCGAGACGCCAAGGAAATTCACCTCGATGCAGGCGACTGGAAGAATCTTGCGCAGTCCAAACGCCAGGACTGGGAACTTTTCGGTGAGCAGATGCGCAAACGGCTCGGGCATCAGTTTTTGTTTGTAAGTTGATCTTTTCAAGCCGGCTCTCAGGCCGCCGTCTTCACCATCCGCCCCGCCCACACCGCCTGCGCCAGTCGGCTCTCCACCGGCAGCGGTTCCTCCTGCAGCCACGCAGCGATGAGTTCGCCGGCCACGGTGGTGCCGGCCAGCCCCCTCGAGCCGAAGGCGGTGCTCAGCCACAGGCCGGGCCAGCGGCTTTCGTCGATCGGGCCGATCAGGGGCAGGTGGTCTTTGTACGCGCAGCGCAGGCCCACCCAGGACTGAGCCTGGCGCTGGGCCAGGCTTTGGGCACTGTGGGGCAGGAGTTGCTGCAGGCGGCTCAGGTTCTCGGCGTGGCTTTGCGCGCTGGGCTGCAGGTCGGTCTGTTCGCGCTCGAAGCTCGCGCCCAGTTGCCAGCAGGTTTGGCCTTGCGCGTTTTTGAAAGAGGGCACCAGGTGCCCATGGCCGTTGACGGGGATTGGCGGCAGTCGGTCGCCGGGCTCGGCGATGGCCCAGGCGACTTGCCCGCGCAGCGTTTGCAGGCCCTCGAGCCGCAGGCCCAGGAGGCCCACCAGTCTCGCGCAATCGCTGGCATTGGCCATGACCAGCAGCTCGCCGCGTGCCCATTCTTGGTGTTCTGCACCCAGGGCCAGCCAATCGTTGCCCTGTCGCTCGATGCGTTCAACACGCGCAATCTGCACGGTCAGGCCAGCGGCTTGTAAGCGGGCCTGCACCAGAGCCTCGGGTCGGATCCAGCCGCCGCAGCGGTGCCAGATGGCGCCCTTCAAGAGATCGGGGTCCATCCCGGCGATGGCGGCGGCCGGCTCGCTCCAGTACCGGCCGGCTTCGGGCCAGTCCGGCGGCAGCGCGCCGGTGGCGTCGAGCCTCCTTTGCACAAGGCCGCAGGCGCTGTAGTGCGCCTTTGCGTGCAGGAGCTCTCGCGCTTGCGCCCAGGTCATGCGCAGCCCGGCGCGGCTCCAGCGCGAAAGTAGTCCGTCATCGGGCGATACATGCGGCCCGAGCAAGCCCACCGGTAAACCCGAAGCTCCCGCAGCCGGCCCGTGGGTGTCGAGCAGTCTGACTTGCCAGCCCCGTCGCTGCAGGCTTGCTGCGACGGCCGATCCGGCCAGCCCGGCACCGATGACCACGGCATGGCCAGCAGCGCGCGCCGCCGGCCATTGCCGGGCTGATGCGCGGGGCTGCCAGGCCGGTTGGTAGACCGCGCGAAGGTTGTGGCGCTTGGGCGGCGCGCCTTCTACCTTGTGCACCTCAAAGCCGTTTTGACTCAGCCCCGCAGTCACCGAGCGTGCCACGGTCCATGTGGCCAGCTGCGTGCCACGGCGGCAGCGCCGTGCAATGCTGCGCAGCAGGGGCTCGTCCCACATCTGCGGGTTGCGCTTGGGGTCAAAGCCATCGAGGTATACGCTGTCGAAGCGGCCGTCCAGCGTGCGCAGACTGCGTTCGGCCGGACCGACGATCAGGTTCAGCAGCACCCGTCCGCTCTCAAAGGAGAGCCGGTGCACGCCGGGCAGCAGACCCTCGAACGAAGACGCAAGCCGTTCGGCCAGCGGCACCAGCTCGGGGTGAGCCTGGCAGGCTTGCAAGAGGTCAGCCGCGCTGACCGGATACGCCTCGGTGGCGGTGTAATGCAGCAGGGCGGGGCGCTCGGCATCCTGACGCCAAGCCTGCCAGGTGACCAGAAAATTCAGGCCCAGGCCAAAGCCGTTTTCAAGGATGCGCCACTGCGGCTGCCCACGCCAGGCCTGCGGCAGACCGCAGCCGGCCAGAAACACCCGCTCGGCCTGCAAGCGACCCCCCTGGTGACTGCTTCGGTAGCGGTCCTCAAAGCGCGGGCTGGACGGGGTGCCATCGGCCAGCCAGACCACAGGCTCGGCCATGACGCTGCACTTTTAGCTGGGGCTGGGCGGTACGAAACCGGCAGCGGTGTCAGCACCCTCGCCAAAAAAATGCTTCTCCATTTGGCGGGCCAGGTACTGGCGAGCGCGCGCATCAGCCAGATTGAGCCGGTTCTCATTGACCAGCATGGTTTGCTGCTTGATCCACTCGGCCCAGGCCTGCTTGCTCACCTCGGCCCAGATGCGCTGACCCAGCGGGCCGGGGTAGGGTGGGCGGTCCAGGCCTTCGGCTTCGCGGCCGAGCTTGATGCAGTTGACAGTGCGAGTCATGAGTGAGCTGTTTGAAATTGGAGTGCTACGATTCTACGGAAAGACCCAGGGCGGCTCCGGGTTCAGGCGGCCTGCAGGCTCTTTTCCCGCTGTCGGCGCAGCCAGGCGGCGCTGCGGCCGCCGAGCGGGCGCTGCAACAACTGCTCGGCCAGATCCACTGCATCGAGCAAGGCCATCAGGTCGATGCCGGTGGCCAGGCCGCTGCGTTCGGCCATCAGCACCAGGTCTTCGGTCGCGGCATTGCCGGCTGCTCCGGGCGCGAAGGGACAGCCCCCTATGCCGCCAGCGCTAACATCAAAACGGCGCATACCTTCTTCCACCGCAGCCCAGGCGTTGGCCACCGCCATGCCTCGGGTGTCATGAAAGTGCATGGCCAGCCGGTCCACGGGAATGTCTTGGCACAAAGCGCGGGTGCGGTCACGCACCATGCCGGGTGAGGCCGAGCCGATGGTGTCGGCAATCACCACTTCGTCTGCACCGGCCTGGAGCATCCGGCGCGAGAGCTGCACCACGCGCTCCAGGGGTGTCGTCCCTTCAAAAGGGCAGTCAAAGGCCACCGCCACATAGGCGCGCGTCTTCATGCCATGTGCCTGCGCTGACTTGAGGGTCTGCTCGCTCACCTCGGTGGCTTGCTGCAGGGTCATGTTGATATTCTTCAAATTCATGGTCTCGGTGGCCGAGAGCACCACCGCGATTTCGCGTGCCCCCGCGGCCTGAGCCCGCTCCAGGCCCTTGAGATTGGGCACCAGCACCGAAGTGCGAAGTCCAGCGTGCTCACGCTTCAGGCCGGCCACCACCTCGGCCGCATCGGCCATCTGCGGCACCGCCTTGGGCGAGACAAAGCTTGCGGCCTCTACGCTTTGCACGCCGGCACGGACCAGCAGGTCGATGAGCTTGAGTTTGTCCGGCGTCGATACAGTGGTGGACTGGTTTTGCAGGCCGTCACGGGGGCAGACATCGGTGAGGATCAATCGGTCCATGAATACCTTCCTTTCAGGCGATCACGCCCTGGCTGCGCAGCGCGGCCAGGCGTTCTTCCGAGTAGCCCAGACCTGACAGCACCTGGCCGGTGTGCTCGCCCAGGCCGGGCGGGCGGATAAAGGTCTGCTGCGGACTGTCTGAGAGCTTGACTGGGTTACCCGGCATTTTCAGCGCTTGACCGTGGGCCAGCTTGACCTCCACCACCATGTCACGGGCGCGCACCTGGGCCTGGTTGAGAGCCTGCGCAAAGTTGTTGACCGGCCCACAAGGGATGCGCGCGGCCTCCAATTGTTCAACCCAATACGCGGTGGTTTGAGTGCGCAATTTCGCGCTAATCAAGGCCTCGATACGGTCCTTTTGTGCAAATCGAACCGACTGCTTGAGCAACTCAGGATCCCTGAGCTCGGCGATATCGATGAATTGAACGAAGCGCTCGAAAAAGGCATCGCCGATGCAGGCCACGATCACATGACCATCGGCGGTAGGAAAGCTGTTATAGGGCACATGCACAAAATGCCCGTTGCCGATGCCTTCAGGAACGATGCCCGACATCAGATACATGGTGGCCATGTAGTTGAGCATGGAGATCTGTGCGTCGAGCATGGAGATGTCCACATGCTGCCCGCGGCCGGTGAGCTCCCGATGAGCCAGCGCCGCCAATACCCCAAGGGCGCCGAACATCCCGCCGCCCAAATCGCCAATCGGAATGCCGCTGCGGGTGGGTCCGGTCTGGGGCGAGCCGGTGATCGACATGCCGCCGCCCATGGCCTGCACCACCTGGTCGAAGGCTGGGCGGGCGATGTCCGGCCCGGTCTCTCCAAAGCCGGTGACCGAACAGGTGATGATGCGCGGGTTGACCGCAGCCAGGGATTCATGATCGATACCCAGACGCTTGGGCACACCCACACTGAAGTTGTCAAACACCACATCGGCCTGTCGCACTAAATCGAGAAAGACAGAGCGCCCCTCCTTGCTCTTGAGGTCGATGCAGACGCTCTGCTTGTTGCGGTTGAGGGTGAGAAAGTAAGCGCCCATACCCTCTCGAGAGTGGTCGGGATCCTTCTCCAACAGGCGGCGGGTGCCTTCGCCCGTGCCCGGGGGCTCGACTTTGATGGTGCGCGCGCCCATATCGGTCAGCAGCATGGTGCCGTAAGGCCCTGACAGCATGTGCGTGAGGTCCAAAACGGTGATGTGTTCCAGGGCCATCCAATCGATCTCCGAACGAGGGTTAGTGCGGGCGCGCCGGTTACGCCGGCTTTTGGGGCTGTATTGTCCCGCGATGGCCCGGTTCGCGCTGAAGAAGGGGCTCTCAGTGGCTTTGAACTCAGAACACCGCATGATCGCCTCGCTCAATGCGCGTTCGTCCGGTTGCCAATTCCCGATAAAACTCGCCCAGGCTCTGACGACCGGTTGAGGGGGTGGCCTGCTCGTCGTACAGGCCAGTGGTTGGGTTAAGCACCAGCATCGATTCAGTGGCGTAGTAGCGGCCTATGCGTGCCAGCGCGGCTTTTTTCTTGAGGGGGGGCAGTACGGTGCTGGCCAGATCCAGCGCTTTGACAATCCCATCGAGCAGACCCACCGGCACATGCTTGAATCGTGGCGTCAGACCCAGGGCCTCAAAAAGCAAGTGTCCCTGCGCCATGGGCGTCAAGGCGGGGCCGGGCCCGCCTATCGGCAGCACCGCTCGGTGCCGCGTTGCATCACCGATACACCCGACCAAGTAATCGGCCACATCCTCATCGCTTATGGGCTTGCAGGCGGTCAATCGGCCATCGCCAAAAACCACAAAGGGCTTGCCTCGGCGCAGGCGGTCGAGTTGACCGGATAAGGATTTGAAAAATGCGGTGGGCCTGACGATGGAGTAATTCAGCCCCGAGTCGATGAGCTGGCGTTCGAAAGCCAACTTGGCTTGCTGAAAGTTCAATAGAGGTTTCTGCACGCACAACGCCGACAGCAAAATCATCTGGCTCACTCCGACCTGCTGTGCGGCCTGTAAGGCGTTAAGGTGAGCCTGGTAGTCAACAGCCCATGCATCGTCTGGCGCGCCGCTGCGCGAGGCCATGCACGAGATCAGCGTGTCAAAGCGTTCCCGGCGCATCCCCTCGTGGAGTATGGACAGGCAGTCACCCGTGTCGCCGTAGCGAATGTGGGCGCCGTCCCACGGCGCCTCACGATCGTCTCGGCCCAAAGAGGCCGGCCGGAGCATACAGACCACCTCATGACCGCGGCGCCGAAGAGCGCGCACCGTGGCTCGGCCGATGGTTCCGGTGGCGCCGAGCATAAAAACGCGTTCGAGCATATTCGTATTTTGCGCCGGTTACGGCCCTCTATTTCAGGGGGCTCGGTGAGGGGCACTTGAGGTCGATGATTGTGTTTTTATGCAGCGCCTGGGCTTGGATCCGAACCTCTGTTGGAAATAACCGACACCACGGCCCTGCCGGCGATGCTAATTTCGCCGCATGCAAAAACTTTGGGATATTTCTCCACCCGTCGAACCAGGGTCGCCGGTTTTTGAGGGCGATACCTCCTACGCTCAGCAATGGAGTTGGCAAATAAGCCGGGGCAGCCCGGTCAATGTGGCAGCAGTGACTCTGTCGGGCCATGTGGGCGCGC
>VGHR01000129.1 GCA_016868205.1 Betaproteobacteria bacterium
CGGCCAGCCAGATTTGCTGGGCCGATTCACGAACTTTCTCCGCAGCGTCCACTGGGGGAGGGTCGGACTTTTTACTGTTCATGCTTATCAAACCTCCTGAGAATCCGACTGTAGCGCCGCTGCAGCCGCTTTCTTAGGGGATGCACTCTAAGGCGGCGCGGGTAATTACGTACAGCCTGGGGGATGAATCCGGGCCGGCTTGATTTACCATTGGGTATGCCAAACTCTAGCTCGCCCTCTGCGGCCTATGTGCGGTTTCTCAACCTGGTGCGCGCAGTCCGTGAGCTGCCGGATTTCCCTTCTCTGGATCCGGTGGAAGAGCGTTTGCTCAACCTGTTTGCCGCAGCCTGGTTTCAGGGCGAGCGGGTGACGGTGTTGCAGGCCATGCGTATGTCCGACGAGGTTTCCTCGACCACCGCGCATCGACGCCTGAAATCCTTGCGTGGCAAGGGTATGGTGCAGTTGATATCGGATGAGACCGACAACCGCATCAAGTATGTGCAGCCGACGCGCTTGGCCGATCAATACCTGACCGAAATGGGCCAGTGCGTGGATCGGGCGCGCCAGTCCTGAGCCGCGAGCTGCCGCCTTCGCAGCGGCCGCCTAAAATGTCGCGTCCCTTCATTTTGCGACTTCCCTTGCGGCCATGACAGTCTTGGTAACGGGCGGCGCCGGCTTTATCGGCGGTAATTTTGTGCTCGATTGGCTGGCGCAGGCGCAGGCGCAGGCCGAGCCGGTGGTCAATTTGGACGCGCTGAGTTATTCGGGCAACCTGGAGACGCTTGAGGCGATCAAGGGTGACCGGCGGCATCATTTTGTCCAGGGCGATATTGCTGACCGGGAGCTGGTGTCCCGGCTTTTGATGCAGCACACGCCGCGGGCGGTGATTCATTTTGCCGCCGAGTCCCATGTCGATCGCTCCATTCATGGCCCCGAGGCCTTCATACAGACCAATGTGGTGGGCACCTTCGGGCTGCTCGAGTCGGTCAGAGGCTACTGGGGGGATCTGCGCGGGCCGGCACGCGAAGCGTTTCGTTTTTTGCATGTCTCCACGGATGAGGTCTACGGTTCTCTGCAAGCGCAGGAAAGCGCCTTTACCGAGGCCCATCGTTATCAGCCCAACAGCCCGTATTCAGCCAGTAAGGCGGCCAGCGACCATCTGGTCCGGGCTTACCACCACACCTACGGGCTACCGGTGCTCATCACCCACTGCAGTAACAACTATGGTCCTTACCACTTCCCGGAAAAGCTGATCCCGCTGATGATCGTCAATGCCCTGGCGGGCAAACCCCTGCCGGTCTACGGCGATGGGCGGCAGATCCGTGACTGGCTCTATGTGAAGGACCACTGCAGTGCGCTGTGCCGGGTGCTCGAGGCTGGGACGCCGGGGGAGGTCTACAACATCGGGGGCTGGAACGAAAAGGCCAATATCGACATTGTTCATACGCTGTGCGACCTGCTCGATCAGATGCGGCCGCGCGACGATGGCCAGTCCTACCGCCGCCAGATCACCCATGTGGCCGATCGCCCCGGCCACGACAGACGCTACGCGATCGATGCCCGCAAGCTGCACCGTGACTTGGGCTGGCGGCCGGCCGAGACTTTTGAGAGTGGCATCCGCAAGACCGTGCGCTGGTATTTGGACCATCCGGGCTGGGTCCAGCGGGTGCAAAGCGGCGCCTACCGCCAGTGGATCGATAGCCAATACGGAGTCAGCGCTTGAGGATCCTGCTGCTGGGCAAAGGCGGCCAGTTGGGCAGCGAGCTGCAGCGCAGTTTGGCGCCCCTGGGGGAGGTGGTTGCCCCCGATCGCCACGATGTGCAGGCGGGGGGCGACTTGACCCAGGTTGATGCATTGGCCGCTGCGGTGCGCCATGGCGCGCCTCAGCTCATCGTCAATGCGGCCGCCTACACCGCGGTCGACAAGGCCGAATCGGAGCCCGAGCAGGCGCGATTGATCAATGCGGTGGCCCCGGGTGTGCTGGCGCGCGAGGCTGAGCGCCTGGGAGCCTGGCTGGTGCACTACAGCACCGACTATGTCTTCGACGGCAGCGGCGACAGGCCCTGGCGCGAAAGCGACACCCCGGGTCCGATCAATGTGTATGGGCAGACCAAGCTCGAGGGCGAGCGCTTGGTGCAAGCCGGCTGCAGCCGACACCTGATTTGGCGCACCAGTTGGGTCTATGCCGCCCGCGGCAGCAACTTCGCCCGAACCATGCTCAAGCTGGCCGCCGAACGCGAGGAGCTTCGGGTGGTGGACGACCAGATCGGCGCGCCGACTGGTGCGGACCTGTTGGCCGATCTGACCGCCCTGGCGGTACGGCAGGCGAGTCAGCGCGTTGATCTGGCCGGGCTCTACCATGTCAGCGCCTCGGGCCAGACTTCGTGGCACGCCTACGCCAGCCATGTGATCGAACAGGCCCGCCGGATACGCCCAGAGGCGGTGCGGCGGGTGCGCGACATCCGGGCAGTGCCCAGCAGCGATTTTGCGTCTCCGGCCCGGCGTCCCCTCAACAGTCGCTTGGACAGTTCGCGTTTTTGCGCGGCCTTCGGTTTGACCCTGCCGCCCTGGCAGCAGGGGGTTGATCGAATGCTCGCTGCAATTTTGGAGGCCCGGCCTTGACGCTGATGCGCAAGGGGCTCATCCTGGCCGGAGGGGCGGCTACGCGCCTGTATCCGGCGACGCAGGTTGTCTCCGAACAGCTGCTGCCGGTCTACGACAAGCCGATGATCTATTACCCGCTGACCACGCTGATGCTGGCCGGCATTCGCGAGATCCTGATCATCTCCACGCCCCAGGATGCGCCGCGGTTCCAGGAGCTGCTGGGCGATGGCCAGCAGTGGGGCCTGTCGCTGAGTTACGCCGTGCAGCCCAGACCCGAGGGGCTGGCGCAGGCCTTCATCATCGGTCGTGACTTTGTGGGTCGATCGCCCTCGGCCCTGATCCTGGGCGACAACATCTACTATGGCCACGACCTGGAGGCGCAGCTGCGCGCCAGCCACGCCCGCAACTCAGGTGCCACCGTGTTTGCCTACCATGTGAACGACCCCGAGCGCTATGGCGTGGTGGAATTCGATGGGCAGCGCCGCGCGGTGTCCATCGAGGAAAAACCGGTTCAACCCAAATCCAATTACGCGGTGACCGGTTTGTATTTCTACGATGCGCAGGTCTCTGAGATTGCGGCGCAGATCCTGCCCTCTGCTCGCGGGGAACTGGAAATCACCGACATCAATCGCGCGTATCTCGAGCGCGGGCAGCTGACCGTGGAGCTCATGGGCCGGGGCATGGCCTGGCTGGACACGGGCACGCACGAATCCCTGCTGGAGGCCGGTCAATTCATCGCGACCATCGAACACCGGCAGGGCCTGAAGATCGCCTGTCCCGAGGAAATTGCCTTCCGCAAAAACTATATTTCAGCACAACAGCTGGAAAAGCTGGCGCAGCCCATGCTCAAGAGTGGGTATGGTCAATACCTGCGCCAGAATCTCGAGAGTCGAGTCTTCTGAGCATGAAAGTCACTCCCACGGCCATCCCCGAGGTATTGCTGATCGAACCCCGGGTGTTGGCCGACGCACGCGGGTTTTTCTTCGAGAGTTTCAATCAGCGGGCCTTTGCCCAGGCCACCGGCTTGCAGCTTGATTTCGTGCAGGACAATCACAGCCGCAGCGCCCAGGGGGTGCTCAGAGGTCTTCATTACCAGATCGAGCAGCCGCAGGGCAAGTGGGTGAGGGTGGTTCGTGGCCGGGTGTTTGATGTGGCGGTGGATTTGCGGCGCAGTTCGCCGACCTTTGCGCGCTGGCAGGGCGTGGAGCTGTCTGAGGACAATCACCGTCAGTTATGGATACCGCCGGGCTTTGCCTATGGGTTTTTGGTGCTCAGTGAGCGTGCCGATGTCCTTTATAAGGTGACCGCCCATCACGAACCCGGCGATGAGCATCGCCTGGCGTGGAATGACAAGCAAATTGGGATCGAGTGGCCGCTACAAGCCCCGCCCCTATTGCGCGAAAAAGACCGCCGGGGCCTGGCGTGGCAGCAGGCCCCTTGTTTTCCCTGACGGGATCGCCCGGGCGTACTTGAGCTTTTCCTTCTGCTTCGATTTGGTTTAATATTGCGATACTCCGTATCGGGGTCTTGATAAACTATTTTGGGGATTAATAATGGGCAATTTGGTAGATATTCAGTCGCAAATTGAAAAGCTTCAGAAACAGGCTGCTGATATTCGTTCGCGCGAGTTCCACACCACGGTGCAGGATATTTTGGCCAAAATGGCTGCCTTTGGCATCACCGTCAAGGATCTCGAGGCTGCTCGCAAAAAGGGCCCCAAGGGGCGTGGTGCCGGTAAAGCCAAAGCGGCCGGCGGCGCGCGTGCTGCCAAGAAAGGGGCGGCCAAGTCTGCGGTGGCGCCTAAATTCCGCGGCCCCAACGGCGAGACCTGGACGGGCCGCGGCCTGATGCCCCGCTGGCTCTCGGCCTTGGTATCGAGCGGCCGCAGCAAGGATGAATTTGCCATCAAGGCTTGAGTCGATCTGACCGGCGGCCGTTCGTGCTGCACAATGAAGGCCGTCCCTGAGGACGGCCTTTTCTTTGATGTCTCTGCCATGAGTTCTTTTCACCCCGATCTGTCTGTCATCGCCCCGCGTGACAAGGCCGAAATCCTGGCTCAGGCCTTGCCCTACATCCGTAAATTTCACGGCAAGACTCTGGTCATCAAGTACGGCGGTAACGCCATGACGGACCCGGAGCTACAGAAAGATTTTGCCGAGGATGTTGTGTTGCTCAAGCTGGTGGGCATGAATCCGGTGGTGGTTCATGGTGGGGGGCCGCAAATTGAGACCGCGCTCCAGCGCCTGGGCAAGAAGGGGGAGTTTATTCAGGGCATGCGCGTCACTGATCCGGAGACCATGGAAGTGGTCGAGTGGGTACTTGCTGGCGAGGTGCAGCAGGACATCGTGGGCCTGATCAATCAGGCCGGAGGCAAGGCGGTGGGGCTGACGGGCCGTGATGGCGGACTCATACGCGCCCGCAAGCTCAAGATGCTCGACGCCAAGGATCCGAGCAAGGAGCACGATGTTGGACTGGTGGGCGACATCGTGCAGATTGATCCCTCGGTGGTGCGCGCCTTGCAGGAAGACCAGTTCATACCCGTGGTCAGCCCGATTGGTTTCGGGGACGAAAACGAGAGCTACAACATCAATGCCGATGTGGTGGCCGGCAAGCTCGCGACCGTTCTCAAGGCCGAAAAACTCGTGCTCCTGACCAATACATCGGGCGTGCTCGACAAGACCGGAAAACTGCTCACTGACCTGAGCGCCCGGCAGATCGATGCCCTGTTCGAGGACGGCACCCTCTCCGGCGGCATGCTGCCCAAGATTGCCGGCGCACTTGACGCGGCGAAGAGCGGAGTGCACTCGGTGCACATCATCGACGGCCGCGTGCCCCACGCCCTGCTACTTGAAATCCTCACCGACCAGGCGTTTGGCACCATGATCCGCTCGCACTGAGCGATCTTCGAACCGTCAGTCTAGGTCTGAGCCTGTGCGAAAATCGTTCGCTGTTGGCCTATCAGGAGTCTGCGACCATGTCCGAGCTTGATTCCGCATCAAACGCCCCAGCCCCTGATGCCCCTGTCCGCAAGCGTCCCAAGCCCGGTGAGCGACGCATACAGATTCTGCAGGCTTTGGCCAGCATGCTTGAGCAGCCCGGCACCGAGCGCATCACCACCGCCGCTTTGGCTGCACAACTGGGTGTGAGCGAGGCGGCGCTGTACCGACACTTTGCCAGCAAGGCGCAGATGTTCGAGGGGCTCATCGATTTCATCGAAGAGTCGATCTTCTCCCTGATCAATCAACTGGCTGAGCGCGAGCCCGATGCCATGAGCCGGGTGCTCAAGACCACACGCATCCTGCTGCAGTTCGCCGAGAAAAACCCAGGCATGACCCGGGTCATGGTGGGTGACGCCCTCGTCTTTGAGCATGAGCGCCTGCAGGAGCGGATGAATCTGTTTTTCGACAAGCTCGAGGCCCAGTGGCGCCAATTGCTGCGTCAGGCAGGCGCCAGTTCGCAGACGCCCACTGTGGATGCCCAGATCCGGGCCTCCTTGCTCCATGCTTTTGTGCT
>VGHR01000130.1 GCA_016868205.1 Betaproteobacteria bacterium
CGCCGAGGCCACCTGGACGCAGAGTCTGCCCGACTGGCTGGGCTCGCATGTGCGTGCGCTGGAGTTTCTTGGCGGGGCACCTGAGATTGTCGTACCGGACAATCTGCGAAGTGGCGTCAAGCGCGCGCGTCACTGGCCCGTTAGGCGTTTACGCACGTCCAGGCCGATCCCCTTGTTGACGAACTGCGGGGTTGCGACCTTGGAGACATCCACCTCGCCCGCCTTGTACAGACCGGCTTTGACCATCTTGTTGTAGAAATCCTGTATGCGGGCCATGTCCATCGCACCGATGCCCCGGGTGAGCGCATCGCCGCTGTCGACGATTTGCAGGTCCTTCATCAGCTTGACCGAGGCCTCAATGTAGTCCTCGCTCATGTCGGGGTTGTGACGCCGGATCAGTGCGTTGGCCGCAGAGCGGTCACCGTACATGTAGTTGTACCAGCCGATGATGCTGGCCTCCATGAAGCGGCGCACCAGATCGGGCTTTTCCTGGACGAGTTGGGTACGGGTCTCGATGGTCGTCGAATAGGTGCTGAAGCCCTGGTCGGCCAGCAGATGGACAACGGGGTCGAAGCCGGCCTGGCGTTTGACGTTGATGGGTTCGCTGATCGAGTATCCCTGCTGCACGACGCGCTTGTCGGCCAGAAAGGGCCCGAGGTTGAAGGTGTAGGGCTTGAGTTGCTCGTCTCGAAAGCCGTGGTCGGCCTTCATCCACTGCCAGAAGCTGAACTGGCCGTCTTTGCTGACGAGCACGGTGGGCGCCTTCTTCAGGTCGGCCCACTTGTCATAGCCCTGACCCGGATGGGCGATGATGGCCTGGGGGTCTTTCTGAAAGATCGCGCCGACCACTGTCACTGGCACGCCGTTCTTGATCTGATCGAAGGTCAGCAGCAGATTGCCGGTCATCAGGAAATCAATTTTGCCGGCTGGCAGCATCGGACGGTTGTTGACCTGCGGTCCGCCCTGCTGGATCTCGACCTCGAGGTTGTAGCGGCGGTAGGTGCCATCAGCCACCGCCTGGTAGAAGCCGCCATGGCCTGCCTGGGCGCGCCAGTTGGTGGCAAAGACCACCTTGTCCTGAGCAAAGGCAGGCAAGGCCGCGGCAGCGGCCAGCGCACCAATCATCAGCGCGCGACGAGTGATGGGCAATCCTTGGTTCATCATCGCAATCTCCTTGGGGTAGGGCTATTCGGGTGGCGGGAATAGGGCTCGGTTGCAGGTCCTGGCAGGGCGGCCAGGGCATGCCGCATTTCAGGACGGCCAGGGCGGTCGCGCCATAGTTCGCGACCAGCCGCGGGTTTTGCCAGGGTTCATCAGACCCATCGGGTCGGCGCGTTTTTTAAATTCGATTTGCGCGCTGTCTATGGTCTTCATGCCGCCGTCCTCGATGGTAAGGACATGGGGGTTGAAGATCATGCAGCCGTCAGACTCAATACTGCGGATCAGCCCGTACTGGTGCTCCGTACCCTGCCAGCGCGCCAGCACCAGACCGCAGGTCGCGTAGCGCCCGTACATCATCGCAAATTCCTGATGCTGCCAGACGTCCTCGCCAAAGCGCGCCATCTGTCGCTCGACGATAGCCGGATCAAAGGGCTGTGGGTAGGCGACCTGCAGGTAGGAGAAGCGGCGGTCGACCTTCAGGACCTGCGAGGTCGTGTGGTTGTAGGCGCACTCGTAGGCGGGCGGAAGCCCGGCGGCCTCGAGTTCTGGTTCGCTCATCGCCATCGAGACCTCGCCACCGCACCGCGCGACGAGCGCCTGGAAAGCCGCGAGCGAGGCCGGGGCGATCATCGCGAACATCGCGTGACGGTCTGACGGGAAACGGCTATCAAGGGTGGGGTAGTAAGGCGAGAAGCGCGCATCAACGGCCGACGACAGGAAGCTGTGCAGCGACGGATGGCTTGCCGCGATGCCCAGATTAAGCACCTGTCGGTAACGTGGGAAGAGCGCGATCACATGCACCCAGTCGCCTGAGGGCGACAGGGCCACTTCGACCTCGGTGATGATGCCGTTGGTGCCGTAGGCGTGGTGCACCTGCTGAATGGCGTCGCCCTCAAGCTCGATGACGCGCGGCTGTGGCTCGACGGTGACGACGCGGCAGCGCAGCAGATTACCGCTGTCACGCAGCACCCCGTGGGCTGTGGAGCAGACCCCGCCGAAGCCCCCGGCGATGAAACCAGCGATGGTCGCTACACGCCAGGTGCTGGGCCAGATGCGTAGCGCCTGACCCGTCTCACGCACGGCCAGTTCGATGTCGTGCATCCGCGCCCCACCCTCAACCCGTACCCGGCCCGGTGCGATCTCCAGCACGCGCTGCATCCCTGTCACGTCGAGCACCAGCCCACCCGTCAGGGGGACACACTGGCCGTAGTTGCCCGTTCCGCCGGCGCGAACGGTCAGGGGCAGGCGGTGGCGCGCTGCCACGGCAGCCACGCGCATCACGTCGGCCTCGTTGCCCACGCGTACGACCAGATCGGCGACGCAGTCGCCCAGCGCCTCGGTCAGCGCCGGGCTGTACCAGAAAAAGTCTTTGGACAGGGCGCGTCGCTGCCGCGGTGCGGTGATTACGTTCAGGCCGGTGAGCTCGCCGGCCACCAGGGACCAGTCGACCGCGCTGTTCACGCCGTGATCGGCAGCATGGCGTGACGGAACCGGCGGGATGTCGAGGGATGACGGGATGGTCGCGTTCATAAGCGTTTCAGGCAGCCCGGCGGAGGCCGTCGAGTTCCCGGAAGTCTGGCGGCAGTGCGTCAGCCGGCGCGAGCCACTGCCCGGATCGCAGCACGCGGCGGCCCCGGGTTGGTCGGCTCACCACCTCCACGCTGTCGCGGCCGGGATGGATCACGAGATCGGCGGGTGCACCCTCGCGCAGCACGCCGTCCCAGGACAGATGGAGCAGCCTCGCACCCTGGCAGGTGATGGTGTCGGCCCAGTCGCGTATCGGCTCATCCAGCTGGGCCGCCAGCGCGGCCAGTGAGAGCGTCTGCAGCGGATCGAGGTCGCCGCCGGGAAAGAAAGGATCGCGGTGATTGTCCGACGCGAAGGCCAGCGGTATGCCGCGCGCCCTTACCTCGTGTACAGGCAGCAGCCCCCGCCGGCTCGGGGTACGGCGTCTGCCCTCGGTCGGTCCCGACCCGTTATCCTGCAGATAGAGATTGGTCCAGGGAAGGCTGACCAGACCGAGCCCTGAAGCGGCCACGTCATTGAGCAGGGCCTCGCGTGCGGCCGGCTCGAGCGCAGCGAGCACGCAGGCGTGACCGCACACCGTGCGTGCACCCCAGTCACGCTCATGCGCCAGCCGGGCCACCGCGCCCAGATTGGCCTGTGGCGGATCAAGGTGCTCGTCGACATGAAAGTCCAGGCGCAAGTCATGGCGTTGCGCGAGGTCGAAGGCGCGCGGCAGCAGATGCATCGGAGCGCCAGGGTAGATGAACCAGCCCAGCACACCGCCGCCCTCAGCCACCGTAGCGGCGATCGTCGCGGCGATCGTCGCATCATCGAGTTCGGCAATTGGAGCCAGGGAGGTGATGGTCAGATCGACCCGCCCGGCCCACTGCGTGCGCAGGTCCTGCAGCACCCGCCAGGCGAGCGGGCCCTGCGGCACTGACCAATCGCAGTAGCTGTTCAGCGCACGCGTGCCGTGCGCGTAGGCGCTGCGCAGGGCAAATTCCATGCGTCGTGTCAGCTCCTCAGCCGACCACCGGGCATAGTCATCCCGTACCCGGGTGATGGCAGTAAACAGGTCGCGCTCGGGGGCCAGGCCAGCCGCGCACAGGTCTCCCTTATCCAGATGGACATGCGGATCGACGAAGGCCGACAGCACGGTCGATCCATCCAGATCGGTCACCGGCAGCGCGCTCGCAGGTAAGCTCTCAAAGGCGGCCTGCGGTAGCACCTGTGCGATCTTGCCGTGTGCAAGTCGCAGCGCCACCAGACCGGACGTGGTCAGCGGACTCAGTGACGGCGGAACCCCCGCTCTGACAAGCCACACCTGTGATGCCAGCGGGGACGGGTCAATCGTCAACTCAAAGCTCTCGCCGCAACTCGCTCTCGTGCCAGTGGCCGAGCAACAGCTTGGCCAGCGCCGCGAAGGCGATGAAGATCACGATACCCAATAGTGATACCAGCAGCAGCGCGGCAAACATCATGGGGATCTCGGTACGGAAGCTCGACTCCAGGATGCGGGAGGCCAGCCCAGTGTCACGGCCAGCCGCGCCAGCTGTGAACTCAGCCACCACTGCACCGATGAGGCTCAGGCCGCCCGCGATCTTCAGACCGCCCAGAAAGTAAGGCAGCGCGCTTGGCACCAGCAGCCAGCGAAAGCACTGCCAGGGCGTGGCGCCGTAAAGCTGGTACAGGTCGCGCAGATTGCTGTCGGCACTCTTAAGGCCGATCACGGTGTTGGACAGGATAGGGAAGAAAGCGACGATCCAGGCACAGATGAGCAGGGCGGAGGCGGTGGAGTCAACGTAGATCAGGATCAGCGGTGCGATAGCGACGATGGGCGTGACCTGCAATACGACGGCGATCGGGAACAACGCAATCTCAACCCACTTCGACAGAGCGAAGGCCATCGCAATCAGCACACCGCCAACCACGGCGGCACCCAGAGCCATCAGCGTCAGCTTGACGGTAAACCACAGCGATGGCGCCAGATTGCCCCAGTTCTTCACCAGGGTCTGCACCACGAGACTGGGTGCAGGCAGGATGTAGTGGGGAATGCCATTGACGCGCACCAGCGCCTCCCAGCCCAGCAGCAGCACGCCAACAACCAGCAGCGGCAACAGCACACGCCCGGCCGCTTCGCGCCTGCGCCCGCGCTCCAGGGCCTGAACGGCGGGGTTTACAAGGGAATCCGGGTCGGTGGTCATTGGCAGGGGGGTGGTGTTGACGCGCTTCGTGAGCGGCTCAATGGTCTACCGCGACACCGATCATCGTACCGTGCAAGGCACGCTGCACGCGCTTAACATGGTCGTTGTAGCGGCTTGAGACGTGGAAGTCGCTCGTGTGCCTTGGATAGGGTTCGTCGATCCGGATCTCGTCGATGACTCGACCCGGTCGCGGGGCCATCACGATGATGCGGTTAGACAGGTAGACAGACTCGTAGACGCTGTGTGTGACGAAGATGACGGTGAAGCGGTGTTCGCGCCAGATCGATAACAGGTCGTTGTTGAGCTTGGTGCGCGTCATCTCGTCCAGTGCTGCGAAGGGCTCGTCCATCAAGAGCAGCCGCGGATGGGTGACCAGTGCCCGTGCGATCGATACGCGCATCTTCATTCCGCCCGACAGCTCGCGCGGATACACGCTGGCAAACTTCGTGAGACCCACCATTGCCAAAGCCTCACGCACGGTGCCATTGGCTGCATCGCGGGCAACGCCGGCCAGCCGCAGCGGCAACCAGACGTTGTCAAACACGGTAGCCCAGGGCATCAGCGTTGGCTCCTGAAACACGAAGCCGAGATCGCGGTTGGTGCCTTTGGCCTCGGTCATGGGCGCGCTTGGCCAGCGCAGAGCGCCCGCGCTGGGTGCAGTCAGGCCAGCGATCAGACGCAGCGCTGTGCTCTTACCGCAGCCCGAGGGGCCGAGGAAGCTCACAAAGTCGTGAGCGCCAATGGTCAGGCTCATCTCCTGGAGCGCGAGCGGGCCGTTGGCGAATCGCTTGCTCACGCGCTCAAGCATGACCAGTGGAGCCGGCGAGGGCTCAGTCGACTGCATGGGCGACAGGGTCGACACGGCTCAGCGCCAAGGTGGCTGGTTGGCCAGCAGGGCCAAATCGTGTCGCTGCACCTCGCGCAGCAGCACCCGGGTGAAGACGCCATTGCTTATCGGATCAAGAGGTCCCAGTCGGTCAAGCGCCTTTTGTCCCGTCCCTGCCGAGTAGAGCACCATCTGCCCGGTGGCGGCGTTGGTGGTGGCCAAGCCTCGTCCTCCAATGGCGCGACCACGCTCGCGAAACGGGTTGTTGCGGCACGCATCGATGATGGCAAGGGC
>VGHR01000131.1 GCA_016868205.1 Betaproteobacteria bacterium
ATGCCGGGCCGATGGCGCTGCCCAAGCAAGTCGACCAGCTTGGCCACAAACACATCATGCAGGCTGTCGTGGATGAAGAGCCGACTGGTCGAGCCACACGATTGCCCGCACCAGGTGAAGTTCATCCCCCGCACTGCGCCGTCGACTGCGCGGTCCAGGTCGGCATCAGGGTAAATGACCATGGCGTTTTTCCCGCCAAGCTCCAGCAATGTGCGCTTGAAGCTGTCAGCAGCTGCGTGCAGGACGGCGCGGCCCGCAGGTACGCTGCCAATCAGGCCCACGGCGGCCACCTCGGGGTGCGTGGACAGCGCCGCACCGACCTCGCGTCCCCCCACCACGCAGTTGAGCACCCCGGCAGGGAAGACATCAGCCAGCAATTCCATCAGCTTGAGCGTTGACAGAGGGGCCTGCTCTGGCGGCTTGATCACCGCCGTATTTCCAGCGGCCAGCGGCGCTGCGATCTTGCCCGCCGCAAACATGAACGGATGGTTGAACGGATAAATCCGAACCACCACACCCAAGGGCTCGCGCCGGGTGTAATTGAGCGATCCGTTGCCTGTCGGGATGGTCTCGCCCTTGATCTCGAGTACCAGCCCGGCAAAGTACTCCAGCTGCGTTGCCGCAATCTCGGCGTCAAACAGCATGGCCTTGACCGGATTGCCGCAATCGGCCGCATCGAGAAGGGCCAGGTCCGCAGCATTGGCTCGGATGCGCGAGGCCGCTTCCCTCAGTCGGCGCGCTCTTTCTAGGGGGGGCATGGCTGCCCAGGCGGGAAATGCCTGACGGGCACTGCGCACCGCCGCATCCACATCAGCCGCTGTGGCCACCTCCACCTCAGCGAGCATTTGCCCCGTGGAAGGATTGATGCTGGTTAGGCGCGGCACACCGGCGCGGTAATGCCAGGTGCCGCCCCAAAACTGCCCCCGCTCGCGCGGCAAAATGTCGGCGACTCGGCCGGAAAGATCACCGGATAGTTGGTTCACGATGAGACCTTAGATTAAGACAGTGATTCAAGGAATGCGCAGGCCTGGCTCAGGCTGACCACGTCGGCGTACTTGGCCTGTAGGTCGAACAAGGATTGTTCGTGTGCAGCCGCAGACCGGTCTCCAACACATTCGCGCACCACCATGGGCCGCAAACCTGTTTGCAGGGCATCAACCGCCGTTGCACGTACGCACCCGCTGGTGGTGCATCCGGCCAGGATCAAAGTGTCGACACCGCGAGAAACCAGCCGAGAAGTTAGATCGGTGCCAAAGAAGCATGATGCATATTTTTTGATCAGCCAGCCCTCGCCATCCAGGCGCTCGAGGCGCGGATCAAGCGCCACTGCGGACGTGCCCGCCCGCAGTGTGGTCACGCCTTTTTGCTTGAGCGCCCAGATCCCTGCGTCCGCGAGGTCGGCCTGGTCATAACTGACCGTGGAGTAGGTGATAGGTAGGGCCACCTGCCTGGCTGCGGCCAACAATTGCTGCGTGGCCAGCACCTGTGCGTCCAGATTGGAGCCCAGCATGGCCTCAGGGTCGGTGAACGCCTCAATGAGGTCTACCACCAGGACGGCCGGTCGAAGACCGAACCACATCGTCAGACCAAAACCTCGGTGCTTAAAGAATTCATCTTCTGCCGACATGTCAATCACCTCAGCCCAACAAGCCAGGCAACCATGTGGCAATCGGTCGGACAAAAAAGACCAGTACCAGCATGAGCAGGCTGATGATCACAAAGGGATAGGCCGATCGAAAAACCTCGATCATCGGGATGTGCGAGGGAATGACGCTTTTCATCGTGAAGAGTAGTAGACCGAACGGGGGCGTCATCAAACCCAGTTGCATGGCGATCAGGAACAGCACGCCGAACCAGATCGGGTCAATTCCTGCGGCGATAACCAATGGCATAAAAAAGGGCAGGGTGAGCAGCATCATGCTGACCTGGTCGACGAAGCAGCCCAGGATGATGAGGATCAGGATCATGGCCACAATCAACATCTCAGGACTGAGGTTTAGCCGCCCCACGGCCTGAAGGAGGCCATTGGTTGCGCCGGAAAAGCCAAGCAGTTGAGAAAACGAGGTGGCGCCGACGATGATGAACAGGACGATGCAGGAAATATGCACGGTGCTCTTGAGTGATTGCACCAGGTTTTTCCAAGTCAGTGCCCGAAAGGCTGCCGCTAGTGCGATGGTGGCGGCTGCACCGAGCGCTGCCGCCTCGGTGGGCGTGGAAATCCCGGTCGACATCGCCCCAATGACTACTCCGAAGATGGACAGCAGTGGAATTACGTAAATCACGAAAGGCCGCCACTTTTGCCAACCTGTGTAGATCGGTCCCTCGTCATTGGCCGGTGCGCTCGACGGCACCAAGATCGCCTTGGCGATGATGTAAGCGATAAAAGTCACCGCCAGCAAGATCCCCGGGACAATGCCTGCAAACAACAGCTTGGTGATCGAAATGTTGGCCAGGCTGCCGAAGAGCACGATCAGTGCCGAAGGTGGAATCAGCATGTCCACCCCGCCAATTGCAATGATCGGCCCCATCGCCAGGGTTGGGTGATATTTCTTCTCCAGCATGACCGGTGTCATGGACCGGCCCAACATCGCCGTGGTGGCGATGGTCGATCCGGAAATGGCCGAAAAAGCCGTTCCAGCCACCACAGACACCACGGGCAGACGTGCAGGTACGCCATGGACCAGTCGGTCAAAGCCGTCGATCACCTTGAGCGCCAGTCCTGTCTGAAACAGCACTTCGCCCATCAGAATGAACAAGGGTATGGGCGTCAGTGAAAACGTGATCACCGAGGCGATCGAATTGCGGGCAAGCTGGTCAACGCCCGCCACGCCGCCCATGAAGACGAAAGCCGCCACCACATTGGTAACCAGAAAAGCCAAAGCCACCGGCAGGCCGATGAACATCAGCAGCACCACACCCCCGAGCAAAGACATCAGGCTTACGGTCCAGTCCATCAGACGGCTCCGTAAAACATCGGCATAAAAAACATCCGTTGGCTCACGCCACGGACGTAGCCTCTTCACGCACAGCGCAGGGGCCCTTCCACTGCCGCCTGAAGCGCCAGACAAACTCGAGGGTCAGCACACCGAACATCACACTGGCTGGCGCGATCAGCCACCACTCGGGAAACACGAAGATTTTGAAAATCAGAGAGCCCTGCTTGGCGCTGGCCAAGGCAGCATTGGCGCTCGCAAGCATCAAGGCGGCGCAAGTGAGTGTGCCGATGGTGTCGGCCACCAACTCGAGCGCCCAGGCCATCTTGGATGGCATCGCTTTGAGCACGATGTCCATTCGGACGTGCGCGCCCTGACGCAGGAGCCAGGGCGCAGCCAGAAAAGTTGACAAGTACAGCGTGTACTCCGCAACCTCGGTGGCCCAGGGGAGGTTGCCCAGGCGCAAGTTACGTACGAGCACATCGGCGCAAATCACCGCCACCATCAGCGCCACCAGCCCACAGGCGACCAAGGCCAAGGCTGTAAGCAGCCTGGCCCAGGCCGCATCCAGGCGATCAATCCAGATCAAGGCCGGCGGCTCTGACATGGGTGGCGATGCTCAGCGCGTCAACATTTGGCGCAGCTTGGGCCCATGCTCTGGGCTGCGTTTGTCGATGCTTTCCCAGATGGTATCGTTGGCACGCTTGGCATAGGTCGCCGCTTCAGCTGGAGGGAAGACGATCGGCTGGATGCCGGCAGCAGTTTGACGCTTCTTCTCTTCTTCCCATTTTTTGGGGTTATCGAGGTTAAGGCCTTCCATCCAGATCGCCGCACTGGTCAGCACAGCCCGCTGCTTGTCATTCAGTCGCTTCCAGGTGTTGAGGTTGACGAGTACGCCTACTTCAGTGTTGTAAAAGCCCGGCTCGACCCGGTATTTGGTGTGCTCTTGTAGGCTCAGATCGAAGATGCCCGACACCGGCCAGCCGTACCCATCAATCACCCCACGCTCAAGGGCGGTGTAGGTTTCTCCGGGTGCAATGGTCAGGACGTTGCCCCCCATGCTCTGAAAGAACTCTCGGTAGATGGGAATGCCACGCAAGCGCATGCCTGTGAGATCCGGCTTGGTGATCTGCTTCTTGAGGAACAAGTGATAGGGCATGTTGTCGATTGCGCGACCGAGATAGTGCGCATTCATCTTTTCGCCCCAGAGCTTGTTGATGTAGTCGTAGGCGCCATTCTTGCGCCACTCCTGCACCGGAATAGTGCTCACCGACAGCGCGTCAGATTCCGGCAGTAAGTTGGTGTAAAAGTTGCCAGTCACGTTGACCATATCCACAACACCATTCTTGACGGCATTGCCCACCTCGAAAGGGGGCATCACCTTGGCTCCGCCACCGAGGTAATTAATCTGAATGACCCCCTTGCCTTCGGCATTGACTCTCTTGACAAAACTTTCGAAGTTCAGCGAGAAGAAGTTGCCCTCGGGCCAAGCGCTAACGGCTCTGATGGTGATCTCCTGGGCACTCACCTGAGACACGCTCATCAACATGCAAAGAGCTGCTGTCAGTTGTCCAAATCTCTTGATGAATTTCACTTATTTCTCCCGTTTAGTTGAAAAAGCTCACGTCATGCCACGCATGACTGGTTGACTTACAAAAAGCAGTACCCACCGTCAACCACGAAGGATTGCCCGGTCACAAAAGCGCTGTCTTCAGAGGCCAGAAAGCTGACCACACCCTCGAGGTCTTGCGGACCCTCTTCGCGCTGAATGCAGCGCATGGCAATCTGCTGCCTTTTCTGTTCAGGTGTAACTGTTTCTCGCGGGATCTCAGTGTCTGTGGCACCTGGAAGCAAAGCGTTGACGGTGATCCCATCGCTGCCCAACTCCCGAGCCAGAGAGCGCGTCATGCCGACGACCGCAGCCTTGGAGGTCGTGTAATGCAGATAGTTGGGGCGCCCCATCACAAACGCAGCGGACGACACATTGATGATTCGTCCCCAGCGATGCCGTTTCATCAGAGGCGCAAAAGCACGTGTCATCAGAAAGGTGCCGGTCACGTTCACATGCATGACCCGCATCCATTCTTCCAGGGGAAGTTGCTCGAACGGACGCATCTTGATGGTGGAAAAGATGGCCGCGTTGTTCACCAGCACATCGCAGCGCCCAAAAGTCTGATCGACCCGTCCGGCCGCTTGCGCGACGCTGGCCTCGCTCCCGACATCGGCAGCCAAGGGCACGCACTGCCCGCCGGTCGCCTTGATCGCCTCGGCCACACCGTTCAGTGCATCTTCTTGAATGTCCATCGCCACCACGCGATGGCCCCCTGCTGCGAAACGCATGGCGTAGGCGCGCCCCAGGCCCTGCGCCGCACCGGTGATTGCTACTACCCGACTGGCAGGTACTATGCCTGACTGGTTCGTCAATTTAGAGTCTCCATATGTTCATCCTGCTTTACCCATTTCCTCGAAAGGTCTGATGTTCAAAGGCAGTGCGAGCTCGAAGATTTCGGACCACTATATCAACCACAGTGGCTGACCAGATCAACGAAAACCCTTAGGGGGCGAAGATAATTTTAGAGTCGCCGAGTCGAGCTAATTCGGGGTCGGCCAACAGAGCAACGCCACGATCGCGCAATCGGGTATGCGCAGCGGGCCTTGCCTGGGGATTTCGCTTTTTTCCTGACTCTCGCCATACAAGTTACTCGGTCTTGAGCAGGCCGAGCATATCGAACCGGAGAGTCGGGATGTAAGCGTGTCGCGAGGCGCTGTACCGCATGCGCCGGCGTCTGCAGCTCACCTCAATCCGACCTGGCCGCGCATGTGCCAGTAATCGGAAGGGCAGGGCAGATCTCGGATCAGAAACTTTATATACATTGGCCCATTCGGAGGGAGACTCCGTTCAACGCCATGTAGGGTTTCCTTCGCACGGGTGACCTGCGCTTAAAAACTGATCCAGGGTGAGTGAGAGAAACTGAGTGTTTTCATCATTCGAAAGGATTAAGTTATGCCAAAAGGTGTTCGATTAAAGCCCGAGCAAATCGTG
>VGHR01000132.1 GCA_016868205.1 Betaproteobacteria bacterium
GTGTTGATGACAAAACTCTGAAATCCGGCCGGTAGGCGGTGTTCAAACTCACCCCTGACCAATTCGCCGCTGTCAAAACGCTTGCCTTTGACTCGCCGCGCCCAATCACCCGCCGAGAAAAACCGCATCAGATCAAACTCGCCAGCCTTCAGGGCTTCCAGCCGGGCTGTGTTGTCCTTGTAGATCTTGACCGTCACTTGGTCGAAGTTGGCCATGCCCGTACGGACATTGAAATCGCGCGCCCAGTAGTTGGGATCACGGACATAGGTAATGTCTTTGCCGAAGCGCACTGGCCCGATGCGGTAGGGACCGCTGCCAATCGGTAGGTCCATGACCACCTGATCAAAACGCTTGGGCTTACCGCCTTCGACGCCCCATTGGCGGCTAAACACCGGCAAACCGCCTACCGTCAAGGGCAGCTCACGATTGGGCTTTCGAAAACGGTAGCGCACAGTGCGATCGTCCACGATGTCCAGACCCGCCACATCTTCAAGCAAGGTCTTATAGGCCGGCGATGTGTAGGGCCCCATGAGGGTGTCAAAACTGTGTTTCACATCGGCAGCCAGAACCGGCAGGCCATCATGGAAGCGTGCTTGCGCACGCAGACGAAAAGTGGCGCTCATTCCGTCGGGCGAGACACTCACATCCTCAGCGAGCAAACCATAGGCCGAGCCCGTTTCGTCGAGTGAACTGGCCAGCAGACTGTCGAACATCAGATCCGACAGGTAAGCCGGGGCGGTCCCCTTGATGGTGAAGGGGTTGTATTTGTCGAAGGTTGAGGCGCGCGAATTGCTAACCAGGCGCAACTCACCCCCACGCGGCGCTGTGGGGTTGACATAGCTGAAGTGGGAAAAGCCCGCCGGATACTTGAGATCGCCCCAAAGCGCATAACCGTGCGCCGCCCACGCCTGACCAGCGCCCAGACAGGCGGTCAACATCAGCGAGCGCAGAATCACGGCCACAAAGCTCATGCGACAATTCTGCCCCATTACTGAAGGGTCTCGCGCGTTCGGGAAATATCCCGGCGCGGACCCAGCAAGGACAAGATATGGGATTTCTCCAAGGCAAAAAACTGCTGATCACCGGCGTGCTATCCAACCGATCAATCGCCTACGGCATTGCACGGGCCTGCCGGGCTCAGGGCGCCGAACTGGCTTTCAGCTATGTCGGCGAGCGCTTCAAGGACCGAATCACCGAGTACGCAGCAGAGTTCGATTCAAAGCTCGTTTTCGATTGCGATGTCGGCAGCGACGAGCAAATCGGGCAGCTTTTTAAAGACCTGGCGACGCACTGGCCCCACTTTGACGGCTTCGTGCACGCCATCGGATTTGCTCCGCGCGAGGCGATTGCCGGCGACTTTCTGGACGGACTGTCTCGCGAGGCCTTTCGCATCGCCCACGACATCAGCGCCTACAGTTTCCCTGCGATGGCCAAGGCGGCCAGCCCCATGCTTAACCCAAAGTCTGCGCTGCTCACGCTGTCCTATCTAGGGGCTGTGCGCACCGTCCCGAACTACAACACCATGGGTTTGGCCAAGGCCAGTCTGGAGGCCTCGGTGCGCTACCTGGCGCAATCTCTGGGCCCACGCGGCGTGCGGGTTAACGGCATCAGTGCCGGCCCTATCAAAACCCTGGCGGCCAGCGGCATCAAGGATTTCGGCAAGATACTCAGTGCAGTTGCCGAGGTTGCACCGCTTCGACGCAATGTCACCATCGATGATGTCGGACAGGTTGCCGCCTTTCTGCTTTCGGACTTGGCCGGCGGCGTGACGGCTGAAATCACCTATGTCGACGGCGGCTTTAGCCAGGTGGTGGGCGGCTTGAACGACCCCAGTGGAAGCTGAGGCCGGCGGAACATCGCGCCGGGGCGGCGCTCCCACTGCCCCACCCACAGGCCCTGTTTGAATCTGTAGGCGCCGCGCCCTCGCGGCAATCTACGACGCTGCTACGACTTGACGCAATCGGCGTAATACCGCGAACGACCTGAGGCGTCGGACTCTTCCACCAGTCCGTGAATGTCGGTCTCAAACCCCGGACATTGGGCGTTGAACTCGCGGGCAAATTTGAGGTAATCGACGATCTTGCGGTTGAACACCTCGCCCGGCACCAACAGCGGAATACCCGGCGGATACGGCGTCACCAACCCCACCGTGACCCGACCTTCGAGAGCATCGATTTCGACCCGCTCGGTCTTGCGATGCGCAATATGCGCATATGCGGCGCTGGGGGTCATGGCTGGAGCCAGGTCGCTAAGGTACACCTCGGTAGTCAGGCGTGCGATATCGTATTTGGCATACAGTTCGTGCACATGCTGGCACAGGTCGGCCAGGCCCATGCGCTCATAGCGCGGATGCTTTTGACAAAACTCCGGCAGGATGCGCCACATGGGCTGATTTTTGGCGTAGTCGTCCTTGAACTGCTGCAAGGCCGTCAGCAGCGTGTTCCACCGGCCCTTGGTGATGCCAATCGTGAACATGATGAAGAAGCTGTAGAGGCCGGTCTTCTCAACGATGACCCCGTGCTCGGCCAGAAACTTGGTCACGATGCTGGCCGGAATACCCGTCCTGGCAAAACGGCCGTTGAGATCCAGGCCCGGCGTAACGATGGTCGACTTGATCGGATCAAGCATATTGAAACCCGACGCGATCTTGCCAAAGCCGTGCCAGTTGGGAGAGCCGTTTCGGGTGTTGATACGAGCAGACTCGCCTTTGAGAATCCAGTCATCAGCTCGGCCGATACCCTCCTCGGCCAGCGCATCGGGACCCCAAACCTTAAACCACCAATCCTCGCCGTATTCCGCATCGACCTTGCGCATCGCACGCCGGAAATCGAGCGCCTCGGCAATGCTCTCCTCAACCAAAGCGGTGCCCCCGGGGGGTTCCATCATGGCCGCCGCCACATCGCAGCTGGCGATGATGCTGTACTGCGGCGAAGTTGAGGTGTGCATCAAGTAGGACTCGTTGAACAAATGCCGGTCTAGCTTGACATCTCGAGAATCCTGCACCAGGACATGGCTGGCTTGACTGATACCGGCCAGCAATTTGTGAATGGACTGTGTGGCGTAGACCACCGATTCCTTGGGTCGCTGACGATTCTTGCCCATCGCATGGTAGGACCCGTAAAAAGGGTGGAAGGCGGCGTGCGGCAACCACGCCTCGTCGAAGTGCAAATTGGGCACGTAGCCGTCGAGCATGCCCTTGATCGTCTCGGTGTTGTACAAAACACCGTCGTAGGTTGATTGCGTCAGCGTGAGCATGCGTGGCTTGACGCTGTCGGGGTCGACCCCCTTAAGCAGCGGATGCGCCGCCATCTTGGCCTTGATCGCCGCCGGCTCAAACTCGGCCTGTGGAATTGGGCCAATGATGCCGAAATGATTGCGGGTGGGCTTGAGAAACACCGGAATCGCGCCCGTCATGATGATCGAATGCAAAATGGATTTGTGGCAATTGCGGTCGACCACCACCACATCGCCCGGCGCGACCGCGTGATGCCAGACCATCTTGTTGGAAGTGCTGGTACCGTTGGTCACGAAAAAACAGTGGTCAGCATTAAAGATGCGCGCTGCGTTGCGCTCACTCGCGCCGATGGCTCCGTCATGATCGAGCAGCTGACCGAGCTCCTCGACCGCATTGCAGACATCAGCGCGCAGCATGTTTTCGCCGAAGAACTGGTGAAACATCTGCCCTACCGGACTTTTGAGGAAAGCTACGCCACCCGAATGGCCCGGACAATGCCACGAATAAGAGCCGTCTTCAGCGTAATCGAGCAGCGCCTTGAAAAACGGCGGCTGCAGTCCCTCCAGATAACTTTTGGCCTCGCGAATGATGTGACGCGCCACGAACTCCGGCGTATCCTCAAACATGTGAATAAACCCATGCAACTCACGCAGGATGTCGTTAGGGATGTGGCGTGAAGTTTTTGTTTCCCCGTAGACATAAATCGGCACATCGGTGTTCTTGCGACGCACTTCCTCGATAAAGTTGCGCAGATTGAGCACCGCAGGATCCAGATCGGGCCCCGGCGTGAATTCTTCGTCGTCGATCGAAAGAATGAAAGCGCTGGCCCGACTCTGCTGCTGGGCAAACTGCGAGAGGTCGCCGTAGCTGGTGGTCCCGAGCACCTCAAATCCTTCGGATTCGATGGCCTGAGCCAGAGCGCGAATGCTCAGCCCCGAGGTGTTTTCGGAACGATAGTCTTCATCAATGATGACGATGGGAAAGCGAAATTTCATGGCGGAGGCGGGCCGCAAGGCCGGGCAGGCTCGGAAGGCCGCCAGTGTACGGAAAATAAGAGGTCTCAAGCCCAAATGCTCTCCGGCGGCCGTCCAAACCGCATAATTTGTGGCGTCCCGCCGACCGTCCTCACACGCCATGCAAACCCTCAATGTCCTGGGTACTGAACTCAAGCCTTGCTCCTACGACCCGCTGACCGGCTACTTCCGCGATGGTTGCTGCCAAACCGACGAGTCCGATTTGGGCTCACACCTGATTTGTGCCCGCATGACGGCTGAGTTTCTTGAGTTCCAGCGTGCGGTCGGAAACGACCTCATCACGCCGCGACCCGAGTGGCGATTTCCCGGCCTCAAACCAGGAGATCGGTGGTGCGTTTGCGCCACGCGTTGGCGGCAAGCCCTGCTGGCCAATCTGGCTCCGCCGGTGGTGCTTGAATGCACCCATATCAAGGCCCTCGAGTATGTAAGCCTGGAGGATTTACAGCGACATGCGTATCGCAGCCCCCCCCTACACTGAGCTAGTCACTTCCAAAAAGCGGGTCCGTCGACAGGCGCCTGCGAGATGCCCGACTGCTACAATCGAGGTCACCCCGGAGAGGTGGATGAGCGGTTTAAGTCGCACGCCTGGAAAGCGTGTGTGGGGTAAAACTCACCGCGGGTTCGAATCCCGCCCTCTCCGCCAGACAGCCAATAAATATGCGCCTTTCGGGCGCTTTTTCGTTTCTACCCACCAATTCACCCACCATCAGACTTCGTGCTGGACAGCCCTATGACAAGCACCTCTGCATCGAAATCCTTCGCCGACCAAGATATCCTGCCACCGGCTGGGTGCGCGGCGTTGTGATGTCTGGCTGAGCCTAGTCTGCGGCTGGCCCAGTGACGCACGCAGCCCGTGGCTCTGATTTGTCGCCACATCAAGACCCCACCGTACCCCCACCCCCGTCTTTGGACCAAGGTCACCTGCTCGCCCCAATCACTGTTTTGCACAGATCATCAAAAAATCTGGGTATCTTTGTCTAACGCTGGACAACTGGGTAGTGTGCGCTTGTGGCGCGGCATCGTGGGTCTTTGCCGAGGGGCATACCGATGGTGGCCCCCCCCTGAAGACTTCCCTGCCAAGACCCCCTAGGGGTGCCCCACCCCCCCCAAATCCGGCAGATGGGACCCAACATGGCCTTGCACTCAAATCTGCTCAAACGAGGGGGTATTGGCCTGAAATATAGACTTTGCAGCAATAGAGTTTTTGATTAGTTTGATGCTACTCGTCTTGCCGATGGTTGCTGCCGCTCTGAGTAGTCATGTATGGGAGACGAACTATCCTTGCACGGCCCTTCTACGACTAGTGGGCATTAGTAGCTTCCAGCGACAGGTTTCGAACTGACTCAGAACCAATAGATCTCCGGTACCGATCTTTGATGAGGTCAGGCTCATCTGGTGAGCTTATCCCGGATGTCGCCCAAAAGCCTCAGACTGCAATTCAACAACTTGACCATCGCCCCCCGCATAAGCGACACTACTGGCACGCATTTAGAGATAGGGCCGACGCCCTCGCCAACCTGCCTACCCGGGCAAGGTGGTCTGCTGAAAGGCAATGTGACCGGAAACGGTAACCAAGCGGGACGCGTCGGCCCTCCTCACTTGCGTGGAGGGCTTCGTTCTTTCTGGCCCTCCCATCTTGTTCTTTAACAACTGGAAGGAGTCTTTGTGTCCAAGGTACTGCTGGACGGGCAGCTCGTGTCCGTCTCA
>VGHR01000133.1 GCA_016868205.1 Betaproteobacteria bacterium
CCAGGGCTTCGTCGTAGAGGCCCAAGGCGCGCTCGGCCTGGTATCGCATCAGGGCGCGAAAGCGATCTGAGTACTGGCGCTGCAGGATATCCTGGGCCTTGATCTCGAACTGCTGCAACTCGGTGATCGGCAGATAAATGCGCCCGCGCATCGCGTCCTCGCCGACATCGCGAATGATGTTGGTCAGCTGAAAGGCCAGGCCGAGCTTGTGCGCATAGGCGGTGGTTCCAGCCTGCGTCTGACCGAATATCTGTGCGGCCACCTCGCCAACCACCCCGGCAACGAGGTGGCAATAGCGCAGGAGACCGGGTAGATCCAGGTAACGACTTTGCCGCAGGTCCATTTCGCAGCCCTCGATCACGGACTGAAGATGTTCGGCGCGAATGTTGTACGCCGCGGCCCAGGGCATCAGCGCCTTGAGCACCGGGTGTTGTGGCTGGCCGGCGTAGGCCTTGGCCACCTCGCTGCGCCACCAGGCCAGCTTGGCCTGGGCCACTCCTGGATCGCTGACTTCGTCGACCACATCGTCGACCTCCCGGCAAAAGGCATAGAACGCGGTGATGGCTGCCCGCCGGTCTTTGGGCAAGAAGAGAAAGGCGTAATAAAAGCTGCTGCCCGAGGCGGCGGCCTTGTTTTGAACATACTGCTCGGGGCTCATGGGGGCATTGTCGCTCTGTCAAGGGGCGGCGCAGCGGGCTTTTTGCGGCACTGATCGGGTGCGCGGCGCAAGTGGACGCCGGGACCGCCTTGACAGCAGGAGGTAACCAAGTTACATCTCGAGGCGGTGAATCGCCCTTCCTGTGTCCCGTCGACCGCACCGGCCCGAAGCCGCTGACTTATGACCCTATCTCCTGACCCCGGCGCCGACATCATCATCTTCGGCGGCGCCGGCGACCTGTCCTTCAGAAAACTCCTGCCGGCGCTTTACATGGCGCACCTGCATGGCCGGCTCGGCGCAAGCACCCGCATCGTGGCGGTGGGCCGTCAGACCTGGTCGCAGCAGCAGTATCTGCAATTCATCGGTGAACGATCGCCGGAGTTCATCGAGCCCTCTGCCTTCGAGGCTGGGCCGTGGCGGGGGTTCCTCGAGCGGCTGCAGTATCTCAGCATCGATCTGGCCGATGCGGCTGCTTACGGTGCCTTGCGCGCTTTGGATTTGAGCAATCCCTCGCGCATCTATTACCTGGCCACCGCCCCTGGCTTGTTCGCCACCATCAGCGGACACCTGGGGGCCGCCGGGCTGGTCGACGAGCGCTCACGCATCGTGCTGGAAAAACCGCTGGGTACTGACCTGGCCTCGGCGCAGGTCATCAACGCGGCCGTGGCACGGCATTTTCGCGAGGACCAGATCTACCGCATTGATCACTACCTGGGCAAGGAGACGGTGCAGAACCTGATGGTGCTGCGATTTGGCAATGCCATCTTTGAGCCCCTGTGGCGTGCCCCTTACATCAGGAGTGTGCAGATTAGCGTGGCCGAGACCGTGGGTGTAGGCAGCCGCGCTGGCTTTTATGACGGTGCTGGTGCCCTGCGCGACATGGTGCAGAACCATTTGCTGCAATTGCTGTGCATCGTGGCCATGGAGCCACCGATTTCGCTGCGGGCCGACGATGTGCGTGATGAAAAGCTCAAGGTCCTGCGATCGCTGCGACCGATGAGTGCGGCCGATGTGCGCCGCGACACCGTACGCGGCCAGTACGCCCCGGGGCTCGATCCCGCGATTCGGGGCTATCTTCAGGAAAGCGGCGTAGGCCCGCGCAGTCGCACCGAAACCTTTGTTGCCTTGCGGGCCCAGATTGATAACGCGCGCTGGGCCCATGTGCCTTTCTTCTTGCGCACGGGCAAGCGCCTGGCGCGGCGGCAGTCGCAGATCATCATTGAGTGGTCCGAGCTGCCCTTCTCGATCTTTGGGGAGGGCACTGCGCAGCAGCCCAATCGCCTGATCATTACCCTGCAGCCCGAAGAATCCATACAACTGGGCCTGATGGCCAAGGAGCCCGGTTCGGGCATGAGCTTGCAGCCGGTGCGTCTCGAGCTCGATCTGCAGTCGTCTTCCGACAAGCGCCGAGCCGAGGCTTATGAGCGGCTGCTGGTCGATGTCATGAAGGGCCGGCTCACGCATTTCATGCGACGCGACGAGCTGGAGGCGGCCTGGCGCTGGGTGGACCCGATCCTTGCGGGCTGGCGGGATGACTTCCCCCAACCCTATCCGGCCGGTAGTTGGGGGCCGGCAGCCTCCTCGGCCTTGCTGGCGCGTGAGAACCTGAAGTGGTTCGAGGAGTCCCTCTGAGCCCGACCGCGCAGCGAGAGCCGCCTTCTGCGGTGACCGGCTCGGGTCAAATCGGAACGGCTCACATACGCCAACTGCGCCAGACGATAGGGCCGGCATCGATCAGCCTCAGCTGGGGCCGTCGGCGCAGCACTTGGAGCCCCAGGGCTTCGGTGTGATCGGCCACCCGCAGCGCCCCCTGCACCACCAGGCGCAGCTCCCATCCGGCGCGGCCCGGCACTTGTTTGACCAGGGGCGCTCCTTCGTGCATCAGACTGCGTGCCCAGCCTATGGCCGCCTGCAGCAGGTCGGTGGCGCCTGCTGCCGGGGCGGATGACTTCAGGTCGGCGGGCGTGAGACCGTGCCTGGCCATGAGATCGGCCGGTAGATAACAACGCCCTCGGGCCAGGTCCACGCTCAGATCCTGCCAGAAATTGATCAGCTGCAAAGCGGTGCAAAGCGCATCGCTGCGGTTCAGTGCCTGGGCTTCGTGCAGGCCATACAGGTGCAGCAGCAAGCGGCCCACGGGCTGTGCCGAGCGAGCGCAGTAGTCGAGCAGTTGTTCCTGGCTTTCGTAGTGATGCTGCAGTACATCCTGCCTGAAGGCGCTGAGCAGATCGTGCAACAAGGGCAGCGGCAACCCAAATTGATGCAGCACCGGCGCGAGGGGGCCAAAGACCTCGGGCCAGGCCCCAGAGTCCTTGCGGCCCTCAGCGCAGGCCCGCAGATCGTCAGCAAACTGTGCAAGGGCCCGCAGCCGCTCATCGGGCGCCGCCTCGCCCTCATCGGCCAGATCATCGGCAGTGCGCGCAAAGCGGTACAGGGCCCGGACGGCCGGCCTCAGTCGTGGCGGGCACAGCACGGAAGCCACCGGAAAATTTTCGTAGTGGTCGACGCCGTGATGCGGGAGGGGCATGGGGAAACGAAACTGTGATGCGGACCGGCGGTGATTGTCGCTGCTCCGGCGCCCTGCGCCGACGGATTGTGGGCCGGCGCAAACTCGGTGCATCTTCACCAGCCGTTAAACTATTGGGCTGACTGGAGCTGGATACAACGCAGGTCGCTGGTGCGGCCTGCTCGTGCACAAGCCCGCTTCGGTGAGCGCAGCGCGGGTGGCGAAATTGGTAGACGCACCAGGTTTAGGTCCTGACGCCAGCAATGGTGTGGGGGTTCGAGTCCCCCCCCGCGCACCACCCCGCGCCCCCGCACGGGGCCGGGTCTGCTACCGGGGTCTTGCGCGACCCTGGCCGGCCGACAGAGGCCGCTCCGATAGAATGCTCGGTTTCCCGGCGTGGCTGCGTCCGCTATTGCAGTGCCGATTGACTTTTACGACCGAGCCGCCTGCCCGGCTTCTCGGTCGCTTGCGCCCCCTAGTAGGAGATTCTCATGACCGTGACCGTAGAAACGCTCGACAAGCTCGAGCGCAAGATCACCCTCAGTCTGCCCGTCGACAGCATTCAGACCGAGGTGCAAAACCGTCTTAAGCGCTTGGCGCGCACCGTCAAGATGGACGGCTTCCGTCCGGGCAAGGTCCCGATGAATGTGGTGGCCCAGCGGTATGGCTATTCCGTTCAGTACGAGGTCATGAATGACAAGGTGGGAGAGGCCTTCAACGCGGCTGCTAACGAAGCGCAACTGCGTGTAGCGGGCCAGCCGCGCATCAGCGAGAAAGAGGGCGCGCCTGAGGGGCAGGTGCAATTTGACGCGGTTTTTGAGGTCTATCCCGAGGTCAAGATTGCCGACCTGTCGGCCGCTCGCATCGAGCGGGTCAGTGCCGAGGTGACGCCAGAGGCCATTGATCGCACCGTCGAGATCTTGCGCAAGCAGCGCCGCAGCTTTGCCCAGCGCGCCCAGGATGCGGCCGCCCAGGAAGGCGATCGCGCCACCATCGACTTCGAGGGCAAGATCGACGGCGAGCCTTTCGCGGGCGGCAAGGCCGAGGACTTTCAGTTCCTTATTGGTGAGGGCCAGATGCTCAAGGAGTTCGAAGAGGCGGTCAAGGGCATGAAGGCCGGCGAGAGCAAGACCTTTCCTCTGAGCTTCCCGGCGGATTACCATGGGCAGGAGGTCGCCGGTAAGCAAGCCGACTTCCTGGTCACGGTCAAGAAAATCGAGGCGGCCCACCTGCCCGAGGCCAACGAAGCCTTTGCCTGCTCCTTGGGTATCGCCGACGCCTCGGTGGAGGCTCTGCGCGCCGATATTCGCAAAAATCTGGAGCGCGAGCTCAAGTTCCGTCTGGTGGCCCGCAACAAGACCGCCGTGATGGATGCACTGGTTGCGCAGGCTGAGCTCGATATCCCCAAGTCCAGCGTTCAGGCCGAGTTGGACCGCATGGTCGAGGGCGCACGCGCAGACCTTAAGCAGCGCGGTGTCAAGGATGCCGAAAAAGCCCCCATCCCGGAGGACTTGTTCCGTCCGCAAGCGGAGAAGCGGGTGCGCCTGGGCCTGGTGGTGGCCGAGTTGGTGCGCGCTCATTCGCTGCAGGCCCGGCCCGAGCAGATCAAGACGCATCTTGATGAGCTGGCCGCCAGCTATGAGAAGCCCGATGAAGTGGTGCGCTGGTACATGAGCGACCGTCGCCGCATGGCCGAGGTCGAGGCGGTGGTCATTGAAAACAATGTCGCCGAGTTTGTGCTGAGCCGGGCCCAGGTCAGTGACAAGGCGGTCGCCTTCGACGAATTGATGGGGCAGGCCTGATACCGGGCCCCGGCCGTGGCTGGCTTTGATGCGGGCCACTGCTTCCACGGCCTGTCTATTTGGGTACAGTAGTTGCAGACCCGTCTCTCGGGGGTCCATCGGAGAACACAGTCATGAAGTCTTTGGAAATTTTTTCAGGCCCGCAAGCCGGAGCGCTTGATACCCAGGCGCTGGGCATGGTGCCCATGGTCATTGAACAGTCGGGGCGGGGCGAACGCGCCTACGATATCTACTCACGCCTGCTCAAAGAGCGGGTGGTTTTTTTGGTCGGGCCGGTCAATGACCAAATGGCCAACCTGGTGGTGGCGCAGCTGTTGTTTCTGGAGAGTGAAAACCCCGACAAGGATATTTCGCTCTACATCAACTCTCCGGGTGGCTCGGTCAGTGCCGGCATGGCCATCTATGACACGATGAACTTCATCAAGCCCGATGTCAGCACCCTGTGCACGGGTATGGCCGCCAGCATGGGGGCCTTTCTGCTGGCTGCTGGGGCCAAGGGTAAGCGCTTTTCCTTGCCCAATTCGAAAGTGATGATCCACCAACCGCTCGGTGGGGCTCAGGGCCAGGCCACCGAAATCGAAATCGCTGCCCGCGAGATCATCAAGACGCGCGAGCAGCTCAACAAGATCCTGGCAGAAACCACGGGTCAGCCCCTGGAGAAAATCAATGCTGACACCGAGCGCGACTATTTTCTTTCGGCCCAGGAGGCCAAAGACTATGGCTTGGTGGACCAGGTGATTGCCAAGCGGCCCTGAGGCTTTGCCCCTCCTTGGGCCGGGCTCCGGGCAAGTCTTGCGCAGGACTGAGGGCGGGTACTAATTGGGTATCATTGTCCTACTTCATTTTTCAGGGCCCCGGCGGCTCTGCAAAGGCTAGCTGCATGCCCGAGAAAAAAGGCTCTTCCGGCGAGAAAACACTCTACTGCTCCTTTTGCGGCAAGAACCAGCACGAGGTCAAGA
>VGHR01000134.1 GCA_016868205.1 Betaproteobacteria bacterium
TCGAACACCTTTTGGCATAACTTAATCCTTTCGAATGATGAAAACACTCAGTTTCTCTCACTCACCCTGGATCAGTTTTTAAGCGCAGGTCAGACAGCTGACCTCGCTCACATCCGCCGAATCTTTACACGAACGTTAAACCGTACCTGTATTAAGAAGCACTCCCGGTAACCGCGGGGTGTTGATTTTTTGAATCCATGCCCCTCCCTGTACACACAGACTACAAAAGAGGCTCCAGTAGTTTTCGCCCTACGCAACTAGACGCTGAAGTAAATTTGCTACTATTTCACGAACCAGTGTACGCTGGCCGGGTCTATTGCTTCAATTCGATGTAGCCAGATGTGTAGCTGACAAACACGGTGAAAGAAAAGTGCATGCAACTCTTTGATTTTTATAGATAGTTTAAAAACACTGAGAAACAAGTGCAAAACATCGAGTAACCCGCCATGGACTACCCTGGAAATCTTTTCGTCGTGGCCGCTCCCAGCGGGGCGGGCAAATCCAGCCTGGTCAAGGCACTGATGGAAATCGACGCCCGGGTGACACCCTCGGTCTCGCACACCACCCGCCCCCCTCGGGGCCAGGAAAAGCACGGACGCGAATACTTTTTTCTATCCGACGGAGAGTTTGACCGCATGGTCGAGCACCAGGCCTTTCTGGAATGGGCTCATGTGCACGGACACCGCTACGGCACCTCGCGTCAGGCCATTGAAGAACGCATACAGGCCGGCGGCGATGTCATGCTCGAAATTGATTATCAAGGTGCCATCAACATCAAGCGTCTGTTTGGCAATGCTGTGCTGATCTTTATCCTGCCGCCAAGCTGGGATGAACTACGCGCCCGCCTTCAAAGGCGCGGCGAGGACAGCGCCGAGGTGATCGAGCTACGCCTGCAAAACGCAGCCCAGGAGATGGCGCAGGTGCAACACTTTGACTTCGTTATAATCAACGAGTTATTTGAACGGGCTCTTTTCGACCTTAAGAGCATCGTTCACGCCCAGCGCCTGAAGTTCGCCGCACAGCGTCGCGCCCGCGCCGAAACCTTCAAAGCCCTGAACCTGTCCTGATCAGACCCCACTGGAGTTAGCCCATGGCCCGCATCACCGTCGAAGACTGCCTGGAGAAAATCCCCAACCGCTTCCAACTGGTTCTAGCGGCCACCTACCGGGCCCGCATGCTCAGCCAGGGACATACGCCGCGGATCGAAAGCAAAAACAAGCCTGGCGTCACCGCCCTGCGCGAAATCGCTGCGGGTCAGGTCGGGCTGGAGATGCTCAAGAAAGTCCCCGGTTAAACCGACATCCCTTCAGCCTAAAAGCACCGCCGACGGCGGTGCTTTTTGCTTTCTGGCACACCCCGCCGACACTGCAGCGCGCCGAATTGAGCGCCAGACGAGCCGGGCTTGGGCGGTACGCGCTAAAGTTAGGGCATGAGCAACCTGCAGCCCGCCACGACCGGACGAAGCAGCTTGGCAGCCGTCAATGCAGCGGCAGCCAGCTTCGCCGCATTGACGGCCAAGCTCGGATACCTGGGCGCGAGCGATATCGAACAGGTGCGGCGTGCCTATCGCTTCGCCGACGAGGCGCATCTGGGGCAGATCCGAGGCAGCGGCGAACCCTACATCACCCATCCGATTGCGGTGGCCGCGCAGTGCGCCGACTGGAAACTGGACGCCCAAGCCCTGATGGCCGCCCTTCTGCACGATGCCATTGAGGATTGTGGGGTCAACAAGCCCGAATTGATCGAACGATTTGGAGCACCGGTGGCTGAGTTGGTTGATGGCCTGACCAAGCTGGAAAAACTGGCTTTCACCACGCGTGAAGAAAACCAGGCCGAATCGTTCCGAAAAATGCTGCTGGCCATGGCGCGCGATGTGCGGGTCATCCTGATCAAACTGGCCGACCGTACGCACAACATGCGCACGCTGGGCGACCTGCCCCGGCTCAAGTGGAAGCGCATCGCCGACGAAACATTGGATATCTTCGCGCCGATCGCTCACCGCCTGGGACTCAATGTGACTTACCGCGAGTTGCAGGACCTGTCATTCAGACATCTGCACCCCTGGCGCTACAACACGCTGGCCAAGGCCTTGACACGATCCCGAGGTCGCCGACGGGATGTGATTCGAAAAGCACGCACTGAGATCGAGGCCGCCTTCAAATCAGCAGGCCTGCCTGTTCGGATCGAGGGCCGCGAGAAAACTCTGTTTTCGATCTATCGAAAAATGGATGGCAAGCACCTGTCCTTTGCGCAGGTTACCGACATCTACGGCTTCCGCGTCATTGTTGATGACATCACAACTTGTTACACCGCGCTGGGCGTGTTGCATCAACTGTACAAACCGCTGCCGGGTAAGTTCAAGGACTACATCGCCATCCCTAAGATCAATGGTTACCAGTCGCTGCACACCACACTGATTGGGCCGTTTGGCACCAACATCGAATTTCAGATGCGTACCGAGGCCATGCACAGAGTGGCCGAATCGGGAGTCGCTGCGCATTGGCTGTACAAGGCCGATGACCCAGAAGGCGCTGGCTCGCAAAACTTGGGCAACCAATGGCTGCAATCACTGCTGGATATCCAACACGAAACGCACGATGCCTCCGAGTTTTGGGACCACATCAAGATCGACCTGTTCCCCGATGCCGTTTATGTGTTCACCCCGAAAAGTCAAATCATGGCCATGCCCAGGGGGGCCACTGTGGTTGACTTTGCCTACACCATACACAGCGATATCGGGCATCGCACCGTCGCTGCAAAGATCAATGGTGAGCAGGTGCCACTGCGTACCGAATTGCGCAACGGAGATGTGGTGGAGGTCATTACGGCGCCGGTAGCCAACCCCAATCCGGGCTGGCTGGGTTTTGTACGCACGGGTCGGGCGCGATCAAAGATCCGCCATCACCTCAAGACGCGGGCGCTGGATGAATCCCGCGACTTAGGCCAAAAAATGCTCAGCCAATCGCTGCGCGCCGAAGGCATCGATACACTCCCCGCCGACGACGATGCGCATCACAGCCTGTGGGATCGTTTGCTACGATTTTCAGGCAACCGCACGCGTGCGGACCTGCTCACCGATATTGGACTGGGCAAGCGCGTGGCCAGCATCGTGGCCAAGCGGCTGGCGCGTCTGCTGGTGGAGTCCGGTGCCAAAACCGACCCCCTGCTGATGAGCCGGGAGCGCTTTACCGCGCATGAATCGGTGTCCCAAGGGGCTCTTTTGCTTGATGGCAGCGAGGGCAGTTCCGTCCAGTTTGCAACTTGCTGCCGCCCGATTCCGGGCGATGAGATTGTTGGCTACCTCGGCCATGGCGAGGGTGTTGCTGTGCACGCGGCCGATTGCGCCATCGCCCAGCGCTTGCAGCACCGGGATCAGGAGCGCTTCATTGCGGTCGAGTGGTCGGACGAGCCCTCGCGTGCCTTCGAGACCGATTTGTTGCTCACCGTGACCGCAGGCAAGGGAGTCCTGGCGCGGGTGGCCTCCGCTCTGGCGCGCGCCGAAGTCAACATTACGCACCTCCAAATGCAGCCGGAGAGCACGCAAGAGACCACCGAGTTGCGCTTTACCGTGGCGGTGGACAACAGCGAGCAGCTGGCCACCGTCCTGCGCAGCCTCAAGCGCACGCCGGCCGTGCTCAAGGCCCAGCGCATGCGCAACGGACACGCGAGCTAAGAGACCGAGCCGCCGGCGCTGGGGTAGCTCAGGCCCAGCACCTCGAGCATTTGCACGCCGCGCGGGGTGTGCAAAGGGACCTCATCGCCAATGCGGGCCTTGAGCAAGGCCCTGGCCACCGGACTGATCCAACTGACCTGCCCCGACAGGCCGTCGGCCTCGTCGATGCCCACAATAGTGACTGTGTGCACCTGACCGTCTTCCTGCGCATAGCGTACCGTGGCGCCAAAAAACACCTGATCACCACCGTGATGCGCGGCTGGATCGCTCACCTCGGCGATCTCCAGACGCTTGGTCAAAAATCGAATGCGTCTGTCAATTTCGCGCAATCGCTTCTTGCCATAAAGATAGTCGCCGTTCTCGGAACGGTCGCCATTGCTGGCCGCCCAATGCACTACCTCGACGATGCGCGGCCGCTCGACATCGATCAAATCAAGCAATTCGGCTTTGAGCCTGGCAAACCCCACCGGCGTGATGTAGTTCTTGCCGCCGGCCGGCAAAGGGGGCAAGGCGAGATCCTCCTCGTCGACCTCTGCTTCCTTGGTAAATGCCTTGCTCATGCGCCAAGGATATCAGCCTGACCGCAGGGTCTGACCAGGGGTTCTGCAGCGCAAGACCTCAGTCGAAGATGTCACTGAGCCAGGATTTGTGCTTGCGGTAGCCGTGGTGCGGTGGCTGAACCCAGCCAGGACTCGGCGCGCCAGGGGCGGGGGCCCGGGCAGCCGGCGCGCCTGCCGTCAGGCTGCGCTCGATAAGCTTGTCCAGCTCACCGCGATCGAGCCAGACACCCCGACATTTCGGGCAATAGTCGATTTCGACGTCCTGCCGATCGGACATCATCAAGGGCGATTCGACGCAATTAGGGCATTTCATCACAACAGCTCCTATCAAACACTCAACGATCCAGTGCCTTGACACCGCCGGCGGGGCCACCCGCCGTTCTGACGCTGATCAGCATGGTGACGACCAGAATACCCACCACCACGGCCAAAGAGACGGCCACCGGAATCTTGTAGATGTCGATCAACACCATCTTGGTGCCGATGAATACCAGGATGACGGCTAGGCCGTAGTTGAGCAGGTGGAACTTGGAGGCCGCCGCCTGCAGCAGGAAAAACATGGCTCTCAGACCCAAGATTGCAAACACATTGCTGGTCAGGACGATGAAGGGGTCGCTGGTGTTGGCAAAGATGGCGGGTATGGAATCGACTGCAAAAATCACATCGGTCAGACCCACAAGGCAGATCACCATGAAGAGCGGGGTGGCGATTCGTTTGCCGTTCTCAAGGGTGAAAAAATTCTCGCCGTCATAGTTCTTGCTTACCGACATGACCCGGCGCAGCAGCTTGAGCGCTGGGTTCCCGTCAAGGTCGGCCTCTTTACCAGCCGCCCACCACATCTTGATGCCGGTGATGATGAGGAAGGCGCCGAACACATAGAGCACCCAATGGAATTCGGACAGTAACCAGCCCCCGATAAGGATCATGATCGTGCGCAGCACAATGGCACCGATGATGCCGATCATCAGAACGCGCTTCTGAAACGCCGGGGGCACTGCAAAGTAAGTAAAGATCATGAGGAAGACAAAAATGTTGTCAACCGCAAGGCTCTTTTCGATCAGATAACCGGTGAGGAACTCGAGCGACTTCTCCGATGCCAGTTCCGGATCGCCGGTGGTGTCGCGTATGGCCCACTAAAACAGGCCATTGAAAACAAAACTCAAAGCGATCCAGATGATGGACCAATTGAGCGCTTCTTTGAAGCCGACCTCATGCGCGCCCTGCTTTTTAAGGACAACAAAATCAACGAAGAGCGCCACCAAAACGAAGGCGACAAAGACAATCCAGAGCCAAAGCGGCGCAATGGTATCCATAGCAAAAGACCTCGGTACGCTTGAACGCACCCTCAAGGTCTTGCGGGATCCGAAACTAATGGATCTGGGCGGGCCGACAGGCCGCTGCAGCAACCTGCGTATTGGCGAACCCGACCGCCGGACGGGCCGGCTCGCTACTCTCCCTGGGGAAATAACCGAACTATACGGTCAAAGAAAGTCCCTAGCAGACGACCGGAAAATTTTTTTGGGCGCTCAACCTCGTCAGGGAGCACAAAGAAGTGGCGCGGCTGGCAGGATTCGAACCCACGACCCCTTGGTTCGTAGCCAAGTACTCTAATCCAACTGAGCTACAGCCGCGCGAGCTGCAATTATGACATAGCCTCGGTCGGCC
>VGHR01000135.1 GCA_016868205.1 Betaproteobacteria bacterium
GGACGCAGCCTGGGTGAGCCGGCTGGCTCAGGCTGGCGTTACGACCTTGCAACTGCGGCTGAAGTCCGCAGACCCCAGGGTCATCGAACGCGAAGTCCGGGCGGCGGTGGAAAGCACCCGGGGCAGCGCGAGCCGCCTGTTCATCAATGACCACTGGCAGGCTGCACTGGAGGCCGGAGCCTACGGGGTACACCTCGGACAGGAGGACCTAGAACAACTGTCCGAGTCTGATGGAGAGGTGTTGCGTCGATCAGGTATTCGCCTGGGACTCAGTACCCATGGCTATGCAGAAATGATGCGGGCCGATCGATTCAGCCCGAGTTACCTGGCCCTGGGGGCCGTGTTTGCAACCACACTCAAGCGCATGGCCACCGCGGCTCAAGGCACAGGACGCCTGGCCCGATATGCCCGCCTGATGCACCACTACCCCTTGGTAGCGATCGGGGGGATAGACGACGAGCGTCTGCCTGCCGTCCTCGCCAGCGGGGTGGGCTCGGTGGCGGTCGTGCGGGCGATCATTTCTGCGGGCGATCCGCAGGCCGCGGCGCAGCACCTCATGCGCAGACTGACTCAACTTCGCGCATCTCAAGCCGATACCTGACTTTGAATTGAATGCCCGCTCATCGCCAGCCCCCTCCGCACAGACCCGATGCTTCGCCAGTCCCTCATCGAACCCAGCTCCGAGCCGCCGACCGGCTCAGCAGTCCTCGCAAGGCATGCGGCCCGAGGGTTGATCGCCTGCATGACCAGCCTGGCTCTGTGGCTCCCCATCGCCCTGGCCAACACCCCCCCTGCCCAGTCGGGCCCCAAATCGACGCAAGCGGACAGTCTGCCGCTTCAAGCCTTGACGCAGATCGATTGCCCCGACTTTGCGCAACTGGCCCGCGACTACCAAAGCCGCTTTTTTGCTCCGATGCAGTTCTGGTCCATCGAGCACCTCAGCCGCATGGGCACGCGCAGAGTGATGTACCCATTTTCCGGGCCCGATGTGATCACGCCGCTCGCCCTGTTCGGCTCGGCCGACCATTTGATTCTGGTCGCCGATCAAATGCCCGAGTTGTCGGCCTCCGACGGCCAGACGGCGCAACGCATCCACAAGGAATGCCAAACCCAGAAATTTTTTTCGCGTCTAGGCTACTTCCGAACCAATGACCTCGAGGGCAAGGGATCGGTCCGGCCCCGCTTTACCAAAATGCTGGTCTACAGCGCCCTGATCAGCGGCAGCACTATCGAGCGCATGATTGCCCTGGACATCCTGCCCGATGGGAAGCTGCGAGAGATGGAGCTGGCCAGCTTCAGCGGCTACGATGGGCTGCGCATGGTCATCAAAACTCCGGAGCAGCGCAGAGTCACCGTCGACTACCTGCGTATCAACCTTTCCAACAGTAGCCTCAAACCCGATTCACTGGAGTGGCGCTTCCTTTCAGAACATATGGCCTCCACGGTCTTCCTCAAGTCGGCATCGCACCTGCCCCAAAAGAGCCACTTCTCGGTTCTCACAGACTTGATCGCATCCAGGGCGCAGGTTCTGGTGCAAGACGAAACCGGGCTTGACATCGAGGTCATGAAGCGACATTTCCGCGTTGATGCCCATGGCCGCTTTAACCGGCCACACCCTTTATGGAAAGACAGCGCCTCGGCCCAGCGCTTGAGTGATTTCCTGAGCGAGCGTCCCGCCATCGCCCAGCTGCCTTTTGTCATGGGCTACGAAAAACCCAGCGGCTCCATCGTCTTGATCGGAAGCCGCCCGGGCCAGCGCCCCGCTGCAATCAGCGCGGTGTCCAGTCAGCGACCGGCAGCACGGCCCTGAAAAGACGAAGGACCTAGCTTCTCGCGGAGCTAAGTCCTTGTTTTTCTTGGCTCCTCAACCTGGGCTCGAACCAGGGACCTACGGATTAACAGTCCTAACAAGTACTCATATTTCTCTGTTGATCTTGGTTGATAGAATCCATACAAATCAACAATTTAGGCTCACATAACTGGATGGTCATCCAGTAAAATTGTTGATTGAAATTCCCCTAAATGGGGTATTTTTGGCTACACAGTGGCTACACCGTGGCTACACGGAATCCCGTGTAGCCAGCCTGGGGAATCAATCGACACATGGCCCGACCAAAGAAATCCGAAGCCCTGGACCTCACCCAGGCCGTGAACCTGACCGCTGGGGCCATCGAGCGCCTGAGCTGCCGAACGGACGTCAAGGCCCAGGCCTTCCTGCGAGACACCGGCGTCCCTGGCCTGCGAGTGAGGGTGACGAACACCGGGGCGAAGTCCTTTGTCTTTGAGGCCAAGCTGAACCGGCAGACCATTCGCCGCACCATCGGGGATGTTCGCGCCTGGACCATCGAACAGGCCCGCGCTGAAGCCCGCCGCCTCGCTGTGCTGCTCGACGAGGGAACCGACCCCCGCGAACTGGAGCGCCAAAAGCAGGCCGAAGAATCTGCCCGCAAGGCCGCAGAGCAAGCCCAGGCCGTCACTGTCGGCCACGCCTGGACGGCCTACCTCACTGAGCGCCGCCCGCATTGGGGGGAGCGACACTTTCAGGACCATGAGCGCCTTGTCAAAGCCGGTGGCCTGCCTGCCAAGCGCGGGACACGGGGCCGGGGAGTCACTATCGCCGGGCCGCTGCATCCGCTCATGGGCTTGATGCTGCGAGAGTTGGACACCGCAACCATCGAGCGATGGGCGACCTTGCAAGGACAGGCCCGTCCAACCTCTGCTCGCCTTGCATGGCGACTGCTACGCGCCTTCCTGGCGTGGTGCGCGGAGCATCCTGAATATTGCGCCGTGGTGTCCGAGCGCAACCCAGCCAAGTCCAAGAAGACCCGCGAAGCATTGGGCAAAGCCGGGGTGAAGCAGGACGCCCTGCAGCGCGAACAGTTGCCCGCGTAGTTTGCCGCTGTGCGTGGCCTGTCCAACCCGGTGATTGCCGCCTACCTGTAAACCCTGCTGCTGACCGGGGCGCGACCCGGCGAAGTGTTGGGCCTGAGATGGTCCGACCTCAATGAGCAGTGGAAAGGAATCACCATCCGAGACAAGGTGGAGGGCGAGCGAGTCACCCCCTTGACGCCCTACGTCCATTCCCTGCTGTCCGCCCTGCCCCGCCGCAGCGAATGGGTGTTTTCAAGCCCCGCAGCCGCTGCTGGTGTGCTAACCATCCCGCGCAATCATCACGTTGACGCCTGCGCCGTGGCGGGCCTGGAAGGGCTCACCCTACATGGCCTGCGCCGCTCATTTGCCAGCCTGACCGAGTGGCTGGAAATCCCCGCCGGTGTGGTGGCACAGATTCAAGGCCACAAGCCGAGCGCAACCGCCGAGAAGCACTACAAACGCCGCCCGCTGGACCTGCTGCGCCTGCACCATGAGCGCATCGAGGCCTGGGTTCTGGAACAGGCACAGGTCCCATTCGTGCCCGCCGCCGCTGTGGCTGGTGGCCTCCGCGTGGTGGCCGCCCGATGAGCGAGCCCCATTGACCTGTTGGCGCCAACACTTGGGCTTGAATATAAGGTTCATGGGCTGGACAGGGGCAACCCCGATGGCCTTGGAGCTTCTGACGGCAAGGCCTTGCCGCCTTTGACCCGCCTCAGCCGAAGGCGCGGGCAAGACCTTGCCGCGCCAGGCCGTCATCGACGCTCTGGAAAAACCCGCAGAGGGGCGACCTGGCAGCCGACGGCATGAATCCTGCATAGATTGACCACCAATCAAACTTCCGCAAGAGACCCGACCATGTCTGGTATCAACATCGACAGAAGCTCTGTCGTGGCCATCGACTCCATGCGCGTCAATGCCCGCGAGGCGCAGCGCGTGCACTCAGCGCTGTCCTCCGGCAGCCGCATCAACAGCGCCATGGACGACGCCGCCGGCCTGCGCATAAGCCGTGTCATGACTTCGCACCTCAAGGGCATGGAAGTGGCCATCCGCAACCTGCATGACGGCATTTCGCTGGCGCAGACCGCCGAAGGAGCACTCTCCACCCTGTCCGATGCGCTGCAACGGATGCGCGAACTGGCCCTACAGGCCATTAACGGCACGCAAGACAACACCCAGAGGGAGCTTCTGGACACGGAGTACCAGCAGCTGCGCCTGCAGATCGCCGACGTGGTCGAGGACACCACCTGGAACGGCCACACGCTGTTCAACAAGCTCTCGTCGACCAGCTTCGAGCTCCAAGCCGGACCGAACAGCGGCGACCGGATCACGATCACGATTCCGCAGATTTATGCCTCGGGCTCGCTCGTGTCATTCCAGAACGGGGATTTTGAAAGCGACAGCATCGGCTCGACCTCGATCACCGGCTGGACGGTTGTCAACAGCCGTGTCACTTTGGACGGCAACAGCACCATCGGTGGCTGGCCGACCCCAGTTGACACCACCAAACCCGCCGCCAGCGGGGGGGACGCCCTACCCAGCTCGAGTGCTAGCTACTCGACCACCATCGTCGCCACCGACAACCCGGATGGTGATACCAAGAGCCTGCGGATGCAGTCCACCGGCGTCACCGTGACCGGCTACGGCATCGTGCACGGCCCCTACATCATCAGCAACAGCGCCGCCGAACTGGATGCCGGCGCCACGGTGTCATTCGAGTGGAAGGCCCAGGGCGGAGCCGACGCTTATGACGTCTACGCCTACCTGCTCAATGTCGATACTGGCGCCACCGTCAAGCTGCTGGACCAGAGTGGCTCGAGCGGGGCGATGACCTCCAGCTGGACCTCAGTATCGACCACCGTGCCGACGGCAGGCAACTACAAATTCGTGTTTGTCTCGGGTACCTTTGATGCCACGGGTGGCACGGTGGCCGGCGCGCGCCTGTTTGTCGATAATATCGATGCGCCGCCCACGGAATACCCCTCCCTCGATTCGACCAGCATTGCCACCGCGAGCGCGGCCGGGCAGGCCATTACCCAGATCGACCTGGAGATCGCCTCCATTGACAAAGCCCGCGCCGCCCTGGGCTCCGTCATGGGCCGGATCCTGCACGCGACGGACAACCTGGGGCAGCGCTCGATCAGCACCGAACAGTCGCGCAGCCGCATCCTGGACACGGACTATGCGGCCTCCACCGTGCTGTGGTCACGCGCCCAGTTGCTCAACAGCGCCGTCACCTATGCGCTGAGCCAGTCACGCAAGAACGAGGCGGTGACTGTGGACATGATCAAGTCGAACGACCGGCTGTTCCGGGCCTGAGCAGCGAGCGCATACGCTCGCAAGCATTTGAATACTTTTTTATTTTTAATTTAGCCTGGTAGAGCGCTACGTTGTCGCGGTTGCAAAATCCCTTCAACCCGCATGAAACCTAGGTCTTCGGGGTGAATGCCAATGGTCGTGCCTCCCAGGACCTAGTTAGGCCCCCTAAACCCGCTGCTGGCGCTTCCCATAGCCAAGATCAACGAGGACGCGCTTACGGCGTGGTACGAGGCACAAGCCAAGCGCTACTGCTGAGGGCTACAGGCCGCGAAGTGTTGATGCCTTGCGGCCCTACCTCGAAAAGATAGAAGCCCATATTCTCGATCTGGCAGGTGTGCAGTTTGTGACCTGCCCCGGGCTATTAGGTCCATCTGTAGTGAGAATCTCAACATGGCATCAAGGAGAAGGACATGCCAAGGAAGAAGACCTCACCCTGACCTGCCCGGTAATTAGTACCACAAGTAGTGAGGCTGGTTGTTAAGTTTATTGGATGAGTCCAGGTTGACTCGGTGCGATGTGCCTTGTTGTTAGTGTCACTGGTGCGGGCGGTCGATAGTTCAATGATGAGTGCGGCCTGATCTGGTTGTAGTTGCATCGCCATTTCTCTGTCAGAACTCGCGCCTCCCTCAAGCTGTAGAAGATCTCCCCGTCCAAGAACTCATCCCTGAGCT
>VGHR01000136.1 GCA_016868205.1 Betaproteobacteria bacterium
CAGGGCGCGGTAGACCTCGCGGGCGGTCTGGCAGAAATGTTCAAAGCGTCGGGCTTCTTGCAAGCCTGCAAAGCGGCCAACCGCATCGGTTGATTCACGCCGATCGGCATAGAGGTCCAGGCTGCCGCCCTTGTCCCAAAAGTGGCGTGCCAGCACCGGCAAGGCGGTCATCCGTAACTCCGACTCAAGCTGGGTCCCGATTCGATGGAAGATTTCATCGAAGACCCAGCGCATGGTCATCACCGTTGGACCGCTGTCGATGGCTGCGCCGTCGACCCAGGGTTGCCGTACTTTGCCGCCCACCCGGTCTGCCGAATCGAGCAGGGTGACATTCAAACCCTGATGCGCCAGCTCCAGGGCGCTGACCAGGCCGGCCATACCGGCACCGATCACCACCACCCGATGCTCAGGCATGAGCTGGCTCGGTCGACACTTCGCGCGGGCTTGGCCATTGGCCGCGGCTGGTAAGCAATCGCATGCGCGCAAACATCGATTCGGAAAAATAGCCCTTGCTGTAGGCTTGCTCGATCGCGCGGCGGTGCGCTCCATTGAGCGAATAGGCCAGCATAGAAGCGGTGTCCTCCCACAGGCTGAAGGTGCATTGGCGCAGCAAGGGTGCCTCACCCAGGCCCATGGCCAGCAAGCAGCCGGGGCTGCGGCGCAGCTCATCCTGCGCCGCGGGCGCCTGCTTCCAGAAGGCCACGGCTTTAGCCGGTCGGATGCTGGCACGGGTGAGGGCCGCCAGCAGTTGTGGCCGCGGCGGGTCGCTGACCAGCTCGGGCAAGGGTGAGGGCAGCGGGCTGGGCGCCCACCCCTGTCCGTCCCAGGATCCGCGCGCCGACTCGACGGACATCAGGCCGCTCCAGAAGCTGGTCGCGCGGGCCTTGAAGGCCGCCATCAGGGGGCCGTCCATAAAGCCCAAGGCCTGCTCGGTTTGACGGAATAGGGCGATCACGCCCTGGTGCGTGCTGCTCGGTCGCAGGCTGAAGCCCCCGTCGCTGCCGCTGCCCATGACTTTGCCAAAGAGTAGACCGGGAGCCTCCTGGAGTGTCGAGGCGCCCTGCATCAGCCGCAGCCAGCCCCAACGACGGTGCGCCACCTGGTAGTCGATCAGCGCCACCACCAACAGGCCGCAGAGCGCTTCGGGAGCTTCGGTGGAGTTCATGGTTTTGAATAAAAAAGGGCCGGGGCGTTATGAGCGCCCCGGCCTGAAGAGCAAGACCTCACCGCTGCGCCACAGGGGCGGCAGCGGAGGCTTGCAGGGCAGCTTTTGCGGCTTTTACCGGGGCGCTGAGCGTGGTGTCCCTGCCGAGTTCGGGATGGTCCTTGAGCATGGCCGCTCCGTAGAGGGGTTTGAAGGCTCCCTGGTGGCAGGTGGCGCAGTTGAGCTTGGCCACATCACCAAGCTCGCCTTTGCGATGGGCCGGGAACACATCGGTCAGCGGCTCCATATAGCTCAGATTGAGTTCGCGCGACATGCGTATGCCGTGCCAAGAGGTAACCTTCTGTGGCGGCCCTCCCTCCCATTGCGCCATATTTCGGGTGTTGTGACAGTATGTGCAGTTGACCCCAAGGGACGACGACATGTGCATCATCAGCCCATAAGTCCACTCGGCCTGCTTGATCGACTGGCGGTTGCCTGAGGGCAAGGCTGTATTGCCATTGACCCGTATCTGCTCCTTGCCCAGCAGAAAGGGCGTGAAGGGGTCGTTGGGCAGCGAACTCAGGCCCACGGTTTGCGCCGGACCATTTTGGCCGGCTGTATCGCCGATGAAGTTAGCACCCCGCGGCGCGTTGTTGGCTGTAAACCAGATCTCCTTTGGCACGGGCTGGCCGCGGTGGCAGGTGTAGCAGGTCACGCCTGTCTGACCCACATGGTTTTTCCAGTCGGTGTTGATGTGCTGAGTCATCTGCACCATTTTTCGGGCTACAGTTTTTGTGTACTTACCCTCCTCTGCCATGTTGGCCGGGTTGTGGCAGTATGCACAGCCTTGCTCGGGCGCAATCCAGGCCGTCATGTTGACCATTAGGCGGGTGAACTGGCCCACGCTCAGATCGCCAAGAACCTGAACATTTTGGTAGACCTGCCCCGCCTTGGGTCCGTCGTCGGGCAGGGGGGGGGTGCTCTCGGGCGCCTTGTGCTGGTCGGCTTGTTGCTCGAGCGTGCGTGGGTTGTAGACCTGCACCATGCCCGTACCGGCATAGCCGTGCTGCACGCTGACCACCGGCGGCCGCTCGCAGCCGCTGAGCAGCAGGACCGAAGCTAGGCTAATCAGCCGCGCGGCAGAAAAGAAAGGGGGCTGCTTACTCATGGCTTGGCTCCTGTCGGTGCGGCCTGCAGGGCCGGATCGGTAACCGGTGGAAATACGTCGGGATACTGCGGTGCAACCCCGTGCTTCACGGCCCACAAGTACCAGTTGTCCACGACGGTTCCGGTAAGCAAAATTCCTATGCCGCCGGTAAGTGTGGTGAGAACTGCGAACCACCATGCCCAGCGGTGAATGGATTCCATGCTGGCATTAAAGCCCATAGTCCAACGCCAAAACAGCGCTGCTCGCTCACTGGCTGTGCCGCGATCGACGATCTGCTCGATTTCGCGCTCGCCGCCGTAGCGACCCACGGCAAGGATGGTGCCACCATGCATCGCAAAAAGTAGGACTGACCCGTAGAGAAAGGCAATCGACAACGCGTGGAAGGGGTTATAAAAAAGGTTGCCGTAGCGCAGGGAAAATGCAGTTGTCCAGTCCAAATGGGGGAAGATACCGTAAGGTACAGCCTCGCCCCAACTGCCCATTAGTATTGGTCGAAAGAGACCAAGCACGAGGAAGAGCCAAATTGCTGAAAGAAAGGCGTAGGGTATGTGCATGCCCAGCCCAAGTTCCCGGGCTCGCCGCCATACGCGGGCAAACCAGAGCAATACTGACATTAGTAAAAAAAGGCTCGACAGAAGATACCACCCCCCCTGGTTCATGGGAGGGAAACCCAAGCCATACTGCGGCGGAGGCGGCTCCAGGGCCAGCCAGAATAGCTGCCGGATAAACTGAACCGGATCCCAGTTGACCTGCGCTAGCATATTAAAGCCGATGATGTTTATAGCAAGGGTTCCAAAAATGATTGAGGCTAGCCCAAGACCTCCTAGATAAATAGGGCCAATCTGTGCATTGCCTAGCTTGCCAAGCCAATAACTTAGCGCAGGCTTACCGCTACGCGGGCTATTTCCGTGACCAAGCGCCACTCCGGGTGAGACCGGGCCAACTGCGTTTACGGTAGTGAAGATGTTTTGATATTGAGGCATTTTGATCTCCTCGGACTCACTGCAAGGGCCATTGAGACCAAATGGGCAGGTTCAGCCACCATCCCCACCATTCGGGCCAACCGCGTGTCCAGAAGGGCCCGCTCAGCACAATACAAACGGCACTGAAGAAACCCGACGCGAGCGCTAGAAAGAGGCCAAGTCGGTGAATGCCTAGGGTACCGATCGAATAGCCTATGGTGTCCCTGAAGAAGGTGTCTTCGTGTTCAGGCGTCTTGACTACTTGGCCGCCCCCCGGATTTGTGGAAGACAGCACCAAGCCACCGTGTAACGAAAGGGCAAGTGTGGTGGTGAAAAACAAACTCACCGCAATCATGTGTGCGGGGTTGTAATGAAAGTGAAGGTACTGGTAGCCCACATTGGAGACCCAGTCGAGGTGGCTAAAGATTCCGTAGGGGAAGCCGTGTCCCCAGGCGCCCATCAGCACTGGTCGTATGACTACCAGAGTAAAGTAAGCAAAGATCGCTACACCGAAAGCCACCGGGACATGGTAGCCCATACCCAGCTTGCGGCAAATTTCGACTTCACGCAGCGCCCATGAAACGAAGGCGCCCAAGGCGCAGACCGTGATGAGTTGCCAGAGACCGCCTTCGGCAAGCGGTGCAAAGCGCAGGCCATAAGATAGGTCCGGCGGGGCGATGCTGATCTGCCAGAGATTCCAGGTGGGCCCCAAGGCTGCACCCCAAAGGATCAAAGCGGTGCCCAGAAAGGCAAAGAAGATGGTGGTTACGCCGAAAAAGCCGACATAAAACGGGCCGAGCCAAAAATCAAAGAGATCGCCTCCGACCAGAGTACCGCCGCGGACTCTGTATTTCTTTTCAAAGTTGAGCATGGCCATGATCAGGCTCTCCTGCGTAGGGAATGAGGTTTTTGGTCTTCACGGCGTGGGTATCCGAAAACACCCACGCCGCTTTTTCCGGATCAGGATTTGGCTGCTGGGGTAGCTGGGGGCAGCGGCGCATTCTGCGTTGCTGCCTGACCCTTTTTGGGGCCATCGAGCCAGTTGAACTTGTTGGTGCTCAGCAAGATGAGATGAATCATCGCTGCCAGCCCGAACAGGAACACGCCCTGGATCACCATCGCCCGCAGGGGGTCGTAAAGTCGCCAGATTCTCCACATGGTTTTTCTCCTAGATGATGTGAGACATGAAGGTGTAGACGGCCGCATGGACACCCGAGAAGATGCTGCTTTTTTGCTCTGCGCCGGGCAGCCAGCTTTGCCAGTGCACGCCGACCAATTGGCCGAGCAGCGCCAGAGCAAGCAGCAGCACGAAGCAGGGAATAAAGATCAGCGCAAGCATGAGCCTGTCATCCCGATTCGATGACTTATTGCTGGAATAAGACATGGGGTTCATGGGGTCCTCCATTCATGGGTCGGTCGTTACTTAGAACCAGGGGCGCCACGCCCACACGAGGGCATGGGCGATCACGGCCACCGCCGTGAATCCCACCAGACCCTGCATGTAGTAGGTGTGGAACTCCTGAGCCTCTTCGTCGGTCAGTCCAGAGATGGACGTGCGATTCGACATACGAATGCTCCTTTTCAATCAAGGCCGCAAGGCCTGTCGCTGCGCGCAGCCCGCGCAGCCTGGGCGTCCGCAGCACCCCTGCTGCGGCATAGGGTCGGGCCGCAGTAGGCGGCCGTCGTTGGGATGGGAGGATGTGGAGTCATGCCGGCTCTCCCAGGCCCAGCGCTTGTCCGGCGCTGCGTACATGCTCGGCGGTCACTTCGGGCAGATCCTGTTCGCGTGCTGCCCGCTCCGCCTGATCACGCAGGCGTTTGGCTGCCGATATCTGCACCAGCACCGGCTGTCGGGCCACCAGATCGGCCAGAGCGGATTGAGCCTGCTGCTGCCACGGCTTCTGGGCGGTGTCGCGGGCCAGTGTGGCCTCGACTCGGTCCATGTCAGTGCCCAGGGGGAGGATGTGAAACAGCGCATCGAAAAGCGCGTTGCACACCTCCTGCACCAGATATGTGGCGCCGCTGTAGCCCATGAAGGGCGTTCCCGTATGGCGCCGAATGATGGCGCCCGGGAAGGAGGCGGGTATGAAGGCGGCCCGCATGGGGCTGCTGCCGGCCGCCTCGCTCATGTACATGCGCTCGTTGTAGCTGCCGAAGAGCACCAACGGCATCTGCTTGTGCACCAGCTCGCGCACCTGGGCGTTGTCGGTTTTAGCGCCGGGCCTGCGGGAGACGGCAAACTTGCAGGGCAGGCCCATCTCGACCTCCAGGAAGTTACGCAGGCCGCGCGCGTAGGTGTCGGTGGCCACCACGCCAAAGCTGGCGGTAGCAAAGAAGTCTTGAGTCACCGAGCGCCACAAATCCCAGACCGGCTTGATGGTGGTGTGGCGCTCACGCTCGATGAAAGGTTCGGGATCGAGGTTCAGCAGCTGACCGAGGCTGCGCAAAAATTTGGTGGTGCTGTGCAGGCCGATCGGCGCCTGCAGGTAAGGCCTGTCGAGTGCCTCGCACAAGAGCCGCCCGAATTCGCGGTACATGCAGATGTTCACATCGGCT
>VGHR01000137.1 GCA_016868205.1 Betaproteobacteria bacterium
CCCATCAGAGCCTATCGCTCGGTGCTGCACTCATGTTTTCAGTTGCGGCGGTGCTCCCTACCCTGGCAAAGTCGCAATTCTTAGCTTGGTCAGTCTCGCTCTGTCTCATCGTTTCGTCATACGCTTTCTGCGTTGCCACGCCACTTGCAGCAATCACCAAGGACAGAGGCCTCGCCGCTGGCTCTACTGGCTTGGCACGGCTTGTCTACTGGGGGAATATTGTTGGCGCCGCTGCCTCGCTTCTTGGTGCAGTCACCCTGGTTTTTGCTGCCGGTGTTTCATTGCTTTGAGCGTCCTCCTCTTCCAACCGTCGCGAGCGAGGCCTAAGCCCTCGCTCAAGCCAACCCGCTACGGCAGGCTCTGTCAGCCCGGCCTGGGGTACGCTGTACTGTCTCTCACTCCGGGCCACAGAGCCAGCCGCCGAGGGCCGCTTAGCTATAACGTTCAACGCCAGGCCCACGGTTGCGGTGCATGTAGCTCGCGGGCTACAAATTCAGTGCGCGTGTCGAAAAGACAGACGAGTACCGCGATTGGATCGATGGGCTGAAAGACCTCTCCGGGCGTGCACGCATCCTGATGCGGGTCGATCGCTTGGTCCATGGCCATCCCGGCACGCATCGCAATCTGACCCACGGCGTTCCAGAGCTCAAGGTCGATGTGGGTCCGGGCTATCGCGTTTACTACACCCAGCGTGGTGATCGCCTGCTGCTTCTGCTCATCGGCGGCGACAAGTCCACCCAGTCCAAGGACATTGCCAAGGCCATCCGCTTGGCACAGGCATTCGGAGAATGAAAATGGCCAGCACTACTCGCAAGTCCACCGCCAAGGTCAGTACCTCTTCGTACGACGTGGCTGAGCATCTGCGTACGCCAGAAGAGATGGCGGCTTATCTGGATGCTTGGTTGGAAGAGGCTCCCGATGATGTATCCGGCATCGCGCGCGCTCTGGGAGACATCGCTCGCGCCAAGGGCATGAGCCAGGTCGCCAAGGAGGCAGGTCTCAGTCGCGAAAGCCTCTACCGCGCGCTCAGCGAAGGAGGCAACCCGAGCTTCGCCACCGTGCTCAAGGTCGCCCGCGCGCTCGGCCTTCGGCTACACGCGCAGCCAGCCTGAGCGCGTATCCGGTGGGGTCTCGCAAAGCCCTACCCCAGCCGTCGGCGTGGCTGAATCACCCCGCAGGGACTACAGCGGCACGGCCAGCATGGTGTCGATGCCGAAGGAGTCCACCACCACGGCCATGTGGCGAATCTTCAGGCCCTGCGCACCTTCGAGCAGCTCGCATTCATAGCGGGCCACCATGTACAGCGATGACACGCCTTCTTCGCTGGACTGATAGACCACGAGGTTGGCTCTAGCCTTGATCGATGCGCCGCTGCCCGACAGCACTTGCACATTGCTCACCTGACGCAGCAACTTGTCGCGGCGGTAGGTGAGCACGCCCTTGGCCAGCATGGCCACCCGGTCTTGCACCATGCCGTGGGAAAAGCAGCCCATGATGGGCAGGCTCAGGCCCAGGTCGCGGTTCTCGCGCGACAGCACCTCGTAGCGGCAATCACTGGGGTCGAACAGATCAACCCATTGCGCAAAGCGCTCATGGTCGAGGTGGTCCGCGTAGGTGGCAAAAAACTGGTGGGCGCTCAGCCACCGACTGAGCTCGTTCGATGGCGGGCTGTTCATGCGCTGGACTCCGGCCCGCCCATGGGCAGCCCCATGATGCGGTGATAAAACGACCAAAAGCCGCGGATAGAAATTTCCTGCGACAGGTAGTCGGTGTCTTCGATTGGCCCGATGCCGCCCATCTCCAGCACCTCGCTGCCCCCGGGGTGGCGGTGGCGTATGCCTTGCTGCACCAGACGCAGGGCCTCGCCGTCTTCAAGCGAGATGTAACCGGCCGGGCCTATGAAGTTGGCCGTCAGCATCTTGTCGCGCGTCATCTCGGGCGTATCCGACTCAAAGCCCAGATAGGTTAGGTGCAGTTCCACCAAGTCCGGGCCCTTGGGCCGCAGGTGCCTTATGGCGTAGGTGTTGTCCACCTGGGCCACCACCAGAGAGGGAAAGATCGACAAGATGGTGGTCTTGTAGCCATCGCCCAGGTCCAGCGGCACTTGCGTGAGCGCAGGGTCGGCCATGCGCATGTTCGGGTTGTACTTGCCGGTGCCCTCGTAGGCCTGGGCCACGATGGCCTGGTTGTCCTTGTCTTCGGCGCTCAGGATGGAATGGTTCCAGGTGTTCTTGCGCTCGGCGTCCAGCTTGATGCCGCCCTTCATGGTGGGTTGCTGCAAGCCAAAAGACACCTGAAACTGATGCAGTAGCGAGCCGTGATACGGGTCGCGCACATTCTCGTTGTAGAGCTTCCAGTTGCCCGGGATGCGCTGGCGCAGATAGCCCAGCACCTTGGGTGGGCGCTGCACCAGCAGGCGGTCAATCTGCGACAGGCTGTGCGGGCCCAGAAACTGCTGCAGCGGCGGCGCCTCGTCGCTGAAGGTGCCAAAGATCAGGCCGCCGTAGCGCTCCACCCGCATGCGTGCAAGGCCATGGTCTTTCTTCTCGAAGCAAGGCGGCATGCCGCCTTTGCCTTTGACGCCGGCCGCCATGGGCACTCCGGTGAGCTCGCCACTTAAGTTGTAGGTCCAGAGGTGGTAGGGGCAGGAAAAGCGTTGCGCGTTGCCTCGCACCGCGGTGACGATCTGCGCGCCGCGATGCGCGCAGGAGTTTTCAAAAGCATGAAAGCTGCCGTCCCGAGCATGCGTGACCACCACCCGCGTCTCGCCGACCCAGGTGCTGACGAAATCGCCAATCTGCGGTACTTCGGATTCATGACACAGGTAGTTCCACACCGGGCCCCGGAATATCTTTTCGTTTTCCTGTTGATAGATCTCTGGGTCGGTAAAGACCGCATAGGGGACGCGAGAAAAATCGCTGCGCGTCCACTCGATGCGGCCTTTGCGGTCCTGGTTCATGCGTCATCTCCCCCGGCCGTATCGGCCCTCGGGTCAGTTTAGCAAGCAGGGCAGTTGCCTCAGGCGGTGACCGGCTCGTGCATGAGGCTGCGCGCCACCGCTTCGGCCACCTCGATGCCGTCCACCCCCGCCGACAAAATGCCGCCCGCATAGCCCGCGCCTTCTCCGGCCGGATAGAGTCCCGCGGTGTTGAGGCTTTGGTAGTCGTGACCGCGTTCAATCCGCAGCGGTGAGGAGGTGCGGGTTTCCACGCCTGTAAAGACCGCATCAGGCCGGTCAAAGCCGCGGATCTTGCGACCGAAGGCGGGCAGGGCCTCGCGTATTGCGGTGATGGCGTAGTCGGGCAGGGCGCTTGCCAGATCGGTCAGATGCACGCCCGGTTTGTAGGAGGGCAGCACCTCGCCAAAGGCAGTGGACGCTTTGCCGGCCAGGAAATCACCCACCAGTTGGCCGGGCGCTTCGTAGGTGCGCCCGCCCAGCTCGAAGGCTTGCGATTCAAGCTGCCGTTGGAAAGCCATGCCGGCCAGCGGATGAACCGGTCCTTCAGTCGATGGACCTGGCGCAAAAGACGCATAGTCTTGCGGTGAGATGCCCACCACGATACCCGCATTGGCATTGCGCTCATTGCGCGAATACTGGCTCATGCCGTTGGTCACCACCCGGCCGACCTCGCTGGTGGCGGCCACCACGGTGCCGCCCGGGCACATGCAAAAGCTGTACACCGATCGCCCATTGCCGGCGTGATGCACCAGTTTGTAGTCGGCCGCCCCGAGCAGGGGGTGGCCGGCGTGTGGACCCAGCCGAGCCCGGTCGATCATGCCCTGCGGGTGTTCGATACGAAAGCCCACCGAGAAGGGCTTGGCCTGCATGTACACGCCGCGGGTGTGCAGCATCTCGAAGGTATCGCGCGAGCTGTGGCCTAGCGCCATCACCACATGGCGGGCGGCCAGCTCATAGCGGCTGCCATCGCGCAGTTTTTCAATGCACAAGCCGCGCAGCTGGCGCATCGGGCCCTCGTCGATCAGCAGATCGCAAACGCGCTCCTCAAACCGCACCTCGCCACCCAGGGCGATGATCTGCGCGCGCAGGTTCTCCACCACCTTGACCAGCTTGAAGGTGCCGATATGCGGCCGGTTGACCTGCAAGATGTCTTCGGGTGCACCGGCCTGCACAAACTCGCGCATCACCTTGCGGCCCAGATGGCGCGGGTCCTTGATCTGGCTATACAGCTTGCCGTCTGAGAAGGTGCCGGCACCGCCTTCGCCAAACTGCACATTCGATTCCGGGTTCAGCGTGTTCTTGCGCCATAGGCCCCAGGTGTCACGGGTGCGCTCGCGAACGGCTTTGCCGCGCTCAATGACGATGGGCGCAAAACCCATTTGGGCCAGCAGCAGGGCGGCAAACAAGCCGCAAGGGCCCATGCCAATGACCACCGGCCGCTCGGCCCAATCGGAGGGCGCACGAACCGGGGCGCGGTAGTCCAGATCGGGTGCCGGCCCGATGTGCGGATGGCTCTTGAAGGTGTGCAGAAGCGTTTGCTCGAGGGCGGGGTCGAGTTCGACATGGGCGATGTAGACCAGGCTGAGCACATGGCGGCGCGCATCGTAGCTGCGCTTGTGGATGTGGACTTTGCGCAGCGCCTCAACCGGCACCTCCAGGGTGCGGGCAATCAGCGTTGGCAACGCGGCCGCCTCATGGTCGAGCGGCAGCTTGAGCTCAGTCAAGGCAAGCATGGGGATCTGTTTTCCGGATCAGGCGCTCATTGTAGGAGCCGCGCCCTCGCGGCGATGGGGGCTTGATGCTCGCCGCGCCGCATGCAGGCAGGATAATCAGAGCCGTGAAGCGCGCTAGACCGCCGCTGGTGCGAGCTGGGAAACCAGGCACTGGAGGAAGGTCCGGACTGCACAGGACAGCGTAGGAGGTAACACCTCTCCACCGTGAGGTGAGGATCAGAGCAACAGAGACGAGTCGGTTAAGTCCGGGTGAAACGGGCAATCTCTACGCGCAGCAACACCAAGTAGGCCAGCGTCGATGTGGTTCCGCAGAGCTGGCGGGTAGGTGGCACCGAGCCGGGTGGGCGACCCCCGGCCCAGATGAATGGCGGTCACGCCGGTTTTCGAAAGAAGGCCGGTGCACAGAATCCGGCCTATCGGCGCGCTTCACACTTTTTCTCGCGGCATGCGTCCGGTGCGCAGGGCGTGGGCCCAGTCGGGTCGGCCGCGCTGTTCGGCCAGCTGGGCCATGGCTTCATGGTCATAGGGCACGCTCAGCAGCTGGCAGGTCCAGCGGCCGTCTTGTTTTTCTGCAATCGCGTAGCGGGCATCGGGACTGCCATTTTCGATGCGGTGATAGGACGATTGCGGATAAGGATGGTCGTCGTCATAGGCTGGCAGGCCGACGCTGCCCGGGTTGAGGATCAGCAGGCCGCTGGCCAACCGCACGGAGCGGGCGACATGGCTGTGGCCACAAGCCAGCAAAGTAATGTGCGGCGCCACCCGGCCGTCGAGTCGTTCCTCGATTTCTTCCTCAGTGGCCAGCCGGGCCGCTTGACCGACTGGCGTTTCAAGCAGGTACTCGATGTCGCTGCGCGGGCTACCGTGGCACAAGGCCACATCGGACCCTAGCCGCTCTGGCCATCGTTGCCCCTGGTGCAAATCAGTCGTACACGGCGGCGCGTGCCTCCCGA
>VGHR01000138.1 GCA_016868205.1 Betaproteobacteria bacterium
GCAAGATGGCGGTGCTCCAGGCCAATTCGAACAGGGCCAAGCGGGATTTGGCCAGTGTGTAGTCGGCCGCTTTCTGGTGCGCCTCCAGCGGAATGCTCTCGGCAAAGGCCTCGGGCACCTGGTGGCGATGAGAGGCCACAGACCGAACCTGGCGACCGCTGAGGTAAAGCTTGGTCAGCGCCATGAGCAGCACTGCGGCTACAAAGACCTGGGTCCATAGGGATGATGCTTCGCTCATGAGGGAAAGTTTAGGTCATCAGCGACAATCTCGGCATGGAGCCGACTCAATCCCCCGCTGCCAACCTTGCCAAATCGGATCAAAACCTGGTTTGGGTCGATTGTGAGATGAGCGGGCTCGATCCTGAAAAAGAGCGGCTGCTTGAAATCGCGGTGGTCATCACGGGTCCAAACCTGCAGCCTCGTATCGAAGGGCCTGTGCTGGTGATTCATCAAAGCCGGGACTTGCTTGACTGCATGGACGCCTGGAACAAGGGTACCCACGGCAAAAGCGGCTTGATCGACAAGGTTCGCGCCAGTACCTTGACCGAGGCTCAGGCTGAGCAGCAGTTGATTGATTTCATAGGTCGCTATGTGCCCCGAGGCTCCTCCCCCTTGTGCGGTAACACCATCAGCCAGGACCGCCGTTTCCTGGTGCGTTACATGCCGCGGCTGGAGGCTTGGCTGCATTACCGCAACCTCGATGTCAGTACGCTCAAGGAGTTAGCCAAGCGTTGGAAGCCTGAGGTTTACAGCAGCTTTAAAAAGGCCCAGAGTCACACTGCATTGGCCGATGTGCATGAGTCCATCGATGAATTGATTCACTACCGCGAGCATTTCCTGCGGCTGTGAGCCGATCGATCAGTCGTCGATCGAGGCGCTCCATCGCTGATCCCAGGCCCGGTTCAATTCACGCCGGTCGCGTTTGGTGGGACGACCCTGCCCCAGGGAATGGGCGGGATCGGCTGCAAACTGCAACTGTTCCCGCAGTTTTTCGCGCATTTCCACGCTCTCTGCTGTTTCTTCGTAGAGCTGTTGGGCGATCGGTGCGGGACCGCGTTGTTGCGAGAGTCCGCGCACAAAGACCGTGCGCGTCACAGGCCCCCGAACGCAGATGCAATCGCCAGCCCGAACATAGTGGGCCGGCTTGACCGCCTGTCCATTGAGCAGCACCCGTCCCTTGTCGATGTGTTCGACGGCCAGTGCACGCGTCTTGAAAAACCGTGCAGCCCAGAGCCACTTGTCGATGCGCATCGACCCTAGGGCGTCCATCGGCAGGTTGCGGTGTTCAGCGCGGGGCACCCAGCGCCAAGGCATGCTCGCGGCTACGGGCGAGCGCCTGTAAATCCAGGCCTTGCAGGGTGTTCCAGCCGGCCAGGTGTTGCTCGCAGACATCGGCCAGGGCTTCGATCCAGTCGGGCCGATCGTTGAGGCAGGCGATGTACTCGAAGCGTTCGCCGCCCGCGGCAATAAAAGCCTCGCGCGCCTCATCGCGAATCTCCTCGAGCGTCTCCAGACAATCGGCGGTAAAGCCTGGACAAATCACTTCGACCGACCGCGTGCCCTTTTGCGCCATAGCCACCAGCGTCGGCTCGGTGTAGGGCTCGAGCCATCGGGCCTTGCCGAAGCGCGACTGAAAGGTCACCGAATAGCGATCGCGCGCCAGGCCCAGAGTCTGGGCCAGCAGGCGAGCGGTCTTGTGGCACTCACAGTGGTAAGGGTCACCCAGTTCCAGTGTCCGCGCCGGTACGCCGTGGAAGCTCATCACAAGGTGTTCGGCCGGGGCGTGGGTCTTCCAGTGAGCGCGCACCGAGGCGGCCAGGGCGTCTATGTAACTGCCTTGATCATGGTAGTGGTTGACAAACCTCAACTCGTGCATGCGTCTGGCCTTTCGTGCCCAGGCAAAAACCGCGTCGAACACGCTGGCGGTGGTGGTGCCGCTGTACTGTGGATAGGCCGGAACCACCAGCACGCGGTCGACACCGAGTTGTTTGAGTTCATCGAGTTGCGAAGCCACAGAGGGCGAGCCGTAGCGCATGGCGTGGCGAACCACCAGCCGATGGCCCCGGTCGGCCAACACCTGGGCCAGGCCTTGGGCCTGCTTTTCGGTCCATACGCGTAGCGGCGAGCCCTCTTCGGTCCAGATGCTGGCGTACTTGGCGGCCGATTTCTTGGGGCGCACGCGCAGGATGATGCCATGCAGGATCAGCCACCAGATTGGACGCGGAATCTCCACCACTCGGGGATCGCCTAAAAATTCGGCCAGATACTTGCGCAAGGCCGGCGCCGTAGGCGCATCGGGCGTGCCGAGATTGCAGTAAAGCACAGCGGTACGCGACCCCGTAGCGGGGGCAGCACCGTGGGTGTAGGCGGGTTCGGCGGAGAAAGCCATGTGCGGTATTCTCGCCCACCATGCTCGACCGACTCAAAGTCAAGGCCATTACCCTGGACCTGGACGACACGCTCTGGCCCATCTGGCCTACCATCGCCCGTGCTGAAGCGGCTTTGCAGGACTGGTTGCGCCACCGTGCCCCCGCTACAGCAGTCCTGCTGGCCGATGATCTGCAGCGGCACAGGCTCAGGGAGTCGATCATGGCCGAGCAGCCCGACTTCAAGCACCGGCTTAGCGCGCTGCGCACCGCGATGATTCGGCGCGCGCTGCAGACGGCCGGCGAAGACACGCAGCTGGCGGAGCCGGCGTATTCGATCTTCTTCGAGGCTCGGCAGCGGGTGGATCTGTTCGAGGACGCTGCACCGGCCCTTGAATTCCTTGCTCAGCGTTATCCGGTGGTCGCGCTTTCCAACGGCAATGCTGATGTAGGCCGGATCGGCTTGGCCCCCTTCTTTCGCGCTGCCATCAGCGCGGAGGTGTTCGGGGTGGGCAAGCCTGAGCGGGCGATCTTTGAGGCGGGAGCGGCTGCGGCCGGAGTGGCCTTGGACGAGGTGCTTCACATTGGTGATGATGCCTCGCTCGATGTCCTCGGTGCGCTGGCCTGCGGTATGCAGACGGTCTGGGTCAATCGCGAGGATCATTTGTGGCCGCATCCAGAGCAGCCGCATGAAACGGTCAGTAATCTGCACGAGTTGACTGAGTTGTTGCGTTGAAGTTTTAACCGAAGGGAGCTCGTTATGAGTCTGAAGATTTACGGCATAGCCGCCTCGCGTGCAGCGCGTCCGTTGTGGGTGGCGCAGGAACTGGGCTTGACTTATGAGCATGTGCCTATTCATTACGCCGAGGGAGCCACCCGCACAGCCGAATTCTTGCGCCTCAATCCCAATGGGCACATCCCGGTGATTGATGACGATGGCGTCGTTGTGTGGGAGTCCATGGCCTGCGCCCTCTATCTGGCGCAGCGTTTCAAGGCGGTCGATGGCAGCTCCTTGGCCGGGCAGACCCCGGCCGAACAGGCCGATGTGCTGCGCTGGACATTTTGGGCGGTGACCGAGTGTGAGAAGGACGCCTTGAGCGCGCTCATGCACACTGTGGCCATGGCGCCCGAGCGACGCAAACCCGAGCTGGCGCAGGAAGCAGCAGCCCGGCTAAAGGTGCCGCTGAAGGTCCTGGAGCAGCACCTGGCCGACGGACGCGCCTTTCTAGCGGGATCGCGCTTTACGGTGGCCGATATCTGTGTGGCCTCTGTGCTGGCTTGGGCCAAGCCCGCCGCCGATTTGTTTCAGGCCCACCCCTTGGCAGCTGCCTGGCTCGATCGGTGCCTGTCGCGACCGGCGCAGCAAGCCGTGCGCGCCCTCGGCCGTAAATCCTGACCCAGGCCCCCCTTAGCGCAGGCTGCGCGCCGCCTGTAAGCCCGAACGCACCGCGCCTTCGAGCGTGGCCGGGTAGGGGCCCTCGATGTAGTCGCCGCAGGCCAGCAGACGGGTCTGGCCGGCCACCACCTCGGTGCCCGGTCGAAGCAGCCCCGGCGTGCAGGCAAAGGTGGCGCGGCGCTCGATGAGGGTCTGCACGATTTGCAGAGACAGCCCCAGCTGACGCTCGGCCTGCGCCAGCACGCTGTGCTCCAGGGCTCGTCGGTCGCCGGCGCTGGCGCTGACCACGAAGGCCAGCAAGCCCCGGGGGCCACCCAACTGGCCGCGGTCGAAGACGAACTGCGCCTGGGTATCGCTGTCCGATCTGAGGGCCAGCATGGGTTGGGCCAGCCGCGCCTGTGGACTGCATGCATATACCGTGGCAATCGCTTCGTGTTTTAGAGACAGGGCCAGCTGCCGCCATGCGTGTGCCTGAGGCAGCGCGGAAGCAAGTCGGGAGGCCTCACCGCTGGGGCAGGCCAGCACCACCGCATCGGCTGTTTCGGTTTTTTGGCGGCCCTCGAATTGCATCTGAACGCGCCAGCCAAACGCTTGATGCTGCAGGGTCAGTACGCGAGCGCCGAGTTCGACCGCCTGACCTTGCTCGCGCAGCTTTTGCACGGCCGCCTGGGGTAAGAGCGTGCTCAGATCGCAGCGCGGCAGGAGCAGGTCCGAGCCCCCGCTGCTGCTGAGCAGTGCATCGTGCAGCACCCGCAGGAACACGCGGCCGCTGGCCCGCCCCACGGGGGTGTTGAGCGCAGAAACACACAGCGGACCGACGAGCTCATCGACCAGCACTTTGGGCAGACCGCGGCACAGGTCCTCGACGCTCAGATCGGCGGCGCATTCAAAGCGGCGAAGCCGCCAGCCCGAGGCCCAGCGCAGCAGCGTCAGCTTCTCGCCCAAGGTCCAGCCCCGCGCGCCGAGGATGCCCGCCGCCGCTGCAAGTGCGGCAGGCAGCTGCCGCGCATTAGGCAGGCTCAATCCGCGCCCATCGGCAAAGCGCAGCGTCAGGGGCAGTCGCATCAGCAACTGCTCCGGCCTGAGCCCCAGGCCGCGCATCACGCGCAAGGTCTCCGTGTAGGCGCCGATGAGTATGTGCTGTCCGTTATCGACGCGCAGGCTGATGTCTTCGTGTGTCAGATCGAGTCGGCGTGCTCGTCCGCCGACGAGTCGCGATGCCTCCAGCAGGACAACCTGATGCCCCCGGGCAGACAACTCGAGGGCCGCCGTGCAACCGGCCCACCCCGCCCCAACGACGGCCACGCGCATCAATACACCCGGCCGAAAGCCTGCGTTTTCCAGGCCAGCCAGAGCTTGCGCAGTGGGGTCAGGCTGATGCGCTGATGGAGTACTTGGTAATCGTCCCGAACAATCTCGCGCAGTAAAGACCGGTAGATGCTGGCCATCATCAGTCCGGGTTTTTGCGCCCGGTGATCCTGGGGTGGCAGCAGGGCCAGGGCTTCGTCGTAGAGGCCCAAGGCGCGCTCGGCCTGGTATCGCATCAGGGCGCGAAAGCGATCTGAGTACTGGCGCTGCAGGATATCCTGGGCCTTGACCTCGAACTGCTGCAACTCGGTGATCGGCAGATAAATGCGCCCGCGCATCGCGTCCTCGCCGACATCGCGAATGATGTTGGTCAGCTGAAAGGCCACGCCGAGCTTGTGCGCATAGGCGGTGGTTCCAGCCTGCGTCTGACCGAATATCTGTGCGGCCACCTCGCCAACCACCCCGGCAACGAGGTGGCAATAGCGCAGGAGACCGGGTAGATCCAGGTAACG
>VGHR01000139.1 GCA_016868205.1 Betaproteobacteria bacterium
CCACCCTTCGCATTGACATCGTCAACCCAGAGGCGAATGGCCACCAGGGCTGCCTGTCCGCCGCCGCCGAGTCCACCGGTCTGCGGCATGCTCATGCCGATCTTAATTGGGCCCGACTGCGCAAACACCTGCGACGGCAGACTTGCCGCCATGACAGAAGCACCTGCTGCGCCAACAACCTTTCTTCGCATCTTATCCATCGTTTCTCCTTTACCGCCGAGGGCTGTGATGATCGCGAGTGACGCCCCCTCGATTGGACGCCGTCTCTTGGGTTCCGACTATTTGTAAATCCAGGCGTCCCGTATATAGGGGCTACTACTAGCGCCGTAAAAAATCGCCGAAAAGCTGGGCCGTGCCGTATTATTGAGCAATTGATCACTAAGGCGGCAGCTAGGCCTACTTCCCCACTCCTGTCGCCGCAGCATTACCACTAATGCGAAAGGATACGCCGTGACCGACCCCGCCTTCAAACTCCTCAGTGACCGTGTCCCTTACAGCGCGATCGTTGACCGGCCGCCGCTAAAAGGCCCCAGCGGTGCCCGCGTTCTGCTCTGGCTCATCGTGAATGTGGAGCATTGGTCCATAGAGCGCGGAATGCCGCGAACGGTGCTACCGCCACCGATGGGTCAGCTGCTACTGCCTGACCTGCCGAACTGGGCATGGCATGAATTCGGCATGCGCGTGGGCTTTTGGCGCATTTTGAACGCACTGGAGAAGCGCAAGATTCGGCCAACCATGGCCATCAACGGGGTGGTTTGCTCGAGCTATCCGCGGATTGCCTCGGCCGCCCGGGATCTGAACTGGGAGTTCATGGGCCATGGTTTTGTGCAGGGCCCGATGCACAAAGTCGAAGACCAGCCGGCCGCGATTGCACAAACCATTCAGGCGATCAAATCTTTTACAGGCCGACCCCCCCGCGGGTGGGAGAGCCCCGGGCTGACCGAGACCGATTCGACCATCGACCATCTCTCGGCTGCAGGCATTGACTATGTTGCCGACTGGATTCTCGATGAACAGCCCTGCTACATCAACGCCTCGCCAAAGCCTGTCATCTCGGTACCCTATACCGTAGAAGTGAATGACATTCCCGTCTTCGGCCTGCAGCATCATCGGTCCGATGAGTTTTATCACCGGGGGGTCGCGCATCTTGATCGGCTGATCGAGGATGGCGCAACGAGCGCGCGGGTCATGGCTGTCAGCGTGCACGCTTACCTGACCGGCGTTCCGCATCGCATCGCCGGATTTGAAAAACTCCTCGATTACGCGCAGTCGCGGCCCGAGGTGAAGATCATGACCGGTGAAGACGTCGCCGACTGGTACCGGGCCCAAGTGCCACCGCCCAACGGCCGATAAACCTTCAGCGCGTGAATACAGTCATGACAATGTCCGCCGATCGGGCCCTCAACGCGCGGGCCTTTCGCAACGCGCTGGGCGAGTTTCCGACCGGCGTGACGGTCATCACGGCCCTGGATCGCGATCAGCATCGGGCAGTCGGCATGACGATCAGCAGTTTTAACTCAGTCTCTCTTGACCCCCCGCTGGTGCTATGGTCTTTGGTCAAATCCTCGCCCAATCTGCATGTCTTTGAGGTCGGCTGTCACCACGTTATTCATATCCTTGGCGCCCACCAGCGGGATCTGGCCTCTCGATTCGCGACACCAGAAATCAACAAGTTTGAATCGGTAGCCCTGCGGGAACCCCTTTCAGACGCAGAACCACCAGTGATTGATGGATGCGCCGCCAACTTTTTTTGTACCGTAGAGTCGCGCATCGACGGCGGGGATCACGTGATCGTAGTTGCCAGTGTCCAGCGATTTGATCATATGGGACCTGAACCGCTTGTGTTTCACCGTGGGCGCTTTGCGACACTGGACTTGCGCACGAGCTGAGGATAGACTTTGGCGGCACCCGCCAGGAAAAGGTCGACTGCATCGGCGGCACGCGTTTCAAAACGCACGGAAGAGTCGATTCCAAAAATATTGCATCGCACCGCCCAGTAAAACATACTGCCATGCAGATTCCAGATCATTTCGATTTCACGCGGGGAAATCTTCGCTTGGCCCTTCATGGTCTCTGATCGTGAAAACTCGTAACGAATCTCGTTACAAATTACCGTTAACAATTTGCGTCGGACAAAATCAAGATAGTTCCGATTCCAGCCCATGCCCTCGAGGCCTGCAAACATATAAATGCGGATCCATTCCGGTCGATATGTAGCGTTGGCATACTGGGTGTAGAAATGAATGAGTCGCTCTCGAATCGGGGTGTCTCGGTAACGGAGATCGCGAATCCACTGGGGATTCCACTTTCTCATAAAGACCGCCTCAAATACCGCATCAATCAAGTCCGCTTTAGATGTAAAGTAGCGATACAACAGCGCCTGGGATACGCCAATGCGCCGGGAAAGCTCGCGGGTCTGCCCAGAAAAACCAACTTCAGAAAAATAATCGATCGCCGCCCTCAGAATCTGTTCTTTTCGCGCCTGCGGGCTGAGTCGGACCCCGACCCCAACGTCTTGCGTATTTTTTTCTGCCTGAAATTTTTTCAAATCAAATCCGCCTCTGGAGACCCCATGGTGGAAAGTGTAAGGACTTTATAGTCGTGGAGAAAACAGCAATCGTTATTGGCGGCTCCATGGGCGGGTTATTTGCGGCCAACTTGCTGCTACGCGCGGGATGGGATGTCAGAATTTTTGAACGCTCTGATACACCGCTGAGTAGCCGCGGGGCCGGCATTGTGACCCATGAAGGCCTTCGGAGGGTGCTGGCACTCGCTGGCGTGGCCGCAAACGATCCTCTAGGCATCCTGATTACTGAACGGCGGGCCTTTGACCGATCCGGCAAGCTGCTGGCCCAGCTCAGCTTGCCACAGATTCTGACCTCCTGGTCACGGCTTTTGGGCCTTCTGCTGGCGGCGTTTCCCCGGGACCGTTACCACCTGAATCATGCCGTGGATCGGGTTGAGCCAGGTGATGTGCAGCATCTGGCGCGCGTCCACCTTGGCAATGGACAGACCCAGGAAGCACACCTTGTGGTTGCTGCAGAGGGACTCCGTTCAGCAACACGTCATCTGCTTTTCCCCGAGCAAAGCAGCGTCTACGCCGGCTACATCGCCTGGCGGGCGGTCGCGGATCAGAGCCAGCTGAGCAGTTCCGCGCAAGGCTTTCTTGCGGATGCGTTTTGTTTTGCCCAGGATCCAGGCGAGCAAATCCTGACCTACCCGATCGCAGCGCCCGACAGTGTCGACAGCATCCAGATAAATCTCGTCTGGTATCGCAAGACCTCGGAGTCCCAGCTTGAATCGATGCTCACCGACCGCTTCGGACAGCGATTTGAAGGCGGGATCCCTCCGGACCGCATTGATCCTCGGCATCTACAGGCTGCAATCGCTCAGGCCGCCGACCACTTTCACCCTTGCTGGAGCGAGGTGCTCTCCACGCGCATCGGTCCGTTGATTCTTCAGCCCATCTTTGATCTTGAATCAAGCGAAATGGTGCGCGGTAGGCTGGCACTAGTGGGCGATGCAGCCTTCGTCGCGCGGCCACATATTGGCCAAGGGGTGACCAAGGCCGCCGGCGACGCACTGGCCCTTACCGAGTGCCTTGCAGACATACGGGATGGGGCTGCGCCAGAAGTGGTCCAGGCCCTGGATACTTTTTCTAAGCTGAGAGTGCCTGTCGGCGTCAGTGCTGTCGCGCAGGCCCGCCGCATGGGGACGCCGATTGCAATGACCCGCAACGACAGCCGTCAAGATCACGAAGACGCTCTAATTCACTATTACTCAGACCCCAAGCACCTGCTGCGGGAAACGGCAGTCGAAATAAAAGGTGTGGCCCATGTCCGATAACCTTGCCTGCCGCAGACCGAATTCAGCCGTTCCGCCTGTGCAGTCCTGGCAAAACGCGATAGGGTGGTTTGACCGCATGCGAGTACCTTGGACTGGCAGATGTGTCCCGGATTAGGGCTTTCGCTAGAGGGCGTGACATTACTCAACTTCTGGAGTCTAATGCCGCCTATTGATCAGTTGTTCAATAAGAGTGGGCCGCTCCCGTTCGCAATGAAGGAATCACGATGAAACTTGGAACATTCATGATGCCCCTGCACCCCCCCGGCCGACACGCCTGGGAGACACTCGCCGAAGACCGCGAGGCGATTCTGTTGGCTGACCGGCTCGGCTACAGCGAGGCCTATGTCGGCGAACATGTCACCGATCTTGCAGAAAATGTGACCTCGTGCCTGATGTTTCTCGCCTCAGTTGCCGCAGAGACAAAACAGATCAAGCTCGGCAGTGGGACCATTAATGTCCCCAATAGCCATCCCGCCGCGATTGCGGCCCAAGTCGCCATGCTTGACCACATGCTCAAGGGCCGATTCATCATGGGCATTAGCCCCGGTGGCCTGATGTCAGATGCAGAAGTGTTCGGAAATTACGGCAAGAATCGGCTCGACATGTTTGTCGAGGGCATCAATATGGTCCTGGAGATCTGGAAAGGCCAGGCCCCCTATAACCTCGAGGGCCAGTTCTATAGAGTCACCACGGCGAACACCATGATTCCGGAAATCGGCCAGGGCATCATTTTGAAGCCCTATCAATCACCACACCCCCCCATCGTGGTGACCGCGGTTGCACCGTTTTCAAAAGGTGTCACCAGCGCTGCGGCCCGCGGCTGGGAGCCCATTTCAGCAAACTTTCTGCTTGCCGAATGGGTCAAAAGCCACTGGCCGAGTTATGTGGAGGGCTGCGCCCAGGCCGGGCGGCCCGCTGACCCGGCCAACTGGCGGGTCGCGCGCAGTATTTTTGTCACCGACAACGATGACAAGCTTGCCGGACGCTACGGCCACGGCAGCGATGGCCCCTACTACTTTTATTTCAAACAATTGATTCGCAAGCTTGTCGGCTTTGGCAGCCGTTCGAATCTCTTCAAGTTGCATCAAGATGAGCCCGATTCATCCATTACCCCAGAGGCCATGCTCCCGAAGCTGGTCTTTCAGGGTTCAGTCAATAAGGTGGTGGATCAGATCCTCGCCTTTCGGGAAAAGATTGGCGATTTCGGCACGCTGCTCTATCCCTGCCACGACTGGGCAGATCGCTCTCTCGGAATCCGATCGATGGAGCTGATGGCCGAAAAGGTCATGCCGGCAGTCAATTCTGCAATTGCCCGCAGCCAGTCGAAGCAGGTGGTCAACGGCTGAGCCCATGTCAGGCACTGGGGCACCCGCCGTACGGCGCGCCGACCTCGCACTCATTCTCCTGGTGACTCTGGCCTGGGGTTTGAACTATCCGGTGATGAAGTCGGTGGTGTCGGGCTATCCACCACTCACATTTCGTGGCATTACGTTTCTGCTCGCGCTTGTTGTGATTGGCCTTTATGGCCTGTATCAAAAAGATCGCTTTTGTATCCCGCCCAAAGAGCGGATCCAGGTCTTTTGGATCGGGCTTTTCAATATGCTGTTTTGGCATCTGGGGCTGATTCTCAGTCTTACGCTTTTAAACTCTGGCCGGGCTGCGATTGTTGGATATTCAATGCCGATCTGGGCATTGCTCACCAGCGTTCTGATCTACAAAC
>VGHR01000140.1 GCA_016868205.1 Betaproteobacteria bacterium
CAGCGCCGGGTATCGCTTCATTTTTGCTTGGCCCAACCACCTCTTTAACTTTAGAGTGGTACGGCTGGTGAGGGCAAGACATCTGTCTATGGCCCAGGCCGAGCCCTTTTTTCGGAGGGAGTGGGGCGCCCACAACCTCACAAGTCCAGGCCAGACCCTCCCCCCCCCTAGCTCGAGGTTGTAGCGTCCACCAGAGTCTGCTGTTCCTGGGCAGGTAGATGGGCCGCGAGGGGAGCGAGAGCCCCCAGTTTTTCAGGCGCTGAGAACGGGGTAGCGCGGTCAAAGCGGGGGAACAAAAGGGGGAACGAACTGGTGATCTAGAAAAAATTTCCTTTTAATTTCAATCTCTTGCTTCAATAATTTGGCTCCGATAGCCGTTTCCAAGGCTCCGACAGATCGCTGTTCCGTGAGGGGCCGGCTTATCCTGTTGTCCAGTCACCCGCGTCCCTGGACCGACTCTCTTGTACGTCCGCTCAGTCCTGCGTGGCCGCGGATCGGTCCAGTAAGTGACTCAGTCGCAGTGCCTGAACTTGCAGTTGCGCCGCGATTTCAAGTCGCCGGGTCTGATCGAGTCTTGACGAGATGGCCGCCACACTGATGGCGGCCATCGGCGCGAGCGTGGGGATGATCACGCCCACTGCGGCCGTGCCGGGGTGCACCGGCCCGTCTAGGAAGGCAAACCCCTGTTCCCGTCCTTGATCGACCAGTTCACGCACGCGCGACACTGTCAGAGACGATAACTTGGGGTAGCGCTCCGCGTGGCCCCTGATGATGTCGTCGGCTTCTGCGGGGGGCAGGGCGCAAAGAATGGCCAGCCCGCCAGCGCCAACACCCAGCGGTCGCCGCACTCCGACGTCCAGCGTCAGCGCCTTGATCGGGTAGTCTCCCAGCGCCCTGGCCGAGCACACCGCTTCGTTGCCTCGACGCTCGCTCAGGTAGACCGTGTCCTGCGTGAGCTCGGCCAGGGTCGTCAGCGTGTTCTCGCACCGCTGTGCCAGTTGAAAACGTGGCTGGGCCAGCAGCCCCAACTCGTAGAGCAGAGGGCCCAGCAGATATTTGCGTGTCACCGCGTGGCGCTCGAGCACGCCCTCGATCTCCAGGCGTTGCAGCATTCGAAAACAGGTCGAACTGGGCAAACCGCTGGCCGCGGTGATGTCGCCCAGGCGCATGCCGCTGCGACCTCTGGAGGCGACGACGCGCAGGAGGTTGATCACCCTTTCGATGCTCTGCGTGCCCTCCGCTGCCGCTTGGGTGCGGGTGCCGGCGCTCATGAGGCGCAGCCGACTGTCCCCCACCGGCCCTCCTGATTTAATTCCCATAATGCGGTAAATCTTCGGGTTTGCCAGAGATGTCACGATCCTTGAATTTGTTTCAATGACATTCGTTTCCCACAATTATTTTTGCCAAATCGTGGAAATCTTAGCAGAGCGAATTCCCCAGACCATGACCGAGAAAATCCTCGCCCGCGCCAGCGGACAGGCTTTCGTTCGTGCTGGACAAGAGGTCGAAGCTCGCCCGGATTTCGTCATCAGTTACGACTTCCCGGGCTACACCGATGTGTTTTTCCGCGAGGCACGTGAGGAGTTCGGCGTCGAGAAAATCGATACGCCCGAGCGTTTCGTGCTCTTCATCGATCACATGGTGCCGGCAGCCAACCCCAAGGAAGAAGAGCTCCACAAAATCACGCGCGCCTGGGGCGCGGCGCAGGGCGTGCCGGTGCACGAGCGGCGGGGCATCGGCCATCAGGTGTCGGCCGAGCTCGGCTATGCCACGCCTGGCGCCTTTGTCGTGCACTTCGATGGTCATGTGAGTCAGCTCGGCGCCTTCGGGACCTACGCCTTTGGCGCGCGCAAGGGGGTGCTGGAAGCCTATGTCTCACCCAGCATGGCGATGACGGTGCCGGCAACGGTCAAGATCGTCATTACCGGGGCCTTACAGCCAGGCGTGATGGCCCGAGACGTCTTCCACCACCTTGTGCGCGTTATGGGCCCGTCCTCTTGCGCTTTCAAGGTCGTCGAATTGGCCGGGCCTGTTATCGATGCAATGAGCATAGAGGGGCGTCAGACGCTTTGTGGCCAGGCCATGTTTCTGGGCGCCAACACCATGCTGATTGCACCCGATGCGCGCACGCTGGCTTACACGAAAGACCGCGCCAAGCTCGACCTGGCCCCGGTTTATCCCGATGCCGATGCGATCTACGAGCGCGTGGTGACGGTCGATGTGTCCGATCTTGAGCCCATCGTCGTCATTCCTCCCAGCCCGGCCAATACCCGCAATCTGCGTGACCATGTCGGTCTTGAAGTGCATGCCGGCTACCTGGGCTCTTGTGCCAGCGGTCGGCTTGAAGACCTGAGAATTGCCGCCGAGATTCTGCGCGGCCGGCAGGTCAAGCCGGGATTTCAATTGCATGTGGTCCCCACCTCGCAGGCCATCATGGCTCAGGCCGCGCGTGAAGGCCTCCTAGAGTCCTTGGTGGAGGCCGGGGCTTTCCTCAGCTCTCCCACTTGCGACTACTGCTACGGGCGCATTGCAACCATGGCCGACAAGCAGCGCGCTGTTTCGACGGGGACGCTCAATACGCCCGGCCGAATGGGCAGCGTGGACAGCGAAATTTACATCTGCAATGCCGCTGCCGTGGCGGCCTCGGCCATCGAGGGACACATTGCAGATCCTCGGCCCTACCTCTCTGGCGTGCGGTCATGACCCTGCCCAACCTGCGCGGACGTGTGGCCTGGGTCTTTGACGAGGAAGACTACGACATCGACCTCATCATCGGGGTGCGCAACATCAAGATCACCGATGTCAGGGAGCTGGCCGCCCTGGCCATGTCCGACCGTGACCCGAACTTTGCAGCGAGCGTGCAGCGTGGCGATTTACTGGTCGGCGGACGAAATTTCGGTTACGGCCACCCCCATTACCCGGCCATGCGTGCCATGCGACACCTCGGCATTACGGGGGTGGTGGCCGAGTCTTTTTCACCCGGCTTTTTTCGCGGTGAAATCAGTATGGGCCTTCCTTTGGTCACCTGCCCCGGCATCCTGACACAGGTGCAGCGCGGCGACGAGATTGAGGTCGATTGGTCGAACGGATGCGTGCGTCACCTCGGCCGCGGCAGCAGTCTGCCCTTGCAACAGCTCAATGCCGCTGAGCGCCAAACCCTTGAAGCCGGAGGCCTTATCCCTTACCTCAAGCAGCGTCTGGCGCGCAGCGCAGGAGCAGCCCCATGAGCGAATCACGTCTTTGGCTCAAGCAGCGTCTGGCCGAGGGCTCCACGGCCTGGTTTGCTGGCGCCCAGGACGCCTTGTCCGCGCTGTTGGTGGACCAGTCCGCTTTCGACGGTGTGTTCACCACCGGCTTTGGCATCTCGGCGTCGCTGTTGGGCCAGCCCGACATGGAGCTCTACACCCTGAGTGAGAACCTGGGTGTGGTTGACCGTATCGCCAATGTGGTGCGTAAGCCCATCTTTGCCGATGCCGATACCGGCTATGGCAATGTGCTCAACACTCAGCGGACCGTGCGCGCCTTCGAGAAGGCGGGTGTGGCCGCGCTATCCATCGAGGACCAGGTAAGCCCCAAGCGCTGTCCGGCGGCAGCCACCAGTTCGGTCACCCTTTCCTTGGCGGACGCGGTGGCCAAGATCCACGCGGCGGTCGACGCCCGACGTGACCCCAACCTGATGATCGTGGCCCGCACCGATGTGATGGACCCGCAAGAAGCGCTGGACCGCACCGCCCGGTATGCCGAGGCCGGCGCCGATCTGATCCAGCCCATCTCCCGCACCTTCAGCACCTATGACGATCTTGTGCGGCTGCGCCGGATCTGCGGTCGGCCCCTGTCCCTGCAGCTGATGGAGGGCACCTGGATGGCGACCCTCAGTCGTCCGCAGATCGAAGCGGTTGCCGGCATGGCGACCTATCCCATCGTCGGCCTGCTCAGTGTGGTCCACGCCCTGCGCGCCAATCTTGCAGCCTTGGCCGATCGCTGCGGACAGCCGATGGGCGAACTGCCATGCCCGCGCGCCACGATGAACGAATTCAAGCAGCTAATTGGCTGGCATGAGCTGGAAAAGCAGCAAGAGCGCCTCGAACTAGGCGATGCAAGCCGCCGCGCCCATTGAATCTCGAAGGCGCTGTCCCGGTCTTATCTGACACCCATTCCAACAACCCACCCTCCGAGGAGATCTCAAATGTCCGTCAATCGTCGTCTTGCCAGTACTGCTCTGTTCGGTTCTGCGCTTTCTGCCGTCGTGCCTGCATTGGCCCAGACGGCCGCCTTCCCGAACAAGCCGATCCGCATCATCGTTCCGTATCCGGCCGGCGGTGCAACCGACGTGTCTGCGCGCCTGGTAGGCCAACGACTGCAGGAAGAGCTCAAGCAAGCCGTGGTTGTGGACAACCGACCCGGCGCCAGCGGCAACCTGGGCATGCAAGCCCTGCTGCAAAGCCCAGCCGATGGCTACACCCTGGCCATGAGTCTGACGGGGATGCTCTCGATCAACCCGGCTACCTATGCCAAGGCCGGCTTTACCGCCGCTGACGTGGTGCCCATCGCGCGCGTGATGCTGGCCCCTTTGGTCCTGGTGGTTCCGCTGAACTCCCCGTGGCGCTCGGTACAAGACCTGATTGCTGCAGGCAAGTCTGCCGGCAAGGGGGGGCTGCCTTATGGCTCCACTGGCGCCGGCGGCATCTCGCATGTGGCCTCTGAGCTGGTGAACGCGGCGGCCGATGGCAACTACACCCATGTCCCTTACCGGGGTGGCGCACCCTTGGTGCAAGCCCTGCTGACCAGCGAGGTTCGTTGGGGCCTTCTGGGGACTGCAGATGCCCGCGCTCAAATTCAAGGTGGAAAGCTCAAGGCTTTGGGCCAGTTGCGGGCCACGCGCTCTGAGTTGTGGCCCGACCTCCCTACATTGACGGAGCAGGGCCTGCGCGGCGGGGTCGATTTCGACATGTGGTTCGGATTGGTGGCGCCGGCCAAGACCCCGCCGGCAGTGATCACCTTTCTCAATCAGAAAGTGGCGCAGATAGTGGCAGAGCCGGAGTTCCGGCGGCGTCTGAGCGATCTGGGTGGTGTTTCGCTAACCAGCGGCAACACGGTCGAAGCCTTCAGTGAGGTGATCCAGCGCGAGCTCGCAGTCCTGCCCAAGAAAGCGCTCGAATTGGGACTCAAGCTCGACTGAGGCGATCGGCTGGTCTGCCACCGAAATGCCCTTGCGCCTGCCGCTGGCTGCAGCTTAGGACATCACCTTGATGCGGATGGTCTGCGTGGGCCAGCCAGCCGAGCGCAACGCGGCGCTGAGGGCGGGAAGGAGCTGCCGCAGCTTGGCCGCACCCGCGCTGTTGCCCACCAGCAG
>VGHR01000141.1 GCA_016868205.1 Betaproteobacteria bacterium
CCGGTGCCGCACCTCGACAGCGGGACCGACTGGCGCGCCCAGGCCGAGCCCTACCGACAGGCGGTGGCCCAGGCTCTGGAGCGCACTGTCTTACCCGGTCTGAGCCGTCATTTGCGCGCGTCACTGATGACAACGCCGCTGGACTTTCAGGATCGATTGCTGTCCTACAAAGGAGCGGCCTTCGGGCTCGAGCCTTTGCTGCTGCAAAGTGCGTATTTCAGGCCGCACAACCGCAGCGAGGACCTGCCTGGGCTGTTCATGGTCGGTGCCAGTACCCATCCGGGCGCCGGTGTGCCGGGGGTGCTGATGTCGGCCAAGGCGCTCGATCAGGTGGTGCCCGATGCGGCGGTGTATCGTCAGCGTGGCCTGGCCGCCTTGGTGGGGGACTGAATGCTGATGCCTACCGCCCAAACGCTTGCGCTGCGTCGTCAGCAGGATTTGCAGGCCTGCGTGGAATTGATGCGCGGTGGCTCACGCAGCTTCTTTGCTGCCAGCCGCTTACTGCCGGCCCGCATGCGGGCGGCCAGTATTGCCCTGTACGCCTTCTGTCGCGTGGCCGATGACTTGGTGGACCAGGCCCAAGAGCGCGGTGACGATGCCCGTCGGAGCCTTGAGGAGCTGAGTCAGCGGCTCGACGCCATTTACCAGGGCAAGCCCTGGTCCCATGTGGAGGATCGGGCCCTGGCCGTGGTGGTGCATGAACATCAGTTGCCGCGGGGCTTGCTCGAGGCTCTGCTGGAGGGTTTTGCCTGGGACGCGCAGGGTCGCACTTACGACTCGATGGGTGAGCTGCAAGCCTATGCCGCGCGTGTGGCCGGTAGCGTGGGGGCCATGATGTGCTGGATCATGGGCGGCCGCAGCGCCGCCACCCTGGCGCGGGCTTGCGAACTCGGCGTGGCCATGCAGCTGACCAATATCGCCCGCGATGTGGGGGAGGACGCGCGCAACGGACGGCTCTATCTCCCGCGGCGCTCGATGGCGCAGGCCGGAATTGACAGCCAGGCTTGGTTGATGGAGCCGCACATTTGTGAGCCGATACAACAGGTGGTCGAAGGTCTGCTGCGGGAAGCCGATCGGCTTTACAGGCAGTCCATGGCGGGTGTGGCTGGGCTGCCGCGCGACTGCCGCGCTGCGATCGTGGCGGCGCAGCTCATTTATGCCGAAATCGGTCATCAACTGCGGCGCGATGGTCTCAATCCGGTGGACCACCGCGCGGTGGTTTCACGCTCGCGCAAACTGGCCTTGCTCAGCCGCGCTTGGTGGCCCCAGGCCTGCGTACCCGCGCTGGCTTTTGCAGCGCCCTTGCCGGCCACGGCTTACTTGGTCGACCTGTGCGAGCAGGCCGGGGCCTTGCCTTTTCCCGCGCGGCGGCCCGTATGGGTTAAGCGCCCGATGGGTGAACGCGTGGTCTGGATGATCGAACTCTTCGAGCGCCAGCAGGTCCTGCGCCGTTCAGTGCGCTGAGATCGCCCGCCAGGGTGTCCTCCGCTCAGCTCTTGCTTTAGTGCCGGGACCGCTCAGACAGCGAGCTGAGCAACGCTTCGATCGCCTCAATGGAGGCGGGCTTGCTCATGTGTCCATCAAAGCCCGCTTGCAGGCAGCGGACACGATCAGCCTCGTCGGCCCAGCCGGTCATAGCCACCAGGGTCATGGCCGGGTGGCTGTGCCGCAGCTGCTTCGCTAGCTCATAGCCATCCATGCCTGGCATGCTCAGGTCTAGCAGCGCGGCTTGGGGTTTGAGCTCTCGGGCCCGGGCAATCGCCTGAGGTCCGCTGTAACAACTGTGGGCCTCGTAGCCAAGGCACTGCAGCGCCAGAGCCAGGGTGTCGGATGCATCGGTGTGGTCATCGACCACAAGAATTTTTGCCCCGCGCCATCTGCGGCCGGGCGTGTATCGCTTGGATTGGCGCCGGGGTCTTGCGCGGGTTGGACGCCGCTGGCCGTTGACGGAGTCTTCATTAAAGGCAGCTCCAGGGAAAAAACTCCCCCGACCGGGCCCGTCGCTGTGTGCTTTAAGCGCGCCCCCATGAAGCTCGGTCAACTGGCGGGCCAGCGCCAGCCCGACGCCCAGCCCCCCGGCGTCCATGCGCCGGCCGCTGGCTGCTTGGGCGTACAGGTCAAAAATCAGCGGCAGTTCCTCCTCAGACAAGCCGATGCCGTTGTCGCTGACCTCCAGGTACAACCGATCTGCATGGACATGCGCCCTCAGGGCCACCTTACCGCCTGGCGGCGTGTACTTTGCCGCGTTGACCAACAGGTTGACCAACACCTGGGTCAATCGGGTGGGGTCGGCCTCCAGCGTGATGGTTTGCTCGGGTACCTCCAGGGTCAGCTGGTGGCCTCGCTCGGTCAGGGCCGATCGACTCAGGGCCGTCGCGTCATCGATCAGGTTGTGCAGCATCACGGTCTGCTTGTGCAGGGTCAGTTTGCCCTGGGCGATGCGCTCAGCATCAAGCAGTTCGTCCACCAGCTTGCCCAGGTAGTTCAACTGGCGCTGTATCAGATCGGCGGTTGGCGCCATGCTTGGCGCCCGGCTTTGCCGGCGCAGCAGCTCGAGTGAATGATGCAAGGGCGACAGGGCATTGCGCAGCTCGTGGCTGAGTCGGGCCAAAAAGCTCGTCTGATGCCCATTGACGCGCTCGAGCTGGCCAACGCGCTGGGTCAGGTCGGCCGATCCAACGGACGGAGGCTGCGGGCCTTGGGCTGGGGGCGACTGGCGGCTTTGCATGGCGGTTCTTCGTGTCGCGTCACGACGATTTGACCTGAATGCCCTCGCCCGGCGGCTGTGACAGATGTCACATCGGTGTAAGCAGATGTAGTGCGCAGAAAAATGCCTCGAGATATTCGGCGTGGATGCGCTTCCCCCATCCCTCTGAGGCCCGTCAGAAAGACGGCGGGCTCGATGTCAGACGAGGCGCTGGCTGACCGGCCCAGCCGTTTTGTGCCTGCCTAGCCCCGGCGCGGCATGCGCCAGGGCAGCATGCCCTGAACAATGGGATGGATCAGGCGCGGCACATTCAGGGTTTCGTGAAAGCAGTTGACGCGCTGGCCGCCCAGCTCGGCGTTGAGGATGCATCGCTGGTAGAAGGGGGTGTCTTCGAGCTGATCGATCACCCGCACCGGCCCTTGGCTGCGCATGCGCCGGTTCAGCCCCCAGGCTGTCCGGGGTAGTTTTTTCTGAGGGGGGGGGTCGAAGGGTTCGACCCGGCCTTGCCGGTCAAAGCGCAGCGCGAGAAGCCGGCCGTCGGCTTCATCGGGTTCGATGTCGTAGATCACGGCGGTGCTTCCATCGGCAAGCTCGCCGCGCGACCAATCCCAGTGCCGAAAGCCGCGATCGATCGGCTCGTCGCCCTCGTTGGAGTCGATGTAGGCTTGGCCTTGCCAGTTCAGGCGAGGACGGTCGAGCTCGACTTCGATGCGTGCCTGCGGCGCAATGGGCCCCCAACGATGTCGGCCGGCGGCATCCAGCGGTGTGGAGAAGTTGAGCAGTTGGTGCGGGTGCAGTCGCACCCGCCCGCGTATTGGGTGGGGGATGGGCATGCCGACCTCGCAGATGTCGATATGCAGGGCGTGGCCGTCCCAGTGCAACTGACTCGGTCCGATGCAAAAGCGCTGTGCCTCGCGGCTGCAGTGCCGTGCGCCCCGTTCGGTCATGGACCAGCGCCGAACGCCCTTGCCGTACAGCGCGACATTCAGTGCGCAGTGGTTCATCGGATCGCTTGAGCCGCGGCGCCGGGCCCAGGCGTAGTAGGGCGAGAAGACGCTGCCAACAAAGGCAATCAGGGTCAGACCGTAAGCGCCGTCCTCGCTCAGTGCGTCGACATACCACCAGAGGTAGCCGCCGGGTGCAAGCGTTTGGTCAAAGCGGGGCTGGCCATCAGGGCCGCGGCCGCCAGATGCCCCGACAGCGCCGCCATCGGCACGCCCGGCCCCGGATGCACGCTGCCCCCCGCCAGATACAGTCCCGGCACCGGGCTGATCGCCCCCGGTCGCGCAAAGGCTGACATCCAGCCGTGCGTGGCCTGGCCATAAAGGGCTCCCCCCGTGGCCGGAAACAGCCGATGAAAGTCCCACGGTGTGGTGCGCAGGATCTGATGCGCTTGCGCTTGCAGCTTCAGGCCGCAGCGCCGGAGCAGGTCGAAGGCGGTTGTTTGGCATTGGTCGAGCTCCTCGTCGGTCTGCCCGGTGGCAGGTTCGTCGCCTCGGGCGGGCGCATTGACCAGGCACAGCAGCCGCTCGGCCGCAGCGGGCGGGTTGCCGGCGCCCCGGTCCTGGGCACAGAGGTAGACAGTCGGTTTGCGCGGCAGCCGCCGAGCTTGAAAGATATCGCTGAATTCGCTGGCGTAGTCGTCTTGAAAAAATACATTGTGGCGATCGAGCTCCACCCCGGTGGTTGGGGCGTGTACCGACCAGGTAAGGGCTGAGAGGGAGCGTGGTGCTGCCCGCTGCGGTGCGGCGGCCCGGGCTGCGGGCCCGAGCAGCCCTTGCCGCAGGGCGGCGATGTCGCCATTGAAGATCACGCTGTCGGCAGGTAGCTCTTGACCATCGCTCAGGCGCACCCCGCGCACGCCACCGGGCCCGAGCACAATCTCCTCGCAACTGCAGCCCAGGCGCAGTTGTGCGCCGCGCGCCTGCGCCAGCCGGGCCAGACAGACGGCAAGCTCGTGCATACCGCCCTGAACCGACCACACACCGTCCATCTCGACTTGGGCAATAAGCATCAGAGTGGCCGGCGCCTGCCAGGGGGAGGAGCCGCAGTAAGTCGCGTACCGGGCAAAGAGCTGCCTCAGCCGCGGGTCGCCGAAGAACTGTCCCAGGCTGTCCCAAAGGCTCCGCATAGGGCCGATCCGCGTCAGGGTGGCCAGTCCGCGCAGACCCAGGGCGCTGCCCATGCTGCCCAAGCTTGGTCCGGCCGAGCGTATGAAGGGTTGCTCCAGGGCCCGGTAGACCTCGCGGGCGGTCTGGCAGAAGTGTTCGAAGCGTCGGGCTTCTTGCAAGCCTGCAAAGCGGCCAACCGCATCGGTTGATTCACGCCGATCGGCATAGAGGTCCAGGCTGCCGCCCTTGTCCCAAAAGTGGCGCGCCAGCACCGGCAAGGCGGTCATCTGTAACTCCGACTCAAGCTGGGTCCCGATGCGATGGAAGATTTCATCGAAGACCCAGCGCATGGTCATCACCGTTGGACCGCTGTCGATGGCTGCGCCGTCGACCC
>VGHR01000142.1 GCA_016868205.1 Betaproteobacteria bacterium
GAAGATGCGGTGCATCCTTCGCGCAAGAGCCAGGCCCGCCTGAGCGTCTGTGAGTTCATGGCGGGCTATGCACCCAAGCCCGGCGATGCCCAGCTGGCCGTTCGCATCAATGCCATTGGCACGCCCGACGGACTGCGCGATGTGCTGGCGCTGCGAGACAGCGCCGCCCGCATGGACTACTTGATCGTGCCCAAAGTGGAAGACCCGGCGCAGATGAGCCTGGTGGAGCGCTGGCTGCCCCAGACCTTCAAGCATCTGGTGGCACTGATCGAAACACCGCGGGGCATGCAAGGCGCCGCTGGCATTGGCGCAGCGGTCAGGGACGGGGCACCGCGTCTGTCGGCCTTGATGCTCGGCGGGGCCGACCTGTCGATGGAGTTGGGCGCGCAGTTCAATTGGACAGGCCTGCTCGGGGCCCGTGCCAACCTGGTGATGGCGGCCAAGGCTTGCGCGCTGCAAGCTTGGGACGTGCCTTTCATCCACATCAGCGACGAGCCGGGCCTGCGCCACGAAACCGGCCTGGCCTTGCAAATGGGCTTCGACTGCAAAACGGCGATTCATCCCTCGCAGATCGCACCGATCCACGAATCGTTTGCGCCCGATCCCCAGGAGCTGGCCTGGGCGCAAGGTCTGCAAGAGGCTATGGACGCCCAAGGCGGGCCCGATCAAATACGGGGGGCCTTTGTCTACCAGGGCAAGCTGGTCGATGCCCCCATCATCAAGCGCGCGGCTCGAATCCTTGCCGCCGCGGCACTTTTGCGCCCCACCGAACAGTAAAAGGAGTCCTTCCATGGTTCAAAACGCCCACCCCGTCGGCCCGCAGCACTACCGCGAATCGTTCGGCCGCTACTACGAAGACTTTCAGGTCGGCGACATCTACGAGCACCGCCCGGGCCGCACGATCACGCAAACCGACAACACATGGTTCACCTTGCTGACCATGAACACCCACCCCATGCATTTCGATGAAGAGTATGCCAAGCACAGTGAGTTTGGCCGCTGCATCATTTGCAGCCCGCTGACGGTGGCGCTGATGGTGGGCATGAGCGTGACCGATGTCAGCCAGAAGGCGATCGCTAATCTGGGCTGGAGCGACATCATGCTGACCTACCCCCTGTTTGCCAACGACACGCTCTACTCGCGCAGCGAGGTGCTCGACAAGCGCGAGTCCTCGTCGCGGCCCAATGCCGGCATCGTCAGCGTCAAGACCATCGGAACCCAGCAGGAGGGCAAGACGGTGTGCACCTTCATGCGCACCATCTTGGTGGCCAAGCACGGTTTTGATGTCGAGAAAAAAGCCAACTACTGATCCCGAGGAAATCTCCATGACGATGCAATCACGGTCCAAGCAAGACGACCTGGCACTGATCGACGCGATTGAGGCCTGGGCCGAAAAAGAGCTGCGCCCCGTCGCGCGTCAGTTCGACCTGGCCGACGAGTATCCCCACGAGATCGTCGAGCAGATGAAGCAATTGGGGCTGTTCGGTGCGACGATCGGCGAGCAGTATGGTGGCCTGGGTCTGTCGGCCTGGACCTATGCACAGATTGTGACCAAAGTGGCCTCCGTGTGGATGGCGCCCTCAGGGATTTTCAATTCCCACCTGATCATGGCCTCGGCCATCGAGCGCTTTGGCACCGAGGAGCAAAAGCAAAAGTACCTGCCGCGCATGGCCACGGGTGAATTTCGCGGCAGCATCGGCTTGACCGAACCGAACGCAGGATCGGACTTGCAGGCCATCCGCACCGTGGCCAAAAAGCAAGGCGATCAGTACGTGATCAATGGCAGCAAGACCTGGATCACCAACAGCTTGCACGGCCACGGCACTTTGCTGCTGGTCAAGACCGACCCCAAGGCCGACCCGCGCTACAAGGGCATGAGCCTGTTCATTGCCGAAAAGACCGAGGGCTTCATCGTCGGCAACAAGCTCAAAAAGCTCGGCTACCGCTCGATTGACTCATGCGAGCTGAGCTTTCAGGACTACCGCGTTCCGGCCGCCAACCTGGTGGGCGGGCAAGAGGGCCAGGGCTTCTTTCAGATTGCTGGCGGACTGGAGCTGGGGCGCATCAACGTGGCGGCGCGGGGCGTGGGAATTGGCGAGGGCGCTTTGAAGATGGCCCTGCGCTACGCGCAAGAGCGCAGCACCTTTGGCAAGCCCTTGTGGAACCACCAGGCCGTCCAGCTCAAGCTCGCCGACATGGCGACCCAGATCGAAGGCGCCCGGCAGCTGGTCAAATTGGCCTCGCTCAAGTACGACGCCGGCGAGCGCTGCGACTTAGAGGCAGCGATGGCCAAGTTGGCCGGCTCCGAGGCGGGCGCTTTTTGCGCCCAGGAAGCCATGCGCATCTTTGGCGGCTTTAGCTACTCGGTCGAGTATGAAATCGAGCGCTATTACCGCGACTGCATGCTGATGTGTATCGGCGAGGGCAGCAACGAAATCTTGCGCACGGTCATCGCCAAGCAGTTGATCGAACGCCACAAGATTTGACCATGGCCGCCTACAAACCCCTGCAAGGCATGCGCATCCTGAGCGCCGAGCAATACGGCGCGGGGCCTTATGGCTCAATGCAGCTGGCCGACCTTGGGGCCGAAGTCATCAAGATCGAAAACCCGCATGAGGGCGGCGATGTCTCGCGGCTGACCGGGCCTTATTTTTTAGGCGAGGACCCAAAGCAGCCCGACAGCCTGTTTTTTCAGAGTCTGAACCGAAACAAAAAGAGCTTGACGCTCGATCTGAAGAAAACGGACGGTCAAGCCACGCTCAAGCGGCTGGCGGCGCAATGCGACGCTGTCATGAACAACCTTCGCGGCGATTTGCCCGATCGGCTGGGCCTGACCTACGCAGCGCTCAAGGAGGCCAATCCCAAGCTGGTGTGCGTCCACCTGAGCGCCTACGGACGCCACAACGACCGCGCCGCCTGGCCGGGCTACGACTACCTGATGCAGGCCGAAGCCGGTTTTCTGCATCTGACCGGCGAGCCCAGCTCACCGCCGACGCGCATGGGCCTGAGCGTGGCCGATTTCATGACCGGCATGACGACCGCCATGTCGCTGCTGGCGGGGGTGTGGGGCGCTCAGCGCCACAACAGGGGCTGCGACATCGACATCAGCTTGTTTGACGTCGCGCTGGCGCAATTGAACTATCCGGCCGCCTGGTTTCTCAACGAGGGTCACACCATCGAGCGTATGCCCAGATCGGCCCATCCCTCGACCGTGCCGTGCGAATTGGTGCCCTGCGCCGACGGCTGGCTGTTTGTGATGTGCATGACGCCCAAGTTTTGGCGCGCCCTGGCCGAGGGCGTGGGCAAGCCCCAATGGCTAGACGACCCGCGCTTTGTCGATGCCGCCAGTCGGCGCAAGCATCGCCTTGAAATGACGGCCGAGCTCGAGGCCGTGTTCAAGCACAAGGCGGTGGCCGATTGGATGACGCTGTTTGCCGGCAAGCTGCCCGCCGCCCCGGTGCTCAGTTTGGCCCAAGCGCTGACCCAACCCTTCGCGCTGAGCCAGGGGATGGTCGAACAGGTGCCCCATCCGCACGCGCCGCAGCAAAAGCTGGTGGCCTCGCCCATCCGCATCGAGGGGCAGCGCCCGCAGGGCAAGGCCTGCTCAGCCCTGGGCGCGGACACGGCGCAACTGCTCGGCGACATGGGCTGGTCGGCCGATGAGATTTCGCGGCTCAAGCAAGAGGGCGTGATATGAAGCTGCAAGGCCTTCGGGTGCTCGACCTGTCGCAGTTCCTGCCCGGGCCGCATTTCACGATGATGATGGGCGACCACGGTGCCGAGGTGATCCGCATCGAATCGCAGGAAGGCGAGCCGACCCGAACCATAGGCGCTCGACAGGCCGGTGCCAGTGTCTGGTTTCGCAACACGCACCGCGGCAAGAAAAGCATCGTGCTCAATTTGAAGTCGCCCGAAGGCGTGGCGGCCTTCCTGAAGCTGGCGCAAACCGCCGACGTGGTGGTCGAGGCCTTCCGACCCGGCGTGGTGCAGCGCCTGGGCATAGGCTATGAGGCGGTCAAGGCGGTCAATCCGCGCATTGTTTATGTCTCGGTGGCCGCCTTTGGTCAAGACGGCCCGATGGCCCAGCGGCCTGCGCACGACTTGAGCATACAGGCCGAATCGGGCGTGGTCAGCCTCAATTGCGGGCCCGACGGCCGGCCGGCGCTGCCCGGCATCCCGGCCGCCGACATGGCCGCTTCGCTGATGGCCATGAATGGGGTGCTGATGGCCCTGCTGCGTTGTCAATCGACCGGCCAGGGCGACTACATCGACATCTCGATGCAAGACGCCTTGATGAGCTGGCTGGTCAATGTGGTCGGGCCCGCGTTTGGCGAAGACCGCGAGCTCGAACTGAGCAGCGAGCGGGGCTTTGGCGGCAGCGCCTTCTATCAAATCTACCAATGTGCCGACGCTCAGTTTTTGACCCTCGGCGGCAGCGAGCTCAAATTTGCCCGCAATCTCTTGACGGCGCTCGGACGCCCCGATCTGCTGGAGCTGTGCAAGTTGCCGCCCGGCCGCGGGCAGGACCCGGTGCGCGATTTCTTGCGCGCCACGTTCATGGAAAAAACCCTGCCGCAGTGGGAGGCCTTCCTGGCCCCGCTGGACGTTTGCTGGGCACCGGTGCGCAGCCTCAAGCAGGCGCTGTCGATGCCGCAGGTTCAAGCCCGGCAAATGCGCCTGGACTTTGAGCAGCAGGGCTTTGGCGGCGGCCGCGTCACCGAATTAGGCATCCCGATCAAGTTCCGCCATGAACCCGGGCAGGTACAAGCGGAAATCCCCACCCTGGGGCAGCACACGCACGAGGTGCTCTGGGCCCTTGGTTTGGACGAGCAGACGATCGGGCTGGCCAGCGGACAGCCGGCCGCCACAGGGCCGCAGTAGGCCCGCAGTAGGTCGGGGTAAGCCGCAACGGGGGGGTACGCCGAAGTGCTGCAGATGCCGCGCCTCGATGCGGCCAAGTCGGGCGCCAAGACCGGCGTGGCCTGCCTGATTGCGCTGTGCGGTGCGCTGCTTCGCAAGTCAGTGCGTGGTGGCCTGGTCGTGGTGGGCGAGGTGACGCTGGGCGGTATCGAGCGCCGCACCACGCTCCACGGATCGGACCGAAACGTTGTTCTTTCGCAGGAAATCCGAAAGCGCTTGAAGCGACACCGCAAAGTTCACGTTTTGCGGGAT
>VGHR01000143.1 GCA_016868205.1 Betaproteobacteria bacterium
ATAAGGGTCTGCGGTTGGCAGAGGGCGCCGAATAAGTCCGGGCCCGGTTGCTGCTTACAGGTTGGGCGCCAACAGGCGCTCGAGCTCACGCCGGTCGCGGCCGCGGCGTTGGGCAAGGTCCTGCAACTGGTCTTCGCCGATCTTGCCCACATTGAAGTAGACCGATTCCGGGTGGCTGAGATAAAAGCCGCTGACGCTGGCCGCCGGGGTCATGGCCAGGCTTTCGGTCAGGCCCATGCCGATGTCGGCGGCCTGCAGCAGCCGGAACATGTCGTCCTTGACGCTGTGGTCCGGGCAGGCTGGATAGCCGGGCGCGGGGCGAATGCCGCGGTACTTTTCGGCAATCAGGTCTTCGGCGCTGAGTTGCTCCTGCGGCGCATAGCCCCACAAGTCCTGGCGCACGCGCTGGTGCAACGCCTCGGCAAACGCCTCGGCCAGGCGGTCGGCCAGGGCCTTGAGCATGATGGCCGAGTAGTCGTCATGGTCGTCCAGAAAATACTTTTCCTTTTTCTCCGAGCCAATCCCCGCCGTCACTGCAAACAGGCCGATGTGGTCGGCGATATGAAAGCCATCGGCGCCTTCGGCCCCGGCTGCGCCGGCCCGGGCGGCGGCCATCTCGGGCGGCAGCACCTTGGGCGCCACAAAGTCGGCCAGGCAGCGGTTGGGGCGCATCAGCGGCCGGCCGTCCGGGCCGGTGGTGGTGGCCTTTTCGCCCTGGTGGCGCAGGCCGTGCCAGGTCATGGCCACCTGCGAGCGGCTTTCGTCGGTGTAGATCTCGATGTCATCGCCCACGCTGTTGGCGGGCCAGAAGCCCACCACGCCATTGGCGGTGAGCCAGCGGCCCTCGATCAGGCGCCTGAGCATGCGCTGCGCATCGCCATACACACGCACGGCCTCGGTGCCCACCACCTCGTCCTTGAGAATGGCCGGGAAGGGTCCAGCCAGGTCCCAGGTCTGGAAAAAAGGCGTCCAGTCGATGAAGGGCGCGAGCTCGGCCAGGTCGTAGTTCTTGAACACGCGCCGGCCCAGAAACTTGGGCGCGGGCGGCGTGTAGTGCACCCAGTCGATGCGCGTGGGGTTGGCGCGGGCCTTGGCCAAGGGCACCAGCGGCGCCTGCTTCCTGCCGGCGTGCAGGGCGCGCACTTTCTCGTAGTCGGCGTTGAGTTCGGCGATGTACTGCGCGGCCTGGTCGGACAGCAGGCCTTGCGCCACGCTCACGCTGCGGGAGGCGTCGGGCACATACACCACCGGGCCTTCGTAGTGCGGCGCAATCTTCACCGCTGTGTGCACCCGGCTGGTGGTGGCCCCGCCAATGAGCAGCGGGATCTTGCGCACGCGGAAGTGCTCGTCTTTCTGCATTTCTGCAGCGACATATTGCATCTCTTCCAGCGAGGGCGTGATCAGGCCCGACAGGCCCACGATATCGGCGCCTTCCACCTTGGCCCGGGCCAGGATCTCGTGGCAGGGCACCATCACGCCCATGTTCACCACCTCAAAATTGTTGCACTGCAAGACCACGGTGACGATGTTCTTGCCGATGTCATGCACATCGCCCTTGACGGTTGCAATGACGATCTTGCCCTTGGTGCGCACATCCTCGCCGGCGGCCTCCTGCTGGCGCTTTTCTTCCTCAATGTAGGGGATCAGGTGGGCCACGGCCTGCTTCATCACGCGCGCGCTCTTGACCACCTGCGGCAAAAACATCTTGCCTTGGCCAAACAGGTCGCCCACCACATTCATCCCGTCCATCAGCGGGCCTTCGATCACATTCAGCGGCCGGCCGCCTTGCGCATGCAATTGCTGCCACATGGCCTCGGTATCCTCGGCGATGAACTCGTTTAGGCCGTGCACCAGCGCATGCGCCAGGCGCTCGCGCAGGGGCAGCGCGCGCCATTCGTTTTTCTTGCTGTCGTCCTTGGCGCCGCTCTTGGCCGTCTCTGCTATTTCAACCAACCGTTCTCCTGCATCGGGCCGGCGGTTGAGCACCACATCTTCCACACGCTCGCGCAGCGTCGGCTCGAGCTCGTCGTACACGCCAACCATGCCGGCATTGACGATGCCCATGTCCATGCCTGCCTGGATGGCGTGGTAGAGGAACACGGTGTGTATGGCCTCGCGCACCGGGTCGTTGCCGCGGAAGGAAAAGCTCACATTGGAGACGCCCCCCGATACCTTGGCGCCCGGCAGGTGGTGCTTGATCCAGCGCGTGGCCTCGATGAAGTCCACCGCGTAGTTGTTGTGCTCTTCAATGCCGGTGGCGATGGCAAAGATGTTGGGGTCGAAGATGATGTCTTCGGCCGGAAAGCCCACTTCGTCCACCAATATGCGATAGGCCCGCTCGCAGATTTCGATCTTGCGTGCGCAGGTGTCTGCCTGGCCTTTCTCGTCGAAGGCCATCACCACAGCGGCAGCGCCGTAGCGGCGGATCAGCCGGGCCTGTCGCTTGAACTCGTCCACGCCCTCCTTCATGCTAATGGAATTGACGATCCCCTTGCCCTGAATGCAGCGCAGGCCGGCTTCAATCACGCTCCACTTGGAGCTGTCGATCATCACCGGCACCCGGGCAATGTCTGGCTCGCTGGCCATCAAATTGAGAAACCGCACCATCGCCGCCTGGCTGTCGAGCATGGCCTCATCCATGTTGACATCGATGACTTGCGCGCCGTTTTCAACCTGCTGCCGAGCGACTGCCAGGGCCTGCTCATAGTCGCCGGCCAGGATCAGTCGCGCGAAGGCCTTGGATCCGGTGACATTGGTTCGCTCGCCGATATTGACGAAGAGGCTGCCCGTGCCGATGGATACCGGCTCGAGCCCGGACAGGCGCATCTCAGGGGGGAGCAGGGTTGTGGACATGGACTCACCTTGAAGAAAAGGTGAGCGTCGTTGCATGGCGGGACTGCGCCCGTGCCCCAAGCCTGGCCGCTTTTCCGGGCGGCTGCAACGCTCCTTGGGAGGCCCTAGTTTAACTGCTCGGCGTTCGCAGGCGCTCGTTCTCAGTCCAGGCGGTACATCCGCTGCGCATTGCCGCCAAAGAGGGCGGCCTGCTCGTTGGGGCTCAGACTCGCACACAGACTGCGGCTGTAGCGATGCCACTCGTCGTAGCCGCCCGCCAGTTCGAGCACCGGCCAGTCGCTGCCCCAGATCAGGCGCTGTGGCCCCCAGATCTCAAGAAGCGCCTGCGCCCAGGGTTGCACGCTGTCGCAGGGCTGTCCCCGTGGCGCTTCAGTCCACAGCCCTGAAAGCTTGCACATGATGGGAGCCGGGCGGCTCAGCCCGGCCAGGGTCTGCATAGCGGCCCGCCAGCCGGCCAAGGCTGCAGGCTGGGTGGACATGTCGGGCTTGGCGCCATGATCGAGGACGATGCGCAACCGAGGATGGGCGTGGGCCACCTCGCAGATTACGCTCAGGTGCCGCGGCTCGATGAGTGCATCGAAGACCAGGTCGGCGTGCGCCATACAGGCCAAGGCCGGCTGAATGTGCCCCTTCGCGATCCAGCGGGTGTCGACGATGTCTTGCAGCATTGGCCTAAGGCCTTTGAGGCGTGGCTCTCGTGCGCGGGCCCTGACCTGTTCACAGGCATCGGCGGACTGCAGATCGACCCAGCCGATCACCCCGGCGACCCGCTCACGACCCGCTCAGGATGCTGCCTGGCTTGTTGCAGCAGGAAGTCGGTTTCCGCGCGGGTCGGGGCGGCCTGTACCAGCAGCCCACGCGCGATGCCCAGCCCCTGAGCCTGGGCCCACCAGTGTTCGACGCTCACATCGCGGTAAATGGGGGCGAGCGCCGGGGTGAGCCAGCCGTAATCGCCGCGGCCGATTTGCCAGACATGAAAGTGGGCGTCGATATTCATGGCGTTGGGGCTTGCGCGGGCAGCAGGCCCGCATCCTTGAGGTCGCGCCACAGTCCCGCGTCGATGGGCTGGCGCGCCATGGCGCGGGCTTGATGCCACTGTGCAGCGTCCCTCGCCCCCAGCAGCACCAGACTCGCGGCGGGGTGGGCCAGCGCAAACTGCAGCGCCGCTGCAGGCAGCGCCACCTCATAGCGATCACAGTGACTTTGCAGCTGCAGGGCCCGCTCCAGCCAGGGTCCCGGAGCTGCCTGGTAGTTGAAGGTCGGGCGATCGCCGGGTTGCAGGCGCTGGGCCAGGATGCCCGAGTTGAACACCCCGCCAAGCGCCAGAGCCACCCCCTTTTTTTGTAACTGGGGCAGCAGGGTGTTCAGTGCGCTGGTGTCGAGCAGGCTGTAGCGGCCGGCCAGCAGCAGGGCATCGAGGTCGGCGCGGGCCAGAAGGTCGTGCACCACCGTGACTTCATTGACGCCCAGTCCAATGGGGCCGATCCAGCCCCGGGCCTGCAGCCGTCGCAGGGTGGGCCTGCAGCCGTCGCAGGGTGGGCAGGACCTCGGTGAGCACCTGCTCGAGCACCTGCGCCGCCTTGGCCCCCTGAGTTGGTGCGTCGATATCGTGAATGAAGACGGCATCGATTTGCGCCAGCCCCAGTCGATGCAGGCTGTCTTCGATACTGCGCTCGATTCCGGCTGCTGAAAAATCCCAGTGCTGCGAAAAAGGCAGGGTCTGCACATAGCCGTGGTGCGTGGTGCCGGCCTGCGCATCGGGCCGGAGCAGGCGACCGACCTTGCTCGACAGTCGCCACTGCGCTCGCGGGTGCGGGCGCAACGCGTCGCCCAGGCGCCGCTCCGACAGGCCGTGCCCATAGTGCGGTGCTGTATCAAAGCTGCGGCAGCCATCGTCCCAGGCTGCCTCGATCAGGCGCCGGGCCTGGTCCTGCGATACCGCCTCGAACAGATTGCCCAGCGCCGCGCCGCCCAGGCCCAGTCGGGTGCCGTCAGTGCAGGGCAGGAAGACAGGCGGGGTACCCGGGGTCGAGGCCAGTGTCATGACATGTCAGTAATAAGTGCTGATTCCAAAAGAATGCCGGGTCGAATCC